>CALGVD010000106.1 GCA_937920275.1 uncultured Pseudomonadota bacterium
TGGGTCGCCGCGGCGAGCTTCGTGGCGGTGCCCGTGATGGCCGCCGTGCAGGGCAGCGGCCACGAATACCTCGTCTACGCCCTCGTGCTGGTGGCGACGGCCGTGGTCCCCGGCTTCCGTCTGCGCGCGGCTGCCCGGGCCTGACCGTGGCGGCGTTCGACATCAACGCCCTCGACGAGGTGATCCATGGGCGTGTACGCCTCGGCATCATGGCCTACCTCGTCGGCGCGGGCAGTGCCGACTTCGGGACGCTGAAGGCCAAGCTCGAGACCACGGACGGCAACCTCTCGGTGCACCTGCGCAAACTCGAGGAGGCGGGTTATGTGACCGCGACCAAGTCTTTCCGCGACCGTAAGCCGCTCACGGAGGTCGCGCTCACCGAGCCCGGCCGCAAGGCCTTCGCCGACTACCTCGATGCGCTCGGCAGGTTGGTCTCGCAAGGGCGGTGAGCGGCGGCGCGCGGCGGGAGCGGTACAATCCACCGCATGACCGCCCCCCACGACACCGATCCCGAAGAGACCCGTGAATGGCTTGAGGCGCTCCGCGCCGCGGTCGCTGCGGGCGGCCGCGAGCGCGGCCTTTACCTTCTGACACAGCTTGAGCAGGAGGCGCAGCAGTTGGGCGTCGTCGCCCATGTCATGCCGTATTCGGCCTACCAGAACACCGTACGGCTCGATGAGCAGGCGGTGCATCCCGGCGATGTCGCACTCGAGGAGCGGCTCACGGCGATCATGCGCTGGAACGCGCTCGCGATGGTCGTGCGCGCCAACAAGGCCTATGGCGAACTCGGCGGGCATGTCGCGACCTATGCGTCCTCGGCGGAGATCTTCGAGACCGGCTTCAACCATTTCTTCCGCGGTCCGGACGCGCCGGGGGGCGGCGACCTCGTGTTCTTCCAGCCGCACTCCGCGCCTGGCGTGTATGCACGCGCCTTCCTCGAGGGGCGGCTCGGCGAGACGCAGCTCGCCAATTACCGTCAGGAGACGGGCGGGCAGGGGCTCAGCTCCTATCCGCACCCGTGGTTGATGCCGGACTTTTGGCAGTTCCCGACCGGCTCGATGGGCATCGGCCCGATCAACTCCATCTACCAGGCGCGCTTCCTGCGCTATCTCGCCCACCGAGGTCTCCTCGACACCGGTGCGCAGCATGTCTGGGGCATCTTCGGTGATGGCGAGATGGATGAGCCGGAATCGGTGGGCGGGCTCACGCTGGCGGCGCGCGAGAAGCTCGATAACCTGACGTTCATCATCAACTGCAACCTGCAGCGCCTCGATGGACCGGTGCGCGGCAACGGCCAGATCATCCAGGAGCTCGAGGCGCTCTTCACCGGCGCGGGCTGGAATGTCATCAAGGTGCTCTGGGGGTCGGACTGGGATCCGCTGTTCGCCCGCGACAAACACCATTCCCTGCTGCGTGCGTTCGCCAACACGGTCGATGGCCAGTACCAGACCTTGGGCGCGAACGACGGCGCCTACAACCAAGAGAAATTCTTCGGACTCGATCCTGAACTGCGTGCCTTGGTCGCACACATGTCGCCCGTCGAGATCGACGCACTCAAGCGCGGCGGGCACGATTTCCGCAAACTCTATGCGGCCTTCGCCGCGGCGCGTGCCCATCGCGGGCAGCCCACCGTGATCCTCGCCAAGACCAAAAAGGGCTACGGCATGGGTCGTGCGGGCGAGTCGCGCATGACGGCGCATCAGGAGAAGAAACTCGACATCGAGGCGTTGCTCGAGTTCCGTAACCGCTTCAACCTGCCGCTCTCCGACGACGATGTCGCGCAGTTGCGCTTCCACCGGCCGCCCGCGGACAGCCCGGAGATGCGCTATCTCGCTGCGCGCCGCGATGCGCTCGGCGGACCGATGCCGCGCCGCCGTCGGGAGGCGCCGCCTCTCACCGTGCCGCCGCTTGCGGGCTATGCGCAGTTCGCGCTCGAATCGGACGGCAAAGAGATGTCGACCACGATGGCCTTCGTGCGCCTCCTCGGCGGCTTGTTGCGCGACAAGACGCTGGGACCGCGCATCGTGCCCATCGTCGCCGATGAGGCACGCACCTTCGGCATGGCGAGCCTGTTCCGCCAGATCGGTATCTACTCCCCCGTGGGGCAGCTCTATCAACCCGAGGACGCCGGCTCCCTGCTCGCCTACCGTGAATCGCAGGACGGCCAACTGCTCGAGGAGGGCATCACCGAGGCGGGCGCGATGTCCTCGTGGGTGGCGGCGGCGACGGCCTACAGCGTGCACGGTCTGCCGCTCCTGCCGTTCTACATCTACTACTCGATCTTCGGCTTCCAGCGCGTCGGCGATCTCATCTGGGCGGCCGCCGACCAGCGCGCGCGCGGATTCCTGCTGGGCGCCACCGCCGGGCGCACCACGCTCTCGGGCGAGGGGCTGCAGCACCAGGACGGCTCGAGCCATCTCGTCGCCTCGACCATCCCCAATTGCCGTGCCTACGACCCGGCGTTCGCGGGTGAGCTTGCGGTGATCCTCGACCACGGCGCCCGTCGCATGCTCGAAGAGGGCGTCGACGAGTTCTACTACATCACGCTGATGAACGAGAACTATGCCCAGCCCTCGCTGCCTGCGGGTGCCGCCGAGGGCGTGATCCGCGGCATGTACCGCTATGGCGTCTACGGCCCTGCGGGCACGGCACGGATCCGGCTGCTCGGGTCCGGGACGATCCTGCGCGAGGTGATCGCGGCGGCGGAGATCTTGGGCGGCGAGCACGGCATCGCCTGCGAAGTCTGGAGCGTCACGAGCTTCAGCGAATTGGCACGCGAGGCCGCCGCGGTCGAGCGTGCGGCCCGGCTCGATGCGCAGACTTCGGCCCAACGCAGTTGGCTCGAGGTGTCATTGTCGGGCGATGCGCCGATCGTCGTCGCCACCGACTATGTGCGCGCCCTGCCGCAGATGGTCGCGAGCTATCTGCCGGGACGGCGCTTCATCGCGCTCGGCACCGACGGTTTCGGGCGCAGCGACACGCGCACCGCGTTGCGCGCGTTCTTCGAGGTCGATCGGGCGAGCGTCCTGAGTGCGGCCCTGCAGGCGCTGGCGTACTAGCGGCTACGCCGACCGCGTCGCACATCCCGGAACGGCGTCTCCTAGAACGGCGCCATGCGATCGATCACCCGGTGCGTCGCGGCCGCATCGTCGTCGCGGGCCTGCTCGCCGGGTGGCAGCTCTGCGGCTTTGGCCATCTGCAGCGTGATGATGCCGTTCGGGTATAGCGTCACGCGGTTGTCGCCTGATCCTTGCATCGAGGGCAGCAGGAACGCCTTGCCGCTGGCGCTGCCGATGTGGCGCGGGAACCAGAACCCCATTCGGTAATGGTTGTCGCCGGAAGAGGCGTCTGCCGCCGCCGTAGAGCTCGCAGGAGCGGTGCCGGAGAGGTCGCGTGAGCGGTCGCCCTTGATATGCAGTGCGCCGCGCGCTGCCAACAGGTCGGTCGTGAGGCTGCGATGCAGCAGTTGCTGGCCCTGGTGCGCACCGCCTGATTGCAGCAGGATCGCGATCTTGGCTTGGTCGTCGAGCGTCGGATACCAACCTGCGTTCGCCCAGATCGCGCCGCGCGCGCCGTCCGGTTCGATCGTCCGCACCGCGGGTGCGTGGTGGATGCCGATCGGCTTGAAGACTTCGTCGCTGAGCATCTCCCAGAGATCGGCCTGCGGACCGCGTACCGACTTCAGGAATCCATCGATCGCCAGGCCCAGCAGGAAGTAATCCTGGTCGCGGTACCGCATGACGGTACCCGGCTCCCACGGGTAGGGCTTGAGGTGACGGTTGATGAGCGCGAGCTTCTCGGTGGTCGAGCCGGCCGTGTACCAAGCGTCGTACTCGCCTTCGAGATAACCGGCGTATGGGTCGTTGGGATGGGTCGTGATGCTGCCAAGCCCACCAAAACCGGTCGCCATATCGGCGGCGTCGATGAAACGGATGCGGCCCCACTTCGGATGCAGGCCGGGCACATGATCACCGATCCGCAGGTCGAGCACATAAGGTCCGTAGGTCTCGGCGAGGCGAAGCAGCGCGAGCGGTGCCGCGACGCTCTTCATCACCGAGCGCACGCCGAACCGCATCTCAAGCGGATAGGGGTAGGGACCCTGTGGCGTGCTCGATGCCTGGTGGTAGAGCGTGCCGCGGTAGACGACCGCGTTGATCACCTGCCATTGGGGCCGCAGCGGTCCACCGAAGGCCGCGAGCGTGCCCGGCGGGAACTGCTTCTCGAGTTCTGACCAAGGCCGCGTGGGCAAGCGGTCCGAGAGTTCGCGTCGTGCGGCGGCACGCTGCGTCTCGAGGTCGGGCGGTCCGCCCGGCGTGAAGGTCGTCGCGGCGCGTCCCCAGAAGATCACATGCTGGTGTAGCAGGTAGGGCGCGGTCTGCTGCGTGAACTGCAGGCGAAGCGCGGTGACTTCACCGCCTCGATACAGGAAGGTCGCGACGCCTTGGTGGGCATGGTTCTCGGTGTCGTTCACCAGCATCAGCGGGAGCGCCGCGCGTGACCACTCGCCATCGCCCGGTTCGCGCCACACCCGCCCGGGCTGCGGGATCACAGTCCAGTAGCTGCGAGCGCCCTTGCCGGGCAGCTCGGACATCATGTTGCCGCGCTGCAGGGGTAGGAGCGTCTCGCCATCGCTGAAGAGCGTGAGTGAGAGCGCCGGGAAGAGCCGAGCATCGCGCCCGCCGATCAGCGGTCCCTTGAGGGCAGGCATCGCCTGCATCGCGGACTGCGCGATGTGCAGCGTCCCGACGATCGGCGAAGCGGGCAGTGCGTCCGTCCCCGGGACGAACGCCGCGTTGTCCACGGGGGATGAGGGCGTCGCGGCAGACGTCAGGGCGGCGACCGGCAATCGGTCCGTCGCTGCTCCCGCGGACACGGCAGCCGGAAGCCAGGCCGCCATCAGACAGATCGCAACGCGGCGACAGGATCTCAGTGATGTGTTCATGGGTCGGTTGTACGCCTTTGACGTCGCACTGTCTTGAGCCGACGCGCCATGGCATGTCGCCTCTTGGCATCGCCTCTTGGCATCGAGTTTGCGGCTCAGCGTCCTCGCCAGACCGGCTTGCGCTTCTCGGCGAAGGCGCGCGCGCCTTCTTTCTGGTCTTCGCTGCTGTAGAGCCGGTCCACGGTCGGCAGGCGGCGCTTGGTGACCTGGTCGAACGCCTCTTGGACGGGCAGATGCGAGGTCTGGCGGATGATCTCTTTGATCGCTGCGAACACGAGCGGCGGACCCTCGGCGAGTTGCTGCGCGAGTTCGCGCGCGCGTTCCATCAGCCGATCGGCGGGGACGATCTCGTTGACGAGTCCCCACTGCTTCGCTTCTTGGGCGTCGATGCGGCGCCCTGTGAGCAGGAGCTCCATCGCGACATGGAACGGGATGCGGCGGGGCAATTTGATCGAGGCCGCATCGGCCACCGTGCCGGAATTGATCTCGGGCAGCGCGAAGGTCGCGTGCTCGGCCGCGATCAGGATGTCGCAAGAGAGCGCGATCTCGAAGCCGCCGCCGAAGGCGAGGCCGTTGATGGCGCAGATCACGGGTTTGTTCAGCCCCGGCAACTCCTGTAATCCGCCGAAGCCGCCGACGCCGTAATCGGAGTCCGGTGCCTCACCCGCCGCCGCAGCCTTGAGGTCCCAGCCCGGCGAGAAGAACCGATCGCCGGCGGCGGTGAGGATCGCGACCCGTAATTCCGGGTCGTCGCGGAAGCCTGCGAACACCTCGCCCATGATGCGACTCGTCGCCGTATCGATGGCGTTGGCCTTTGGGCGGTCGAGGGTCACTTCGAGCACGGCGCCGCGTCGTTCGGTACGGATGGGGCTGGTCATGGTCACCTCGTCTTGATGAGCGCATCCACCGCGACCGCACGGTCGGGCAGGACGAGCAGGGGGTTCACATCGAGTTCGAGCAGATCGTCGCGGTGCGCGTCGGCGAAGGCCGCGATCGCCTCGATGGCACGCAGCACCGGATCGGGATCGCCCTTGCGGCCGCGATGGCCCTCGATGAGTGTCCACACGCGCAGCGTGCGCACCGCGCGCTCGATGTCCTCGCGCGTCGCGGGCAGCAGCAGCGTCACGGAATCGGTGATGAGCTCCGCGAGCACGCCGCCCGCACCGATGAGGAGCGCGAAACCGAACTGCGGATCGCGCACCACGCCGACGATGAGCTCCGCGACCGCACCGCCGACCATCTGCTCGACGAGCACGCGATCGCCGAGCGCCGCCATGCGTCCGGCGGCCGCGGCGACCTCGTCGGCGGAACGCAGACCCAGCGCGACGCCGCCGACATCGCTCTTGTGTGCGATCGATTCGTCCGAGATCTTGAGCACGACGGGGAAGCCGATGCGTGCGGCGACCTGCGGCGCGTCGGCCAGCGCGCACTCGGCCGTCATGGGGACCACAAGCCCGTACTGTGCCAGCAGCGCCTTCGCCTCGGACTCGCGTACCACCCGTCCTGTCGTGGCGGCGTTGAGGTCGTCGTCGGGCATGGCGCGGGACGTCGGACCGGTCGGCCACGGGAGCACGGCCACCGGTCGCGCATACCGCTCGCCGATCGCCGCTGCCGCCGCCAAGGCGCTCAGCGCATCCTCGATGCCGATCAGCGGCGCGATGCCCGAGGCACCGAGTTCGTCGGCGAGGCGGGGTGGCATCCCCTCGGGTAGCGTCGCGACCACCACCGCCCGGGCGCCGACCCGCTGCTGCGCCGTCGCCCAAGCACGCGCGGTGACGAGCCAGGAATCCGGCTTCATCGCCGGATGTGTCGGCGTGTCGAGGATCAGCAGCGCCGCATCGAAGCCGCCGCCCATCGCCGCGGCGAAGGTGTTCTCGAGCGCCTCGCGCTGGTTCCAGATGAAGGTGTGGTAGTCGAGCGGATTGTCGATGTGCACGAGGTCGTTGAGCGTCGCGGCGACGCTGCGGGCCGCCGCCTCGCTGAACGGCGGGAAAGAGAGCCCATGCGCCGGCGCAAGATCGGCGACGAGCGCGGCCTCGCCACCTGAGCAACTCAAAGATACCAATCGACGCCCCGTGATCGGCCCGCCGAAGTGCAGCAGCTTGAGCGTTTCGACCAGCGCGGAGAGGGTGGGCACCCGCGCCACGCCGTAGCGTCCGAAGAGCGCCTCGCAGATGCGGTCCTCGCCCGCCATCGATGCGGTGTGGCTCAGGGCGATGCGTGCGCCCTGCGGCGAGCGGCCGGTCTTGAGCGCGACCACCGGCTTGCCCGCCGCCTGCGCCCGCGCAGCGGCGGCCGCGAAGGCCTGCGGATCGCGCAGCCCCTCGATGTGCAGACCGATGGCGGTGATGCGCGGGTCCTGCGCGAACGCATCCACCGCCGCGGCGATATCGACATCCGCCTGGTTACCGAGCGTGAGCAGCGCCGCGATCGGCAGTCCGCGCTGCATCATGGTGAGATTGCAGCCGATGTTCCCCGACTGGGTGACGAGCGCGACGCCGCGTTCGACAGGGCTGAGCGCGTGCTCGTCCGGCCACAGCGCGACGCGCGCCGTGGTGTTGATGAAGCCGTAGCAGTTCGGGCCGAGCAGCGGCATGCCGTCGGCGGCCTCGAGCAGCGAGCGCTGACGGTCGAGGTCACCCGTCTCGGCGAAGCCCGCGGCGTAGATCACGGCGCCACCGCAGCCGAGCGCGCGCAGCGCCGCGACCGCCTCCGGTGTCAGCGCGCGCGGCAGGGCGATGAACGCGGCATCGGGCGAGCCGTCGATGTCGGCGATCGAGGCGAGGGTCGGCACGCCACCCAGTTGCGGACGGCGTGGATTGACCGCCCAGATCCGACCCTCGAAGCCGAGCGCCCGGGTACGCTCGATGGCGATGGCGCATTCGCTGCCGCCGACGAACGCGATCGAGCGCGGATGGAGCAGTCGTTGCAGACGCATTCAGGCGCCGAGTGGTCGCAGCAGTGCACGCGAGATGATATGGCGCTGGATCTCGGAGGTGCCTTCCCAGATGCGCTCGACCCGCGCGTCGCGCCAGATGCGCTCGAGCGGCAGGTCGGACATCAGGCCCATGCCGCCGTGGATCTGGATGGCCTCGTCGGCGACGAAGGCCAGCATCTCGGTCGCCTTGAGTTTCGCCATCGCCATGTCGGAGTCCGTCACCGTCCCTTGGTCGACCTTCCAGGCGGCCTCGAGGGTCAGCAACTCCGCGGCCTTCAGTTCCGTCGCCATGTCCGCGAGTTTGAAAGAGACGCCTTGGAACTTGCCGATCTGTTGGCCGAATTGCTGGCGCTCCGCGGCCCAGCGCGTCGCGAGATCGAGCGCGCGCTCGGCGCGTCCCAAGCAGGTGGCGGCCACCTGCAGCCGTGTCGCGCCGAGCCATTGGTTCGCGACCTCGAAGCCGCGTCCGACCTCACCCAGCACCTGCGACTTCGGTATCCGACAGTCGTCGAACTGCAGGATGCAGTTGCTATAGCCGCGGTGGGAGACGCTTTTGTAGCCCTCGAGCACTTGGAAGCCCGGGGTGCCACGATCGATCAGGAATGCGGTGATGAGGGCGCGATTGCCGCGGGCGGAGGTCTCCTCGCCCGTCGCGGCGAACAGCACCACGAAATCCGCTTCGTCGGCGTGGCTGATGAAATGCTTGCTGCCGTTGATGACGAAGTCGTCGCCCTCCTGACGCGCGCGGGTCTTCATGCCGCGCAGGTCAGAGCCGGCGCCGGGCTCGGTCATCGCGAGACATTCCGAGCGCTCACCACGCACGGCGGGCAAGAGATACCGCTCGCGCTGATCGCCCTTGCAGGCCATGAGGATGTTCGAGGGTCTGCCGACGCAGGTCCAATGCAGCGCGTAGTTGGCGCGGCCGAGTTCGCGCTCGTAGAGGATCCAGGTGAGCGTGTCGAGTCCGGCGCCGCCGACCTCGGCAGGCATGTTGGCCGCGTAGAGACCTGCGTCGATGGCCTTGCGCTTGATCTCGTCGCGCAGCTCGGGGCGCAAGCGACCGGTCGCCTCGACCTCCGCCTCATGGGGATAGAGCTCGTTGGCGACGAACTCGCGTGTGGTATCGACGATCAGCCGCTGCTCTTCGGTGAGGGAAAAGTGCATGGGTCTCCGCCGCTGGCGCTTGCCTGCATCTATGGCATGATTGCGGGCATAAGCATAAACCCACGGGAGCGGGGCTGCATGCCGCTGCAGATCAGTCGCGAAGTCTTCATCACCTGCGCTGTCACGGGCTCGGGTGGCACCCAGGACCGTTCGCATCACGTGCCCCGTTCGCCGCGCGACATCGCCGCCAGCGCCATCGCCGCCGCCAAAGCCGGTGCCGCCGTCGTCCACTGCCATGTCCGGGACCCCGAGACCGGCAAGGCGAGCCGCGACCCCAAGCTCTACCGCGAGCTGGTCGATCGCATCCGTGACTCCGACACCGACGTTGTGGTGAACCTCACCGCCGGCATGGGCGGCGACCTGGTCCTCGGACCGCCCGAAGCGCCGCTGCCGCTCAATCCGGTCGGTACCGACATGGGCAGCGCAGAGGATCGCATGCGGCCCATCGCCGATTGCCTCCCCGAGATCTGCACGCTCGACTGCGGCACCATGAACTTCGCCGAAGCCGACTATGTCATGACCAACACGCCCGGCATGCTGCGGGCGATGGGCGGCATGATGACGAAGCTCGGCGTGCGCCCCGAGATCGAAGCCTTCGACACCGGGCACCTCTGGTTCGCCAAGCGTCTCGTCGAAGAGGGTGTGCTCGACAGCCCTGCGCTGGTGCAGCTCTGCATGGGCATCCCCTGGGGCGCGCCCAACGACCTCGATACCTTCATGGCGATGGTCCACAACGTCCCCGCCGACTGGACCTGGTCGGCGTTCAGCCTCGGCCGCGACCAGATGCCCTATGTGGCGGCAGCGGTGATCGCCGGCGGTAATGTGCGGGTGGGGCTTGAGGACAACCTCTGGCTCGACAAGGGCGTGTTGGCACGCAACGAGGACCTCGTCGAGCGCGCGGTCGGCATCATCGAGCGCCTCGGTGCGCGCGTCATCAGCCCTGCCGAAGTCCGCAGCAAGCTGGGTCTCGTCAAGCGTGCGCCGGTCGCCCACGCATGAGGCCGGTCGCCGCAGTCATCGGGGGCGGCGTCATCGGCGGGGGATGGCTGGCACGGTTTCTTTTGAACGGTTGGGATGTCCAGGTCTTCGACCCGGATCCCGAAGCCGATCGCAAACTCGCGGAAGTCCTCGGTAACGCCCGGCGCTCGCTGCCCGGGCTCTACGACACCGCGCTGCCGCCCGAGGGCGAGTGGCGGCTCTGCGCCACCGTGGAGGAAGCCGTTGCCGGGGCGAGCTGGATCCAGGAGTCCGTGCCGGAGCGGCTCGACCTCAAGCACCGCGTGCTCACCCACATCCAGGCCGTCATCCCCGCCGAGGTCGTGATCGGTTCCTCGACCTCCGGGTTCAAGCCTTCCGAACTCGGAGCCGGTATCCCGCGGCCTGCACAGGTGATGGTCGTGCATCCCTTCAACCCGGTGTACCTGCTGCCCGTGGTCGAGGTGGTGCCGCACACGAGCGCGACCGACGCGTTCGTCACCGGGGCGATGCAGACGATGCGCACCCTCGGCATGATGCCGCTGCGCATCCGTCGCGAGATCGACGCGCATGTCGCCGACCGGTTCCTCGAGGCCGTCTGGCGCGAGGCGCTGTGGCTCGTCAAGGACGACATCGCGACCACCACCGAGATCGACGATGTCATCCGCTTCGGCTTCGGCATCCGTTGGGCGCAGATGGGCCTGTTCGAGACCTACCGCGTCGCGGGCGGCGAGGCCGGTATGCGGCATTTCATCGCGCAGTTCGGTCCCTGCCTCAGTTGGCCGTGGACGCGTCTCACCGATGTCCCCGAACTCGACGAGGCGCTGATCGACAAGATCGCCTCGCAATCGGACGCACAGTCCGGCATGCACAGCATCCGCGAGCTCGAGCGCATCCGCGACGACAACCTCGTGGCGATGATGCGCGCGCTGAAGGGTCGGGATTGGGCTTCCGGTCGGCTGCTGCGCGAGCATGACCAAAGATTGCAGAGTACGCGGGCTCAACCTGACTGGTCGCAGCCGGTCGAGACCTTGGTCCGCACCGTCCCCATCGACTGGACCGACTACAACGGTCACATGAACGAGGCGCGCTACCTCGAGGCCTTCAGCGGAGCCACCGATCGGTTCATTGAGCTCGTCGGTTGCGATGCGGCCTACATCGCCTCGGGTGGCAGCTACTTCACCGTCGAGACCCACATCAAACATCTCGCCGAGGTGCATGCAGGGGCACGGATCCGCGCCACCACGCAGCTCCTCAACGGTGCCGGCAAGCGCATGCATCTGCTGAACCGCCTCTACGACGCCGACGGGCAGCTGCTCGCCACCGCCGAGCATCTGCTGCTGCACGTCTCGCTCGCGACCCGTCGCGCATCGCTGCCGGGGCCTGCGCTCCAGCAGAAGTTGTCGGACGTCCAAGAAAAACATGCCGCCTTGCCGCGGCCGGAGAGGATCCACTGTGGCATCCGGGACTGACTCGCCGCCGCCGCCGTCCCGCCCTTCTCGCGAACCGCCTGCCGACTGGCCGGTGTTCGCGATCACGGCCGCGACGGTGCTGGGCGTGTGCGCGTTGGTGTTCGTCGCGCCGCAGCAGGCAGGGGTCGTGATCATCCGTCTCTACGACCTGCTGACCAAGAACCTCGGCTTCCTCTATCAGTGGTATGTCATCGCGCTGCTCGGGTTCCTCGGCTTCATCGCCTTCAGTCGCCACGGCAGGATCCGGCTCGGTGGCCAGGACGCCCGGCCTGACTTCAGCACCTTGAGCTGGATCGGCATGATCTTCTGCGCCGGGGTCGGCGCGACGCTCATCTATTGGGCGGTCGTCGAATGGGCGTTCTACATCGACGCGCCGCCGCTCGGCGTCGCGCCGCGCTCCACGGCCGCCATCGAGTGGGCCGCCACCTACGGCATCTTCCATTGGGGGCCGGTGGGCTGGGCGATCTTCTGCCTGCCGACCATCGCGATCGCGTACGCCTTCTACCAACGCGGTGAACCGCACCTGCGCTTGAGCTCAGGCTGTCTGCCCTTCTTGCCCGGCGGGGTCAGCAGCACGCGCGGCCGCATCATCGACTTCATTTACATGGTGAACCTCATCGGCGGCAGCGCGACGGCGCTCGCGCTGACCGCACCGATGATCGCGGCGCTGTTCGCCAAGCTCACGGGCATCCCGCAGACCTTCACCATCGAGGCGATCATCATCCTGGTCTGTGTGCTGATCTTCGCGGCCAGCAGCTTCCTCGGTCTCGAGAAAGGCTTCAAGCGGCTCGCCGACACCAACACCTACCTCGCTTTGGGGCTGCTGGGATTCGTGCTGCTCGCGGGCCCGACGCTCTTCATCCTGCAGATGGGCACCAACTCCCTCGGCCTCATGGTGCAAGAGTTTGTGCGTATGGTGACCTGGACGGATCCCATCGAGCGTAAGGGCGTCATCGAGAGCTGGACGGTGTTCTATTGGGCCTGGTGGGTGGCCTATGCGCCGTTCGTCGCGTTGTTCGCGACCCGCATCTCGCGCGGTCGCACGCTGCGCGAACTGATCTTCGGGCTGATGGTCTTCGGTACCTTGGGGGCCGGCATCTTCTACATCGTGCTCGGCAACTACGCCCTCGACCTCGAACTCACCGGCGCCCTGAAGGTCACCGAACTTTTGAAGCAGCACTCCGGTCCGTATGCGCTCGCGGAGGTGCTCGGAACGCTTCCGTGGCCGTCGCTCACGATCCTCGGCTTCCTGACCGTCGCCGCCATCTTGATGGCGACCACCTACGATTCGGCGTCTTATACGCTCGCCTCGGTGGCGAGCCGCGACATCCATGCCGGGCAGGATCCTGCGCGTTGGCAGCGCGTGTTCTGGGCCTTCGCGATCGGTGTGCCGCCGATCGCGCTGCTGTTCGTCGAGGGCGGTCTGAAGGTGGTCCAGTCCGCCACCATCGTCGTCAGTCTGCCCCTGCTCGCGGTCGGCGTGCTGTTGGCGCTCTCCATCCTGCGCATGATCCGTGAAGACGAGGCCGCCGGACGGTTGTGACCCTGCGCATGGTGCGGTCGCTTACGCTCAACACGATGTCGCATTCAGGCGTGTCAGGGGCCTGCCTCGCGACCACAATTTCGGGGCTTCTGAACCGGGAGAGAACGCCTTGAAGAACAACATCGAGATCGCGCAGGCCGCCAAGCTGCGGCCCATCACCGCGCTGGCGCAAGACCGCCTCGGTATCCCGGAAGAGGCCTTGGAGCCCTTCGGTCGTTACAAAGCGAAGCTCTCCCTCGGGTACATCGACTCGTTGCGCGACCGGCCCGACGGAAAACTCGTGCTCGTGACGGCGATCTCGCCGACGCCGGCGGGCGAGGGTAAGACCACGACCACGGTCGGCCTCGGCGATGCGCTCAATCGCATCGGCAAGCGCGCCGTGGTCTGCCTGCGCGAACCTGCGCTCGGTCCGGTGTTCGGTATGAAGGGCGGAGCCGCCGGTGGCGGCCATGCGCAGGTCGTACCGATGGAGGACATCAACCTCCACTTCACCGGCGACTTCGCCGCGATCGCGCTCGCGAATAACCTGCTCGCGGCGATGATCGACAACCACATCTACCATGGCAACGAACTCGGCTTCGATGTCCGGCGGATCGCCTGGCGGCGCGTGGTCGATGTGAACGACCGCGCACTGCGTCAGATCACCGCAGGTCTCGGCGGCAGCCCCAACGGCTTCCCGCGCGAGGACGGCTTCGACATCGTCGTGGCCTCCGAAGTGATGGCCATCTTCTGTCTCGCCACCAGCATCAGCGATCTCAAAGAGCGCCTCGGCAAGATCGTCGTCGGCTACACCCGTGACCAGAAGCCGGTCCTCGCCCGCGACCTGAAGGCGCACGGGGCGATGACGGTGCTGCTCAAGGACGCGCTTGCGCCGAACCTCGTGCAGACGCTCGAGAACAACCCCGCGATCATCCACGGCGGTCCGTTCGCCAACATCGCCCACGGCTGCAACTCCGTGATCGCGACCCGCACCGCGCTCAAGCTCGGTGATTTCGTGGTCACCGAAGCGGGCTTCGGCGCCGATCTCGGCGCCGAGAAGTTCATCGACATCAAATGCCGGAAGGCGGGCCTCAAGCCCGACGCGGCGGTGATCGTCGCCACGGTGCGCGCCCTCAAATACCACGGCGGCATCGAGGTGCCTGACCTGCCGAAGGAGAACGTCGAGGCTCTCATTAAGGGCATGGCGAACCTCGAGCGGCACATCGCCAACGTGCGCGACCGTTTCGGCTTGCCCTGCGTGGTGTCCATCAACCACCGCGCCGAGGACACGGCTGCGGAGATCCAGGCGCTGCACGAGCGTGCGAGCCACTTGGGCGTGAAGGTCGTCACCGCCAAGCACTTCGCTGAGGGCAGCGCCGGCGCCACCGAACTCGCGCACGAGGTGGTCCGGCTCACGGAGCAGCCGAACTACTTCACCCACCTCTACCCGGACGAGTTGTCGCTCTGGGACAAGATGAAGAAGGTCGCGACGGAACTCTACGGCGCCTCCGACATCACCGCCGATGCCAAGGTACGCACTGCGATCCGCACTCTGCAGGAGAACGGCTACGGGCATTACCCCGTCTGCGTCGCCAAGACGCAGTACTCGTTCTCGACCGACCCGAAGCTGCGCGGCGCACCGAGCAACCATGTGGTCAACATCCGTGAGGTGAGGCTCGCGGCCGGCGCCGAGTTCGTCGTCATGATCTGCGGCGACATCATGACCATGCCGGGACTGCCGAAGCTCCCTGCCGCCTGCAACATCGACATCGACGCCTCGGGCCGCGTCGTTGGCATGTTCTGACCCGCCGTCATGCCTTGGGATACGCAACGCGCGGCGGCCATCATCGAGACCCACCAGCATCTCGACGGGGCGGCGCTGCCGGTGTTGCGCGCGCTGCAGCAGGAGTTCGGGTATCTGCCCGATGAGGCCGTGGCGCAGGTCGCCCAAGCCTTGAACCTCTCGCGCGCCGAGGTGCATGGCGTCGTCACCTTCTATCATGACTTCCGGCGCGAGCCTGTCGGGCGCACCGCGCTCAAGATCTGCCGCGCGGAGGCCTGCCAGGCCATGGGTGCGGATGATCTCGCCGCCCTTGCGCGCCAGCATCTCGGCATCGATTGGCATGGTACGACCCGCGATGGCGAGGTGACGCTGGAACCGATGTTCTGTCTCGGGCTCTGCTCGGTCGCGCCCGCAGCGCAGGTGGGCGAGCGCCTGATCGCCCGCGCGGATTGGCCGAAACTCGAGGAGGCGCTGCACAAGTGCCGTCGATGACCCGCATCTACGTGCCTGCCGACTCGGCGGCGCTCGCGCTCGACGCCGACGCGCTTTCAGCCGCCATCGTCGCGGAGGCCGGACGGCTCGGCACACCGGTCGAGATCGTGCGCAACGGGTCGCATGGCATGCATTGGCTCGAACCTTTGGTCGAGGTGCAGACCGCCACCGGCCGCGTCGGCTACGGGCCGGTGACGGTGGCCGATGTCCCGGGACTTTTCGCAGCCGGTTGGATCGAGGGCGGCAGTCACGCGCTGCGCATCGGCGATCCGTTGCAGCATCCCTTCATGGCCCGTCAGACGCGGTGGACCTTCGTACGCTGCGGCATCATCGACCCTCTCTCCTGGGATGACTTCGTCGCGCAGGGCGGCGGGCAGGGCTTGGCCCGCGCGCGCGCGCTGGGCGCCACAGCCACGATAGCAGCGGTCACCGCATCGGGTCTGCGCGGTCGGGGCGGTGCCGGGTTCCCTGCCGGCATCAAATGGCGCACCGTCCAAGAGACGGCGGGGGAGCTCAAGTACGTCGTCTGCAACGCTGATGAGGGCGACTCCGGCACCTTCGCAGACCGCATGTTGATGGAGGGCGATCCGCTCGCGCTGCTGGAGGGCATGGTGATCTGTGGCCTCTCGGTCGGTGCGCGCAAGGGGTTCATCTACATCCGCTCCGAGTATCCGCGTGCCATCGAGGTTCTCGAGCATGCGCTGGTCATCGCGCGTGCGCAGGGCTTGCTTGCGGACTGCGACATCGAGCTGCGGGTCGGCGCAGGGTCGTATGTCTGTGGTGAGGAGACCGCACTGCTCGAGAGCTTGGAGGGCAAGCGCGGTCAGGTGCGCGCCAAGCCGCCGTTGCCGGCGCACAAGGGGCTCTTCGGTCGCCCGACCGTCGTCAACAATGTGCTGACGCTCGCGACCGTACCGGAGGTCCTGGTGCGCGGCGCCGAGGCTTATGCAGCGCTCGGTTACGGCCGCTCGCGCGGCACGCTGCCGTTCCAGTTGGCGGGCAATATCCGGTTCGGTGGCCTCTTCGAGGCGCCCTTCGGCATGGATCTCGGGGAGCTCGTCGACCAGATCGGCGGCGGTACCGCCACCGGTCGGCCGGTGCGCGCGGTGCAGACCGGTGGCCCGCTCGGTGCCTACTTCCCGCGCGAACTCTTCGACACCGTGCTCGACTACGAAGCGTTCGCCGCGCGCGACGGTCTCCTCGGACATGGCGGTATCGTGGTGTTCGACGATACGGTCGACATGGCGCGCCAAGCACGCTTCGCGATGGAGTTCTGCGCCGCGGAGTCCTGCGGCAAGTGCACGCCTTGCCGGGTCGGCTCGGTGCGTGGCATGGAGGTCATCGATAAGATCCTCAAGGGTCACGAGGTCGCGGCCAACTTGGCGCTGCTCGAGGACCTCTGCAATACTCTGAAACTGGGTTCACTCTGTGCGTTGGGCGGCTTCGTGCCGTATCCGGTGATGAGTGCCGTGCGTCATTTCCCGCAGGATTTCCAAAGACAATGAGCGCCACCATCGAACGCGACTTCGGTACGCCGCCATCGCATGCCACCCAGACCGTCACGCTCGAGATCGACGGCATGGTCATCGAGGTGCCCGCGGGGACCTCGGTCATGCGAGCAGCCGCCGAGGCGGGCGTCTCGGTACCCAAGCTCTGCGCCACCGACACCCTCGAGGCGTTCGGATCCTGCCGCCTCTGCCTCGTCGAGATCGAAGGCCGCGCAGGCACGCCGGCCTCTTGCACCACGCCGGTCGCCCCAGGCATGAAGGTGCGCACGCAGACCGGCAGGCTCAAGACCTTGCGTCGCGGCGTCATGGAGCTCTACATCTCCGACCATCCGCTCGATTGCCTCACCTGCTCGGCCAACGGCGATTGCGAGCTGCAGGACATGGCGGGTGCGGTCGGCTTGCGCGAGGTGCGCTACGGCTACGATGGCGCCAACCACCTCGACGCCCAAAAAGACGAGTCGAACCCGTACTTCACCTTCGATCCTGCCAAGTGCATCGTCTGCTCGCGCTGTGTGCGCGCCTGCGACGAGGTGCAGGGGACGCTTGCGCTCACGATCTCCGGCCGCGGCTTCGAGTCCAAGGTGTCTGCGAGCGTCGACGAGAAGTTCATCGACTCCGAGTGCGTCTCCTGCGGTGCCTGCGTCAAGGCTTGCCCGACCGCGACGCTCATCGAAAAGACCGTCATCGAGATCGGTCAGCCGGAACGATCGGTGCTCACCACCTGCGCGTATTGCGGAGTGGGCTGCAGCTTCAAGGCGCAGGTGCGCGGCAACGAGGTCGTGCGCATGGTCCCCCATGACGACGGCAAGGCCAACCGCGGCCACTCCTGCGTCAAGGGACGCTTCGCTTGGGGCTATGCGACCCACCCGGACCGGGTGCTCACGCCGCTCGTGCGCGAACGCATCAGCGATCCCTGGCGCGAGGCGACCTGGGATGAGGCCATCGGCCGCATCGCCTTCGATTTCCGTCGCCTGCAGAAGCAATACGGCAAGAACTCGGTGGGCGCCGTGACCTCCTCGCGCTGCACCAACGAGGAGACCTTCCTCGTGCAGAAGATGGTGCGTGCCGTGTTCGGCAACAACAACGTCGACACCTGCGCGCGGGTCTGCCACTCGCCGACGGGCTACGGCCTCAAGACCGCTTTCGGCACTTCGGCGGGCACACAGGACTTCGACTCGGTCGCCGAGGCTGATGTCATCGTGGTGATCGGTGCGAACCCGACCGATGGGCATCCGGTCTTCGCCTCGCGCATGAAGCGGCGACTGCGCGAAGGCGCGAAGCTCATCGTCATCGATCCACGCCGCATCGATCTCGTACGCACGCCGCACATCGAGGCGAGCCACCATCTGCAGCTGCGCCCCGGTACCAACGTCGCGGTGGTCAACGCGCTCGCCCACACCATCATCACCGAAGGTCTGCTCGATGAGGCCTTCGTGCGGGAGCGTTGCGATCTTGCGGAGTTCTCGGCGTGGGCGGCGTTCGTCGCCGAGCCGCGCAACAGCCCGGAGCACACCGAAGCGCTCACCGGCGTCCCGGCAGCGTCCTTGCGCGCGGCCGCGCGGCTCTACGCGACCGGCGGCAATGGCGCCATCTACTACGGTCTCGGCGTCACCGAGCACAGTCAGGGCACCACCACGGTCATGGCGATCGCGAACCTTGCGATGGTCACCGGCAACCTCGGTCGACCAGGCGTCGGCGTCAACCCGTTACGGGGCCAGAACAACGTCCAGGGCGCGTGTGACATGGGGTCGTTCCCCCACGAGTTCGCCGGTTACCGTCATGTCTCGGACGATTCCGCCCGCGCGGTGTTCGAGTCGGCCTGGGGCGTCTCGCTGGAGTCCGAACCTGGCCTGCGCATCCCGAACATGTTCGATGCGGCGCTCGACGGCAGTTTCAAGGGGATGTTCATCCAGGGCGAGGATTTCGCCCAGTCCGATCCCGACACGCAGCATGTGGTGGCCGCCCTCTCGGCCATGGAATGCGTCGTGGTCCACGACCTGTTCTTGAACGAGACCGCGAAGTACGCGCATGTCTTCTTGCCGGGCGCGTCCTTCCTCGAGAAAGACGGCACGTTCACCAACGCCGAACGGCGCATCAGCCGCGTACGCAAGGTCATGCCTCCCCGCGCCGGGCTTGCCGATTGGCAGGCGGTGATGCAGGTCTGCCAAGCCCTCGGCCATGCGATGCACTACGATCATCCGTCGCAGATCATGGACGAGATCGCGCGCACCACGCCCTCGTTCACGGGCGTGAGCTACGCCAAGCTCGACCAGTTCGGTTCGATCCAGTGGCCCTGCAACGAGCAGGCGCCCGAGGGTACGCCGGTCATGCACATCGACGGTTTTGCGCGTGGCAAGGGCCGGTTCGTGGTGACCGAGTATGTGCCGACCGAGGAACGATCGACTTCGCGTTTCCCGTTGTTGCTCACGACCGGTCGCATCCTGTCGCAGTACAACGTGGGCACGCAGACCCGGCGCACGGCGAACCAGCAGTGGCACGAGGCCGACCTGCTCGAGATCCATCCGCACGATGCGGAGCAGCGCGGTATCCGTGCAGGTGATCGGGTGCGGGTGATGAGCCGCAGCGGCGCGACCGAGCTGCGTGCCGACATCACCGACCGTGTGGCCCCGGGCGTCGTCTACACGACCTTCCACCATCCCGATACCGAGATCAATGTTGTGACCACCGACAACTCCGACTGGGCGACCAACTGCCCGGAATACAAGGTCACTGCGGTCCAGGTGCTGCCGACGAATGGACCTGCCGCCGCCCGCGCTTGAGCTGCCGCGACTGGCGGTCGGCGGTCCCGGCGGTGTCATGGCGCGCGGCTGGGGGCAGCGCATGCTGCCTGAAGAGGTGGCGGTGTCGCTCACCTACGACCGCGCAGCCTACGCCGTGATGATGGCCACACCGCTCGATCTCGAAGATTTCGGCCTCGGCTTCTCGCTCGCCGAGGGCGTCGTCGGTGAGGCCGCTGAACTGACGGCCATCGAGGTGCTGCCGGTGGAGCTCGGCATCGAGCTGCGCATGACGCTCGCCGAAGCGGCTGCCGGACGAACCGTCGAGCGGCGCCGCCGTATGGCGGGTCCCGTCGGTTGTGGGCTCTGCGGGATCGAGAGCCTCGAGGAAGCCTTGCGACCGCTGCCGCCGGTCGCCGCGACGGTCGAGGTGTGCGCAGCCGATGTGCTTGCGATGGTCTCCGCCCTGACCAGCGCCCAGCGGTTGAACCACAGCACCCGTGCGGTGCATGCCGCGGGATTCTGGCGGCCGGGGCGAGGCTTGATCGCGGTGCGGGAGGATGTCGGTCGGCACAACGCGCTCGACAAGCTCGCCGGTGCGCTCGCGCATGCAGGGGAGCGCGCGGCGGACGGGGTCGTGGTCATATCGAGCCGGGTTTCGATAGAGATGGTGCAGAAGGCGGTTTTGATGGGTGCCGGCATCCTCGTCGCCGTGTCGGCGCCGACCGCTTTGGCGGTGCGCGCGGCCGCCTCCGCCGCGCTCACCTTGGTGGCGATCGCCCGTGACGATGGGTTCGAGGTGTTCAGCGAGCCACGAAGGATCCGAGCATGAAGATCGACAAACTCGTCCGCATGGTCAACCAGATCGCGGGATTCTTCGCCCATGAGGGGCCGGTCAAGGCGGCCGCCAGCACCGCCGATCACCTGAAGAAATTCTGGGATCCCAGCATGCGTGGCCAGATCATCGCCGCGGTGGCGGCGGGCAGCGCGACGGGGCTCGAGCCGACCGCCCTCGCTGCCGTCAAGCAGCTCCCGGTGCCTGCCGCGAACTGAGCGCGCGCAGGATGTCCGCGGCATCGCAGACGCCCACCAGTCCACCCTCGTCGGCCAGCAGCACCGGGTGCCCGCTGTCTTGGCGCAGCCGGATGAGGCTGCGCAGATCGGTGTCCACCGCCGCGACCACCAAGCGATGTCCGCCCGCCGTCCCGTCAGCCCGCAGTCGATGACCCGCCGCATCGTCGAGCACGATCTCACCGTCCACGCGCGGTAATCCGTCCAAGCGCCGCATCACCATCGCGCCGGTCAACGCAGTGAGGGGGTTCATGTGCTGCACGAACTCCGCAACCCTGGCATCGGCGGGCCGCAGCACGATGTCTTGCGGCGTGCCGGTCTGCACGATGCGGCCCTGGTCCATGATCGCGATCCGGTCGCCGATGCGCAGCGCCTCGTCGAGGTCGTGGCTGACGAACAGGATGGTCTTGCGCACCCGCTCCTGCAGTGAAAGCAGCTCGTCTTGCAGACGGTTGCGGATCAGCGGGTCGAGGGCTGAGAACGGTTCATCCATCAACAGCACATCGGCTTCGGTCGCGAACGCGCGGGCGAGACCGACGCGTTGCTGCATGCCGCCCGAGAGCTCATCGATCCGGCGTCCCGCCCAGTCGGACAGACCGACCAGTGCGAGTTGCTCGGCGACGATCCGTTCCTGCTGCGCGCGTGTCTCACCGCGCAGTTCCAGACCAAGGCCGACATTCTCCGCGACCGTCCGCCAGGGCAACAGCGCAGGTTGCTGGAACACCATGCTGATGCGGCGACGGCGCGCAGCACTCAGCGCAGCTGCATCACAACGCGTGATGTCGAGCGTCCCACCGGCGCCCGTCAGCAGCACTTGTCCGCGGGTGGCGGGCGTGAGCCCGTTGGCGGTCCGCAGCAGGGTCGACTTGCCGGAACCTGACAGACCCATCACGACACAGATCTCGCCGGGTGAGACGGCGAGGCTCGCATCGCGCACGGCGAGGGTCACCTGTCGATCGGCGGCGATCTTCGTGGGGGCATCGCCGGCATCGAGCGCCTTCAGCGCCTGCTCGATCGACTTGCGACCGTCGCGACCGTCGGCGCGCGCAAAGATCACATCGACGGACCGGAACTCGAGCGCGGCGCTCATGGTCGGCTCCGGCGCTCGCGCGGACGGCTCAGGCGATCGAGCACGATGGCGAGCAGCACGATGGCGAGGCCCGCCTCGAAGCCGATATCGACCTGTACGCTGTTCAGCGCCCGCACCACAGGTACGCCGAGGCCGCCTGCGCCCACCAAGGCGGCGATCACCACCATCGACAGGCTGAGCATGATGCACTGCGTGATGCCGGCGAGGATCGAGGGCAGCGCACAAGGCAGTTCGATCTTCCACAACCGTTGCCAGCGCGTCGCACCGAAGGCTTCACCCGCTTCGCGCATCGCACGCGGGACGCCGGTCAGACCGAGATGCGTCAGACGCACCGGTGCGGGCAGCGCGAAGATCACCGTGGAGATGAGACCGGGGACCACGCCAAGGCCGAACAACACCAGCGTCGGGATGAGGTAGACGAAGGTCGGCAGCGTCTGCATCAGATCGAGCACCGGACGCAGCACGGCGTGCAGTCGTGGACGATGCGCGGCGGCGATACCGAGCGGCACCCCGATCAGCGTCGCAGCGAGCGTCGCCACGGCGACCAGCGCAACGGTCTCGACGGTCGCTGCCCAATAGCCTTGGTTCATGATGAAAAGCAGCGCACCGACCACGAACGTCGCCAGCGCCAGCGAGCGTTGCAGGACCCAAGCGAGCAGACCGGCGGCCGCCACCAAGAGCCATGCGGGCAGGGCGGACAGCAAGCCGTGAACCGCCCCGACGCTGCCGCTCACCACCCGTGAGACCAGGTCGAAGAACGGTCGCCAATTCGTTTGGGCGTGGGCGATCGCCTCGCCGATGACGCGGCCTACCGGGATCTTGTGACCGGCCACGAGGCGCTCGAGGCTGCTGGCGCCGTCTGCGGCGAGCGGACCCGTGATGTCCTCTGTCCCTGAGGGACTTGCGGTCGATGAGCCGTCCGCGCGCCGGACCCCCGCGAGCAGCGGCGCCAACGCTTCAGGGTGATCGCGCAGCCATTCGGCCGCTGCCGCTTCCGGCGCGAGCTTGCGGTTGAGGATGCCGTCCATCAGGTCGTTCTCCATCGCACCCGTGAACGCCAGGTTGCGCAGGAAACGGGCCACATTGGGGCATTCCTGCAGATAGCCCTTGCGCACGAGCGTGTGGATGATGGCACCGCCGAAGTCGGGGCCGAATGTGTCGTCGCCGCCGGTGAGATAGCGCATGTCGTAGCGCTTGTTCATCGGGTGTGGCTGCCAACCGAAGAACACGATCGCCTCGCGTGCCTTGTAGGCACGGTCGACCTGCGCGAGCATGCCTTGCTCGCTGGACTCGACCAAAGTGAAACCGCGCAGCCCGAAGCGATCCGCTTCGATGAGTTCGATCATCATGCGGTTGCCGTCATTGCCCGGTTCGATGCCGTACATCTTGCGCTGCAGGGGCGCTGCGAACTTCGCGATGTCGGCGAAATCGCGCAGTCCCTGCTCGTAGAGATAAGTCGGTACCGCCAGCGTATAGCGCGCCTCGGTCATGTTCGCCCGGACGATCTCGACCGAGCCATCATCCAGAAAAGGCTGGCGATCGGCTTTCTGCGAGGGCATCCAGTTGCCGAGGAAGACATCGATGTCGCGGTTCCGCAGCGCGGCGTAGGTCACCGGCAGCGACAGCACGGTCACCCTGGGCTCATAACCGAGCCCACGCAGCACATGACTTGCAAACCCCGTGGTGGCCGTCACATCCGTCCAGCCGATATCGGCGAGGCGAACGACTCGGCAGGCAGCGGGCTCTGCCACAGGGGGGGCATCCACCGCGGTGGCGCCCACCGCGCCTGCGACCTCAGGTGCCGCGACCCATAGCACTCCGAGCAGCAAAGAGCCGACGGCGCGCGCACGTTGACGACTTGACCTGGCCCGCCAGCACGCGGCACCATTGGCCAGGCGGCTGGCCCAGTTGAACGATGATTCAAAGATCTCCACCCTGCCTCCGAAAATCGTTATATCTATCTGATTTTTATAATTTTAATAGGTCTGAATTTCGAGCGAAAAACACTCGCGAGAGAGAGCTAAAAATCAAGGTGTCATGACATTGAACAATCAAACAGTCCCCGGTGGCGTCCCCTCCAACGGTACCGCCGCGCGTCCAGCTGACGGCGGTCGTCCCCAACAACTCATCGAGGTCACCCTCGAAAGTCTCGCAGAAGTCGGCATCCAAGGCACGACTCTCGCATACATCGCCGGTAAAGCCGGCGTCTCGCCGGGCTTGGTCGCCCACCACTTCACCGACAAGGACGGGTTGCTCCTCGCAGCGTTCCGCGAGCTGCTCCGGCGGCAGCGCGCCCAGGTCCGTTGGCGGGTCACCGCAGCGGGCAGTCCGCTCGAACGGTTGCACGCCTACATCGAGGCCTGTCTATCGCCCGAGGGGCTGCGCGCAAACGACAGCCGGGCTTGGCTCGCCTATTGGAGCCAAGTGCACTCGTCCGAGGGCATCGCTCGCATCCAGCGGATCTACCAACGCCGCTTCGATTCCAATCTGCGCGCCGTGCTGCGACCTCTGGTGCCGGCTGCGGCATTGGCCGACCACGCAGCCAACATCGCCGCCCTGCTCGATGGCACCTGGCTGCAGGCGGCCCTGTCACCGCGCGCTTGCAGCGATGCCGCGACCTTGCGTAGCCGTGTGCTGACCCATGTGGACGCCATGCTCCGCGCCGCCGCCAGCGTGCCGGCCAGCGTACCGGCGAGCGCTGCGGAGCCGACGCGGGCGCCGCGCCAGGTCCGTGGTGCAGGCTCGTCGCGCCTCGCGAGCTTCAACCCCGCCACCGGCGAGCTGCTCGCTGAACTACCGATCGCCGACGCGGCGGAGATCGACGAAGCGGTGCGCCGTGCGCAGGCAGCGCAGCCCGCGTGGGCGGCGCTGAGCGGCACCGAGCGCGCCCGCATCCTGCGCAAGGTCTCCGACATCCTGCGCGAGCGCAACGACGAACTCTCGCTCATCGAGATGCGCGACACGGGCAAGCCGATCCAGGAGACCCGTGTCGTCGATATCGTCTCGGGCGTCGAGTGCTTCGAGTACTTCGCTTCGCTCGCGACCGGTGCGGCAGGCGAGCACATCGATCTCGGTGCGGCAGGCTTCGGCTACACGCGGCGTGAGGCGCTCGGCGTGGTGGCGGGCATCGGAGCCTGGAACTATCCCATGCAGACCGCCTGCTGGAAGACCGCGCCGGCGCTCGCCTTCGGCAATGCCATGATCTTCAAGCCTGCCGAATTGACGCCCCTCAGCGCAGCGGAATTGCCCGGCATCATGAAGGCTGCGGGCGTGCCCGACGGCATCTTCCAGGTGGTGCAGGGTGCGGTCGACACCGGTCGCTTGCTGGTCAGACACCCCGGCATCGCCAAAGTATCCGTGACCGGTGCCGTCGAGACCGGACGTGCGGTGATGGGCGAGGCTTCCTCGACCCTCAAGCATGTGACGCTCGAGTTGGGTGGCAAATCGCCGCTCTTGATATTCCCGGATGCGGATCTCGATCAAGCGGTCTCGGGCGCGCTGCTCGCCAACTTCTATTCCGCGGGTGAGGTCTGCTCGAACGCCACGCGGGTGTTCGTCCATCGCTCGATCAAGCAGGAGTTCCTGCGGCGGCTTCTGGTACGGGTCGCGAAGATGAAGATCGGCGATCCCGCGGATCCCGAGACCCAGGTGGGCTCGCTGATCTCCGAGCAGCACCTGCGCAAGGTCATGTCCTACATCGAACGCGGCCAAGCAGAAGGCGCGCGCGTGCTGATCGGCGGCAAGCGGCTGACGGACGGCGCGCTCGGCCGCGGTTTCTTCGTCACGCCGACGGTGTTCGACGGCTGCCACGACGACATGGCGATCGTCCGTGAAGAGATCTTCGGACCGGTGATGATGGTGCTCGACTTCGACGACGAGGAGGAGGCCATCCGCCGCGCCAATGCCACCCACTTCGGGCTCTCCGCAGGCGTCTTCACGCAGGACCTGAACCGTGCGCACCGTGTGATCGGTCGCTTGCAGGCCGGCAGTTGCTGGATCAACCACTACAACATCTGTCCGATGGAACTGCCCTTCGGTGGCTATAAGCACTCGGGCATCGGCCGTGAAAATGGCCGCATCACGATGGAGTACTACACCCAGCTCAAGAGCGTCTATGTCGCCAAGGGCGGCATCGACGCGCCGTACTGAGCCGGCGCAGGAGCCGCGATATGTCTGCGAGGACGGACGAGTACGACTACATCATCGTGGGGGCGGGCTCAGCCGGCTGCGTGCTCGCGGCACGGCTGACGGAGGACCCGTCGAACCAGGTGCTGCTGCTCGAGTACGGTGGCTCGGATCGTTCCGTGTTCATCCGCATGCCCTCAGCGCTCGCGATCCCGATGAACCGCAAGCGCTACAACTGGTACTACCACACAGAGCCCGAGCCGGGTCTCGACGGGCGGAGCCTCCACACGCCGCGCGGCAAGGTGTTGGGTGGGTCGTCCTCGATCAACGGCATGGTCTATGTCCGCGGCAACCCCTTCGACTTCGAGCGTTGGCAGGAGGAGGGCGCGAGCGGCTGGGGCTATCCCGAGGTGCTGCCGTATTTCCGTCGTGCCGAGACGCGCGATGCGGGCGGTGACGCCTACCGCGGCGACCGGGGACCGTTGCAGACCCGCTATGGAAGCCTCGCAAACCCGCTGCATGCCGCGTGGCTCGCGGCCGGCAAGGAGGCAGGCTATCCGCTCACGGACGACATCAACGGTCACCAACAGGAAGGCTTCGGCCGTTTCGACATGACCGTGGGCCGCGGGCAACGCTGCAGTGCGGCGGTCGCCTATCTGCATCCGGCGCGATCGCGACCCAACCTCACCGTCCGCAGCGGTGCGCTCGCCACCCGGATCCTGCTGGAAGGCGGACGGGCGACGGGCGTGCAGTACGCGCGGCGCGGTGCGACCCACACGGCGCACGCGCGGCGTGAGGTCATCGTCAGCGGCGGGCCGATCAACTCGCCGCAACTCCTGAAACTCTCGGGCATCGGTCCGGCGCCGGAACTTGAGTCCCACGGCATCGCCGTACAGCATGCATTGCCCGGGGTGGGTGAGAACCTGCACGACCACCTCGAGTTCTACTTCCAGATGGCGTGCCGTGAGCCGGTGACGCTCTACTCGGTGATGAATCCGCTCGCCAAGGCTTGGATCGGCGCGCGGTGGCTGCTCACGCGCACCGGACTCGGGGCGACCAACCATTTCGAGACCGGCGGCTTCATCCGCAGCCGCGCCGGCGTTCGCTACCCGGACCTCCAGTACCACTTCCTGCCCATGGCCGTGGCCTACGATGGATCGAGCAGCGCTTCGGAGCACGGTTTCCAGGCGCATGTCGGTCCGATGCGCACCAACAGCCGCGGTTGGGTGCGCCTGAGATCGGCGGATCCGCGCGACCCGCCGCGGATCCTGTTCAATTATCTGAGCACCCCGGAAGACATGCAGGAGATGCGTGCCTGCGTGCGTCTCACCCGCGAGATCTTTGCGCAGCCCGCCTTCGCGCGTTGGCGTGGGCGGGAGATCCAGCCGGGCGAGGGCGTGCAGAGCGATGCCGAGATCGACGCCTTCGTGCGCCGCCATGTCGAGAGCGCCTACCATCCTTGTGGTACCTGCCGGATGGGTGCCGTCGATGACCCCATGGCGGTGGTCGATCCCGAGACCCGGGTGCGCGGGCTCGACGGGCTGCGCGTGGTGGACTCATCCATCATGCCGTCGGTGACGACCGGGAACCTCAACGCGCCGACCATCATGCTGGCCGAGAAAGCGGCGGATCACATCCTCGGCAAGCCGATGCTGCCGCCCGCGACGGCGTCTTGGTACGAGGCGGCGGACTGGTCGCAGCGTCAGCGCTGAGGGGCGAAGTCTTGGGCCGCCTCGGCCATCCAGCGCACGAGGTAATCCTCGAACGAGCGCCATACCTCGATGTGGAAGTCGTCCACGCCCCGGCGCCAGAGCACGATGTCGGTCTTGTTGAAGAGCGTGCGTGTGCCGCTGCCCACCGGGAAGCGGGCAGGATCGAGATCGAGTGGGCAGCCGCAGTTCAAAAGGTCAGCGGCGAAGGCTGCAGCGAGTCGCAGGCCGACCTGACGCTGCGTCACATCCACCAAAGAATGCGCCTGACCGGCGAGCGCCGCTTCGAGGCGGGCGCCGAGCGATGCGGCGTCTTCGAGCCACGCGATCAGCAGCCGCTCGTCGGGGCCCAGCCAGATCAGGGTCAGCGTCGTACCCTCGCCGCTGCAGCGGCCTGGCGCGTCCGCGTCGGGGATGCCAAGGGCGCGAGCCGCAGCAGCGAGCGCGGAGGGACCCCCCTGCAGCACGAAGCGCGCGGCCGGGGTCACCCGTTGCAGCCACGCGGGCGCCAGGGTCGTACCCATGCCGATGCCGGACGAAGCGGTGTCAGACATTGAGCCGCGCTCCCTTCGGGTCGTAGAACACCGGCGCACAGACCTCGACCGGGATCTCACCGCCCGGCATCGGCACATGCAGCGTCTGACCGATGCGGGCGCGACCTCCTGCGACCACGGCGAGCGCGATCGACCGGCCGAGGGTGGCGCTCGCGTACGATGAGGTCACGTGACCGATGAGCTTCATCGGTGGCGCTTGACCCGGCACATCGACGACCTGCGCGCCTTCCTCGAGCACCACGCGCGGATCGCGGGTCAGGAGGCCCACGAGCTGCTTGCGGTCGGGCGCGTGCATGGCGGGGCGGGCGAGGGCGCGTTTGCCGACGAAGTCGGGCTTCGCCTTGCCGATCGCCCAGGTGAGGCCGACATCGTCCGGCGTGACCGTGCCGTCGGTGTCCTGGCCGATGATGATGAAGCCTTTCTCGGCGCGCAGCACATGCATGGTCTCGGTGCCGTAGGGCGTGAGCCCGAGCGCCTTGCCGGCTTCGCAGATCGCGTCGAGCGCCGCCGCGCCTTGGTCGCTCGGGACATTGACCTCGAAGCCGAGTTCGCCGGTGAAACTGACGCGGAACAGCATCATCGGCATGCCGCGCAGCGTGCCGTGCACCACCGCCATGTGCGGCAGCGCGGCCGCCGAGATGTCGAGGCCATCGACGAGCGGCGCCAACAACTCGCGCGCGCGCGGACCCTGCACTGCGATCACCGCCCACTGCTCGGTGGTCGAGGTCAGCCAGACATCGAGATCGGTCCACTCGGTCTGCCGGTAGTCCTCCATCATCGCGAGCACGCGCGCGGCGCCACCAGTGGTCGTCGTGACATGGAACCGGTCTTCGGCGAGCCGCGCCACCACACCGTCGTCGTAGACGAAACCGTCGTCGCGCAACAAGACGCCGTACTTGCAGCGGCCCACCGCAAGCTTGGACCAATCGTTGACATAGAAGCGGTCCATGAAGGCGGTCGCGCCCGGACCTGCCACGACGATCTTGCCGAGCGTCGAGGCGTCGAACACGCCGCAGCCCTCGCGCACTGCACGACACTCACGCGCCACGGCGGCGTGCATATCCTCGCCCGAGCGTGGGAAGAAGCGGGCACGCTTCCACATGCCGACATCCTCGAACACCGCGCCTTGGCGCACAGCCCAGCCGTGCATGGGCGTGCGGCGCACCGGGTCGAAGATCTCGCCGCGTGCCTGCCCCGCGAAACTCGCGAAGGTGATGGGCGTGTAGGGCATGCGGAAGGTGGTGAGGCCGACCGAGGGAACCGGTTTGCCGAGTCCGCGCGCGGCGTGGTGCAGGGCGTTGACGTTCGAGGTCTTGCCTTGGTCGGTCGCCATGCCGGTCGTCGTGTAGCGCTTGATGTGCTCGATGGAACGGAAGCCCTCGCGCATCGCGAGGTCGAGGTCCTTGAGCATCACATCGTGCTGGAAATCGACGAAGGCCTTGGGGCCGGATACGGCGGCCTCGGCGCGCGGCAGGCGACCTGCCGTGGCCGCGGTCGAGTCCTCGATGATCTCGAAGCGGGGTTCCTCGCCCGCGCAGCCTGAAGCGTTCGCCGCAGCAGCGCCCGCAGCGGCGCCGTCCTGCAGTGCGGCGGCGAGACCGGAGAGAAGACCGCGGCAAGCACCCGCCGACCGTTCGCTCTCGGCGGAGTCGCCCGGGAGATAGGTCTGCAGCGCCTCGTCGTAGCGCAGTTTGCCGCGCGACTGTGAAAAAAGATGGACGCTCGGCACAAAGCCGCCCGCCACGAGCAAGAGGTCGCAGTCGATCGAGCGTTGTCCGGTCGGTAGACCGGCGGCATCGAGGCGGCCGATCTCGACCGCAGACACATGGCCACGGCCGCGCGTCCGCAACACGCGTGCCGCGGTTTCGACGGCGATGCCGGCTTGGCGGAGCCGTTGCTGCCAACCGTCCGGTTGGGCGGGCGAGGGGTCCGGACGCAGGTCGATGATCGCTGCCACCCTCGCGCCCGCGGCCTGCATCTCGAACGCGACGCGATAGGCGCTGTCGCAGATCGTGACGATGACCACGCGCCGCCCCGGCATCACGGCCTGTTCCTTGAGGTACCGCAGCGCAGCACCTGCGAGCATCACGCCCGGACGGTCGTTGCCCGGGAACACCAGCGGCTGTTCGATGGACCCCGTTGCGAGCACCACCTGCTGCGCGCGCACCTGCCAAAGGCGCTCGCGTGCGAGCCCTGCGGGCGGCTCGGCGAGATGGTCGGTGATGCGCTCGCTGAGGCCGAGGTGGTTATGTGGGAAGTAGCCGAAGGCGGTGGTGCGCGGCAGCAGCCTGACGCGCGGGTTCTGAGCCAGTTCGGCGATGGCCGCTGTGACCCATTCGGTCGCTGCGAGGCCGTCGATGCGCGATCGATCGTCGCAGAGCAGCGAGCCACCGAATCGCGGCCGCTCGTCGCAGAGGATCACCCGCGCGCCGCTGCGCGATGCCGCGAGCGCCGCCGCAAGGCCCGCAGGGCCCGCACCGACGACGAGAACCTCGCAGTGCGCGTGCTGCTGCGCGTAGCGATCAGGGTCCGGTAGCAAGGGCGCTTCGCCGAGACCCGCCATGCGGCGGATCAGCGGCTCGTAGAGCTGATGCCAAGCGGTGCGTGGCCACATGAAGGTCTTGTAGTAGAAGCCTGCGGGCAGCAACGGCGAGAACAGCTCGGTCAAACGCCCGAGGTCGAAGCGCAGGCTCGGCCAGCGGTTCTGGCTGACGGCGCAGAGACCGTCGTAGAGTTCGACCTGCGTCGCACGCAGGTTGGGCGTCGAGCGCGCGGCGTCGCGACGCACGGTGACGAGCGCCGAGGGTTCCTCGGGGCCTGCCGTCATGATGCCGCGCGGTCGGTGATACTTGAACGAGCGGCCGACGAGATGCACGCCGTTGGCGAGCAGCGCCGAGGCCAAGGTGTCGCCCTGCAGCCCTTCGTAGGATTTGCCGTCGAAGCTGAAACGGAGTGTGCGGTCGCGGCCCACTTGGCCGCCCGTCGGCAGGCGCGCGACGCTCATCGCAGTCCCTCGGGCCGCTTTTCACCGGATTTATAGGTCGCGATGAAGCGGTCGGTGGTGGTGTCGCGAAGCGCATTGAAGAACCGTCCGCAGCCACGCGTATGCCGCCAACGCTCGGCGTGGACGCCCTTCGCATTGGTGCGCAGATAGAGGTAGGCCGCCCAATCGTCATCGCTCACCGCGGCGGGATCCGCAGGACGGGCGATGTGGGCTTCACCGCCATAGGCGAACTCGGGTTCCGGGCGTTCACCACAATGGGGGCAACGGATGAGCAGCATGACGGGCTCAGTGCGCGACGGCCGCGGCAGCGGCTTCGTCGATGAGGTGCCCTTCGCGGAAGCGGTCGAGCGTGAAGGGCGCGTTGATGGGATGCGGCTCGTCCTTCGCCATGGTCCAAGCGAAGACGTGCGCCGAGCCGGGCGTCGCCTTGAAGCCGCCCGTACCCCAGCCGCAGTTCACGAAGAGGCCCGGCACCGGCGTCTTGCCGATGATGGGCGAGCGGTCGGGTGTGACATCGACGATGCCGCCCCAATTACGCAGCATGCGCATGCGGCGGAACATCGGGAACAGCTCGCAGATCGCCTCGAGCGTGTGCATGTTGACGTGCAACGCACCCCGTTGGGTGTAGGAGGTGTACGCATCGGTGCCGGCGCCGATCACGAGCTCGCCCTTGTCCGACTGGCTGATATAGGCATGGATGCCGTTCGACATCACGACGCAGGGGAACACCGGCTTGATCGGTTCGGAGACGAGCGCCTGGAGCGGGAAGCTTTCGAGCGGGACCCGCACGTCCGCCATGCCGAGCACGACACTCGTGTTGCCGGCGGCGACCACGCCCACCTTACGGCTGCGGATGACGCCGCGGGTGGTCTCGAGCGCCTCGACCGCGCCGCCCGCATCGCGACGGATGCCGGTGACCTCGCAGTTCTCGATGATGTCGACGCCGAGCGCATCGGCGGCGCGCGCATAGCCCCAGGCGACGGCGTCATGGCGCGCCGTGCCGCCGCGGCGCTGCAACGCGGCGCCGAGCACCGGGTAGCGCAAGCCCGGGTCGATGTTGAGCGGCGGGCAGAAGGCCTTGGCGTCTTCGGGCGTCAGCCATTCGTTGTCGACGCCGTTGCAGCGGTTGGCGTGGATGTGACGCTGCGCGACCTGCACATCGTGCACGGTGTGGGCGAGCATCATCACGCCGCGCGGCGAGAACATGACGTTGTAGTTGAGGACCTGCGAGAGGTGCTCCCACATCTTCACCGAGTGGTCGTAGAGGCGGGCGCTCTCGTCGAAGAGGTAGTTGGAACGGATGATGGTGGTGTTGCGGCCGGTGTTGCCGCCGCCGATCCAACCCTTCTCGAGCACAGCGATGCGGGTGAGACCGTGCTCGGCGGCGAGGTAATAGGCCGTCCCGAGCCCATGGCCGCCGCCGCCGACGATGATCGCGTCGTACTCGGCCTGCGGCTCCGCACGGCGCCACTGCTCGCGCCATCCCTGGTGCTTACCCAGGCTGTTCCAGAGCAGCGAGAATCCCGAGAAGCGTTGGCGTGACATCGTCCGCTCCGCCCTCAGGCGCGCAGGTCGCCGTTGGCCGGGTCGTAGGGCGACTCGATCACCACCGTGGCGCGCTTACGCTCACCGAGGATCTCGATCGAGAGCTCCGTGCCGACCTCGGCGAACTCGGGTGCGATATAGCCGATGGCCAGGCTCTTCTGCAGCACATGGCCGTAGTACCCGGCCGTCGCGCGTCCGACGATCCGGCCGTCTGCCGCGAACAGCGGCTCGTTGCCGAGCGGGTCGGCGTCGGTGACGCCGTGGACCTCGAGGGTGATGAAGCGGTGCGGGACGCCTGCCGCGAGCTGCTGCTCGAGTGCGGCCTTGCCGATGAAGTCGCCCTTGTTCATGCGCACGAAGCGGTCGAGTCCTGCCTCGAAGGGGGTGTAGTCGCGGGTGAGGTCGCTCCCCCACATGCGGTAGGACTTCTCCATGCGCAGCGATTCCATGGCGCGCATGCCGGCCATGCCGATGCCGAACTCCGCTCCGGCCTTGAAGAGCGCCTCGAAGAGATGGTGTGCGTACTCGATGGGGAAGTGCAGTTCCCAGCCGAGCGACCCGACGAAATTGACGCGCAGCAGGTAGACATCGGTCGCCATGCCGACCTCGCAGACCTGACCCGTCAGCCACGGGAAGGACGCGTTGTCGAGCAGGGTGTCGGTCAGTTTCGCGAGCACATCGCGCGAACGTGGTCCGGCGAGCACGAAGCAGCCGCGTTGCATGGTGATGTTGCTGAGTTGCACCGAGCCGTCGGTCGGCAGGTGCTTCTGCAGGTAGTCGGCGTCGTAGCGCTCTGCAGCGCCGGCGCTGACCACATAGAACTCGTCCGGGCCGAGTTTGGTGATGGTGAACTCGCTGCGGATGCCGCCGCGCTTCGTGAGCGCGTGACAGAGCGCCATGCGGCCGATTTTGGTCGGCACCTTGTTGGCGACGAGGTGGTCGAGCCAAGCCTCGGCGCCGGGACCGCGCACGATGTGCTTGGTGAAGGGGGTGAGGTCGATCACGCCCGCAGCGCTGCGCAGACGGCGGCACTCGTTGCCGACATGCTCGAAGTAGTTGCTGCGGCGGAAGCTCCAGTGGTCGCGCGGCTCGACGCCCGGCGGCGCGAACCAGTTGGCGCGCTCCCAGCCATAGCGCTGGCCGAACACCGCGCCCATCCCCTTGAGTTTCTCGTAGATGGGGCTGGTCTTGAGGGGGCGCGCGTCCTCGCGTTCTTCGTCCGGGTAGTGGATCGTGAAGACGTTACGGTAGGTCTCCTCGTTCTTGCTGACCACGAACCGCTTGCTGGTATACGGGCCGTAGCGGCGCGGGTCGACCGCCAGCATGTCGATGCCGGGCTCGCCCTCGACGATCCATTCGGCGAGCTGCCATCCCGAGCCACCCGCGGCCGTGATGCCGAAGCTATGCCCTTCGCTCAGCCAAAGATTGCGCACGCCCCAAGCCGGGCCGATGAGCGGGCTGCCGTCCGGCGTGTAGGAGATCGGACCGTTCACGATGTCCTTGATGCCGCAGTGTTCGAGCGCGGGCACGCGACGCTGCGCGGCCTCGATGTGCGGCAGCAGTCGGTCCAGGTCGCCCTCGAAGAGATCCTTGCCGAACCACTCGGGCACACCGTCGACGAAACGGGCCGGTGCGCCGGCTTCGTAGGGGCCGAGGATCCAGCCCATGCGCTCTTCGCGCAGGTAATAGGATTGATCCGACTCGCGCAGCACCGCGAGTTCACGCCCGCCCGCAGCGCGGTAGGCCTTCAGTTCGGGTGATTCCTCGTAGACGATGTACTGGTGCTCGACCGGGATGGCGGGCACGTTGATGCCGAACATCCGGCCGGTCTGGCGTGCGTAGTTGCCGGTCGCGCAGACCACATGCAGGGCGGTGATCTCGCCTTTGTTGGTCTGCAGACGCCACTCGCCGGTCGGTGTGCGGCTGACGCCGGTGACCTCGGTGTGTTCGTAGATCTCCGCCCCGCGCGCGCGGGCGCCTTTGCGCAGCGCCATCGTGAGATCCGCGGGCGCGATGTGTCCGTCGTCGGGATGGTAGAGGGCGCCGACGATGGGCGGTGTGCCGTCCTTACCACCCAGCTCCACCAAGGGCCAGAGTTTCTTGACCTCTTCTGGGCCGATGACCTGGAACGGGACGCCGATGGTGTTGGCGGTGCCGCAGTACTTCAGGTACTCGTCCATGCGGTCGCGGTTGGTCGCGAGGCGCAGGTTGCCGGTCACATGGAAGCTCACATCCTGACCCGTCTCAGCCGGCAGGCGCTTGTAAAGATCGACCGAATATTTGTGGAGTTGGCCGACCGTGTAGCTCATATTGAAGAGCGGCAGCAGCCCGGCGGCATGCCAAGTGGACCCGGCGGTGAGTTCCGAGCGCTCGAGGAGCACGACGTCCGACCACCCCTTGAGGGTGAGGTGGTAAAGGGTGCTGACGCCCACGGCGCCGCCGCCGATGACCACCACTCTGGCATGTGTTTTCATCCGACCAGAGTGTAGCCGCGGATGCCTGCGCCACCAATCCAAATGCGACGGTCAGATGTCCGAATTGGACATCTTCTGGCGGGCGAACCTATACTTGTCGCGTCGTGGACGACCTCCCAATCAGCAAGCGGACCTACGCGTTCCTCACCTTGCCCAATTACTCGCTGATCGCGCTCACCAACGCCATCGAGCCGTTGCGCATGGCGAACCGGGTCGCAAACCGCACCCTGTACGATTGGCACATCGTCTCCCTCAAGGGTGACCCGGCGGTCGCGAGCAGCGGCCTCCAGGTGACCCCCACCATCGCCTTGGCTGACCTCGGCAAGGTCGACATCCTGTTCGTCTGCGGCGGCATCGATGTCCGCGACAGCGTCTCGGCGCAGCTCGCCAAAGCGCTGCGGCGCCGGGCGGACGCGGGCGGCGCCCTGGGAGCGCTTTGCACCGGTGGATACATCCTCGCGCGTGCCGGATTGTTGAACCGCTATCGGGCCGCGATCCATTGGGAGAACGGGCACGCGCTGCGTGAGGAGTTCCCGTTGGTGGCGCTGACTTCGCAGGTCTTCACCATCGACCGCGACCGCTACACCTGTTCCGGTGGCACCGCGCCGCTCGATCTGATGTTGAACCTCATCGAGCATCAACACGGACGGCACATCTCGCACCAGGTGTCCGAGCAGTTCGTGCTGGAGCGGGTGCGCGACTCGCAAGACAGCCAGTATGTCCCGCTGCGCGCCCAACTCGGCTTCACCCACCACGGTCTCACCAAGGTCGCGAAACTGATGGAGGAGAACATCGAGAAGCCGCTGTCGCTCGATGCCATCGCAAGGCGTACCGGGTTGTCCCGGCGGCAGATCGAGCGCTTGTTCCAGCGGTACCTCCGCTGCGTCCCGAAGCGCTATTACATGGACCTGCGGTTGCGACGGGCGCGGGAGCTGCTGCTGCAGACCGCCATGCCGATCATGGAGGTCACCGCCTCGTGCGGGTTCCAGTCGCCGCCGCATTTCTCGAGGTGCTATCGACAGCATTTCGGGCGACCACCGAGCGCCGAACGGCGCCGTCCCGCCGTCGCCCAGTCGATGTCGCCACCGGGCAATTAGCTGTCGCTAAAGGTAAAGTTTCCGTATCTTTCCACGCTTACCATCCCATCAAGCCATTGCGATGGCATCACCGAGGCCTGAAATGTCTGTTGCTGAAGGCGAATTCGACCTGCGCACGCTCGACGATGCTGAACTCGTCGAGCAGGTCCACGACGATCTCTACAACGGCATGAAGCCGGAGGTGGTGCTCGCCACCCATATCTTCCTCGAGCGTGGTTGGGGGCCTGACAAGGTCCTGAACGATGCGCTCGTCGAAGGCATGCGGATCGTCGGTGTCGATTTCCGCGACGGCATCTTGTTCGTGCCGGAAGTGCTGCTCGCAGCCAATGCCATGAAAGGCGGGATGGAGATCCTGCGCCCGCTGCTTGCCGAGACCGGCGCCGAGCCGATCGGCAAGGTCGTCATCGGCACCGTCAAAGGCGACATCCACGACATCGGCAAGAACCTTGTCGGGATGATGCTCGAGGGCGCGGGCTTCGAGGTCATCGACATCGGCATCAACAACCCGGTCGAGAAATATCTCGACGCGCTCGAGCTGCACAAGCCGGACATCCTCGGCATGTCGGCGCTGCTGACGACCACGATGCCCTACATGAAGGTCGTGGTCGATACTTTGAAACAGAAGAACCTGCGTGAGAAGTACATCGTGCTGGTCGGCGGTGCGCCGCTCAACGACGAGTTCGGCAAGGCGGTGGGTGCAGATGCCTACTGCCGCGATGCTGCGGTCGCCGTGGAGACCGCCAAGGCGCTGATCGCGGCGAAGCGCGCCGCCGCGCGCGCTCACTGACATCGCGCGCGTGGCCACGGCCGGCCGCAAGCTCGTCATCGCCTGTGGCGCCCTCGCTCACGAGGTCGCGGCCTTGCGGAACAGCTATCGCTGGCTCGAGCTCGATGTGCACTGCCTGCCCCCTGAGCTGCACAACCGGCCTGAGCGCATCGCGCCCGCGGTGAGAGCGGCGATCGCGGCTCACCGCGACGACTATTCCGAGATCTTCGTGGCCTATGCCGACTGCGGCACGAGCGGCGCGCTCGATGCGGTGCTGCGCGAGGCGGGTGTGGAACGGATAGACGGCGTGCATTGCTATCAGTTCTTCGCGGGCGTGGACGCTTTTGCGCAGCTTGCCGACAGCGAGCCTGGCAGTTTCTTTCTCACCGATTTCCTCGTCCGGCACTTCGATCGTCTCGTCTTCCGCGGGCTCGGTCTCGACCGGCACCCCGAACTGCAAAGTCAGTACTTCGGGAATTACCGCCGGCTCGTCTACCTCAGCCAGCGCGTGGACGCCGATAACGCCGCGGCCGCAGAGGTGATCGCCGGCCGACTCGGCCTTGAATACCATTTCCGTCACACCGGTTACGGCGGGTTGGAGCACAGCCTGCACCGTTTCGTCGCCAGGGAGGCGCAGATATAGGATGGCCAGCCTGATCATCATCTCTTGGCGCGATATCCCGTCCCAGGTCGTCATCAGGCAGGGGCGTGAGACCTCCAAGATCATGCTCTCGGCCCGCTTCCAGGAAGCGGTCGACCGAGCAGCGATGCGCGCCGGCAAGGGTGGCTCGGACGCATACATCTCCGAGTGGACGCGCAGCGCGCCGGTACCCTGCGGCGACGACCTGCAGGCCGAGGCCGCTGCAGCGGCGGCGGCCCTCGAGGCCCGCTACACGGACGAGGACCTCGATCGGCTCATCCGCGCAAAGGGTCTGGCAGCACCCGTCGCCGAGGGGTGATCATGTATCGCGTGCGTCTTTGGTCGGTTCGGCACGCGCGCGGTCTCAACCGCCTCTACCGCGCACTCGAAGACCTGTTGGTCAGGCTGCGTCCGCTCATGCGGCTGGTCGGGGATAAGCGCCTCGAGCGGCCGTTCGCTGCGCTCGAGCGAGGCACCAAGGGTTTCCTTTTCGACTGCAAGATGTGTGGTCAGTGTGTGCTCAGTTCGACGGGCATGTCCTGCCCGATGAATTGCCCGAAGCAGCTGCGCAACGGCCCTTGCGGCGGCGTGCGTGCCGACGGCAACTGCGAAGTGCTCCCCGACATGAAGTGCGTGTGGGTCGCGGCATGGGAGGGCGGTCAGCGCATCCCGGGTGGTGTCGAGTCGATGCGCACCGTACAGTTCGCGGTCGATCGCCGCCTCGAAGGGCGGTCGTCGTGGCTGCGCGCACTGCGCCAGCGGCTGGGCGAAGAGCCGTAGGTCTGCGCGCGTGAAGTTCCACGACGAACCGGCGCCGGGAGCGCCGCTGCCGATCCTGCCGGGACATGTCTCACCAGGGCGTCTCGAGCGCGTGCTGCGCGCGGGCAGCTTCGCGGTGACGGCCGAGCTCGCACCGCCCGATTCCGCTGATCCGGACGAGGTCTACGCCCGCGCACGCATCTTCGACGGCTATGTGGATGCGATCAACGCGACCGACGGCAGCGGCGCCAACTGTCACATGTCGAGCATGGGCGTGTGTGCGCTCCTGACCCGCGCGGGCTACGCGCCGATCATGCAGGTCTCTTGTCGTGACCGGAACCGCATCGGTATCCAGGGCGACATCCTCGGTGCCGCCGCGATGGGCGTCTGCAATGTGCTGTGCCTGACGGGCGATGGCGTGCAGGCAGGCGACCACCCGCAAGCGAAACCTGTGTTCGATCTCGACAGCATCTCTCTGCTCCGCATCGCCCGCAGCTTGCGCGACGAGCAGCGCTTCCAGAGCGGGCGTAAGCTCACCACGGCGCCCCGGGTGTTCCTCGGCGCAGCGGAGAATCCTTCGGCGTTGCCGCACGAGTGGCGGGCGCTTCGGCTCCTCAAGAAGATCGAAGCCGGCGCGCAGTTCATCCAGACCCAATATTGTTACGATATGCCGCTGTTGCGTGCCTTCCTGCGAAGCGTCGAAGATCTTGGGGCGCTCGACAAGGTGTTCTTGCTGATCGGCGTCGGGCCGTTGCGCTCGGCCAAGGCGGCCGACTGGATGCGCACCAATGTGCCCGGCATCCACATCCCCGATGCGTTGGTGGAGCGGCTCCGTGGTGCGAAGGACCCGGTCCGTGAGGGCCGCGACATCTGCATCGAGATCATCCAAGAGGTCCGGGCCATGAACGGCGTACACGGCGTGCATGTCATGGCCTACCGCCAGGAAGAATCGGTGGCGGAGATCATCGACCGGTCCGGCGTGCTCGCCGGACGGGTGCCTTGGTATCCCGGACGGGACCGGGAACCACAACGAATCGATATAGAGGACAAAGTGACCCCATGACCGACACGATCATCAGCTCAGCGACCAAAGAGGTCGTCATCGGCTTCCACCGCCCGTTCGTCATCATCGGTGAGCGCATCAATCCGACCGGCCGCAAGATCCTCGCCGCCGAGATGGCGGCGGGCGATTATTCGCGGGTCATCTCCGACGCGCTCGCGCAGGTGGAGGCCGGCGCGCACATGCTCGATGTCAACGCGGGCATCCCGCTCGCCGACGAGCCCGCGATCTTGGCGAAGGCCGTGCAGATCGTGCAGTCGATCACCGATGTGCCGCTCTCGATCGACTCGTCGATCGTGGCGGCGCTCGAGGCAGGTCTGGCGGTCTACAAGGGCAAGGCCTTGGTCAATTCCGTGACCGGTGAGGAAGAACGCCTCGAGCAGGTGCTGCCGCTCGTCAAGAAATACGGTGCGGCGGTGGTCGCGATATCGAACGATGAGACCGGGATCTCCGAAGACCCGGATGTGCGCTTTGCGGTCGCCAAGAAGATCGTCGAGCGTGCCGCCGACTACGGCATCCCGCGCAGCGATGTGGTGGTGGATCCGTTGGTGATGCCCATCGGCGCGATCAACCAAGCCGGCGTGCAGGTGATGCGTCTGGTGCGACGCCTGCGCGATGAGCTCAAGGTCAATACGACCTGCGGCGCCTCCAATGTGAGCTTCGGGCTGCCCAACCGCGATGGCATCAACGCGGCGTTCCTGACGATGGCGATCGCCTCCGGGATGACCTCGGCGATCACCAATCCCTTGCACGGCGATACCGTGCGCGCTTGCATGGGTGCGGACGTGATGATGGGGCATGACCCGGATTGTCTGCGCTGGATCCGGAAATTCCGCGAGCTGCCGCCGGCGGGCGCTGCAGGCGACAACCCTGCAGCCCGTGGTCGTCGCGAGGGCGGTGCCCGTCGTCGTACTGCGTCGGGCGGCGATGCACCGGCTTAAGGAAGACTCCTGTGAGTGACACGGACGCACTGGTCGTATTCCTGCCCGCCGGTAAGCGCGGGAGGTTCCCGCTCGGCACGCCGCTCCTGCAGGCGGCGCGCGAACTCGGGGTCGACATCGACTCCGTCTGCGGCGGACGCGGTATCTGCGGTCGTTGCCAAGTGGTGGTCGCCGAAGGCGAGTTCGCCAAGCACGGCGTACGCTCGGGCGAGTCCAGCGTCACGGCACCTGCCGAGGTCGAGGTGCGCAGCACCCGTCGCAAGGTGCTCAAAGCCGGTCAGCGGCTCTCCTGTCAGGCGAAAGTCTGCAGCGATGTGGTGGTCGATGTGCCGCCGTCGAGCCAGGTCCACCGTCAGGTCGTGCGCAAGGCCGCAGAAGTGCGTGAGATCGACCTCAATCCCCTCGTCCGTCTGCACTATGTCGAGGTCCGCGAACCTGACATGCACGATCCTTCGGGCGACCTGCGTCGTCTCTCTGAAGCGCTCGAGCGCGAATGGCAGCTCACCGGTCTCGGCATCGAGCTCAGTGTGCTGCGGGAGCTGCAAGCGACGCTGCGGGCAGGCGAGTGGAAGGTGACGGCAGCGGTGCAGGCGGGGAGCCAGATCATCGGTTTGTGGCCGGGCTTCCACGAGCGGGCGCTCGGCATGGCGGTCGATGTGGGTTCGACGACCATCGCCGCGCATCTTTGCGACCTCGCGACCGGCGAAGTGGTGGCGTCCTCCGGGATGATGAACCCGCAGATCCGCTTCGGCGAAGACCTCATGAGCCGCGTCTCCTACGCGATGATGAACCCTGGCGGCGCGGAGCAGATGACGCTCGCCGTCCGCGCGGCGCTGTCCGAACTTGCACGCGATGTGGCGGCCGAAGCGGGCGCGGTACCACAGGACATCCTCGCGCTCACGCTGGTCGGCAACCCGATCATGCATCACCTCGTGCTCGGCCTCGATCCGACCGAACTCGGCGGCGCACCGTTCGCGCTCGCCACCGACCAGGCCATCGAGCAGCCCGCCGCCGCGCTCGGCATCGAAGTGCACCCGAACGCTCGGGTGTATGTGCTGCCGTGCATCGCGGGCCACGTCGGCGCCGACACAGCCGGCATGATCCTCGCTGAGCGTCCGGATCTCGGTGATCCGGTGACGCTGTTGGTCGATGTCGGCACCAATGCCGAGATCGTGCTCGGCAACCGTGCACGCTTGCTCGCGTGCTCGAGTCCGACCGGTCCTGCTTTTGAGGGCGCGCAGATCAACTGCGGCCAGCGCGCGGCGCCCGGGGCCATCGAGCGCGTGCGTATCGATCCGGTGACGCTCGAGCCGCGCTTCAAGGTCATCGGCTGCGACCTCTGGTCGGACGACCCGGGCTTTGCAGAGGCCACGAAGTCGACCGGTGTCACGGGCATCTGCGGGTCGGGTATCATCGAGGTGATCGCCGAGATGTACCTCTCCGGCGTCATCAACCAAGATGGCGTGGTCGACGGCAGCTTCGCCGCGAGAAGCGATCGGATCGAGCCCGCCGACCGCACTTTCTCCTATGTGCTGCACCGCGGAGCGGTGACGCTCGCCATCACCCAGACCGATGTGCGTGCGATCCAGCTCGCGAAGGCGGCGCTCTATGCGGGTGTGCGCTTGCTGATGGAGGAACTGGGCATCGAGCGCGTCGATCGTATCCGCTTGGCCGGCGCCTTCGGGGCGCACATCGACACCAAGTACGCGATGGTGCTCGGCATGATCCCGGACTGCGATCTTGCGCAGGTCGCTTCTGCCGGCAACGCAGCGGGCACCGGGGCGCGTATCGCGCTCCTCGATGCGCACTCGCGCGCGACCATCGAGCAGTTGGTGCGCCGTGTCGAGAAGATCGAGACGGCCATCGAGCCGCGGTTCCAGGCGCATTTCGTCGAGGCGATGGCGATCCCGCACAAACACTTGCCGAACCCCGAGCTCTCCAAGGTGGTGACGCTTCCTGCGCCCAAGGAATCAGCGGCGCAGGCCGGGGCCTCGCGCGGGCGACGCAGCCGCAGGCCGGGCTGATCGGAGCGGCTAATCGGCGGGCCGACTCGGCGCTCAGATGAACGGCAGGTCGGTGAGCGTGCCCGTCTGCATGACGCCGCCGATGCTCGCCTGCAAGCGCTCGCCGATCGCGCAGTCCCGGTCGATGAGTGCGAAGCCGATGTTCTTGCGCAAACGATAAGAGAAGATGCAGTTGGTCAGGTCACCGACCTTGCGGCCCTCTCTGAAGATCGGATTCCAGAGGAATCCGGGGCTTACCGGATCGCCGGCGTCGAGGATCATCCCCAGCGTGTGGCGGCGCGGACCCTCGGCAGCGATACGGCGTAACGCCGTGATGCCGATGGTGTCGTCGGGCACCTCGAGGTCGAGGTATCTGCCCATGCGCACCTCGAAGGGGTTGGTGCCGCCATCGGTGTCGCCGCCGTAGGAGATCAGTCCCGACTCGACGCGCTCACACCAGTTCGGGCCCCCTGGGCCGATGCCGTAGGGTCGACCCGCTTCTTTGAAGATCGCCCATAAGCGGTTGCCCTCGCTGCCCTGGCGCAGGTAGATCTCGAAGCCGCCTTGCTTGGACCATCCGGATCGCTGTACGACGACGGGAATGCCGTCGATCGTCGTCTCGCGGAACCAGAAATACTTGAGGCTGCGCACCCACTCGCCACAGACGGCCGCCACCACGTCCTCGGCTCTGGGTCCCTGCAGCGCCATCGGCGAGACATCCGGCTCGCTGACCTCGACCCGCAGACCGCGCTCCGCGGCGATCGAACTCGCCCAGAACCAGATGTTGGAATCGGCGATCGAGAGCCAGAAGAGATCGTCCGCGAGCTTGAGGCAGATGGGGTCGTTGATCAGCACACCGCGGTGGTCGCAGAGCGGCACATACTTTCCCTGACCGGCCTGCTGCCGCGAGAGGTCGCGCGGCGCCAAAATCTGTGCGAGCCGAGCGGCATCCGGACCCCGCAGCTGCACTTGGCGTTCGACCGCGACATCCCATTGGCTCACCCCCTCGATCAGTCGCCAGTACTCGGCGGCCGGATCGCCATAGGCCGTCGGCATGAGCATGTGGTTGTAGGTCGTGAAGGCGGTGACCCCCTCGGCGAGCGTGGCCTCGAAGAACGGTGAGGGCCGCAGGCGGGCAGAGGGGGTGATGCTGAACACGGGCGGCTCCGGTCTTGACTGGGTTGGGCGGTTGCGAAATCTCGCTGGGGGCGAGGAACATCACGATTGAGTATCCTACACGCGAGTCCATTCCTCCTGCGGCCCTCGCCGCCGCGTCCCACTACCGGAGTCACCGTTGACACCGCCACGCCTCCCGGGCTTCGATACGCTCAGCCTCCATGCCGGTCAACGGCCCGATCCCGTCACGGGTGCGCGGGCGACGCCGATATTCCAGACCGCCGCCTATGTCTTCCAAGACACCGACCAGGCCGCCTCGCTCTTCAACATGGAGCGCGCGGGTCATGTCTATTCGCGCGTCTCCAATCCGACGACCGCCGTGCTGGAGGAACGCATCGCCGCGCTGGACGGCGGGATCGGCGCCCTCGCCACTGCGAGCGGTCAGGCGGCGCTGCACTTGGCAGTGTCGACCTTGGCCGGTGCCGGGTCCCACGTTCTCGCGAGCCGATCGCTCTACGGTGGGTCGCACAACCTCCTGCACTACACCCTGCGCCGCTTCGGCCTCGACACGAGCTTCGTCGATCCACGCGATCTCGACGCCTGGCGCGCCGGTATCCGGCCGACGACCCGGCTGCTGTTCGCCGAGACGCTCGGTAACCCTGGCCTCGATGTGCTCGATGTCCCGGCGGTGGCGCAGATCGCCCACGAGGCAGGGCTGCCTTTGTTGGTCGACAGCACCTTCACGACGCCTTATCTGCAGCGACCGTTCGACTTCGGTGCCGACCTCGTGATGCATTCGGCGACCAAGTTCTTGGGCGGACATGGCGTCGCCATCGGCGGGCTGCTCGTCGACAGCGGCGCCTTCGATTGGGAGCGCTCCGGGCGTTTCCCCGAACTCACCGAACCCTATGTCGGGTTCCATGGCATGGACTTCCAAGAGGAGTCGACGGTCGCCGCGTTCCTGCTACGGGCACGGCGTGAGGGCTTGCGGGACTTCGGCGCCTGCATGGCACCGTTCACGGCCTTCCAACTGCTGCAGGGCATCGAGACCTTGTCCTTGAGGATGGAGCGGCATGTCACCAACACCCGTGCGGTGGTCGGCTTCCTGGCCTCGCACGCGGCGGTCGAGTCCGTGAACCATCCGGAACTGCCGTCACACCCGGACCACGCGCTCGCCAGGACTTTGCTGCCGAAAGGTTGCGGTGCCGTCTTCACCTTCGAGATCCGCGGCGGTCGACCGGCGGGCCGAAAGTTCATCGAATCGCTCAGGCTGTTCTCGCATCTCGCCAATGTCGGTGACGCCAAATCGCTCGTCATCCATCCGGCGACCACCACCCATTTCCGTTTGGACGATGCGGCATTGCGTGCGTCTGGCATCGGGCCCGGGACCGTGCGGCTCTCGGTCGGCCTCGAGGATCATGCCGACTTGATCGACGATCTTGCGCAGGCGCTGCGCGCCTCACAGAAGATCTGAGGGGAGTCGCGATGCAAGTCGAACTCGACGGCCAGTCAGCTTGGATCTACACCGGTGGCAAGCCCTTCGATCCTGGCTTGCCGGTGGTGCTCTTCATCCACGGCGCTTCGCACGATCACAGCGTGTGGGCCTTACAGAGCCGCTATCTCGCCCATCACGGCCGCGCGGTGTTGGCGGTGGATCTGCCCGGACACGGGCGCTCGGGCGGCAGGCCGTTGCCGAGCATCGAAGCCCTCGCGGATTGGATCGCCCGGCTGCTCGGTGTGGTCGGTGTCGAGCGTGCCATGCTCGTCGGCCACAGCATGGGGTCGCTCGTCGCCCTCGAATGTGCGGCCCGGCACCCGCAGCGCGTCAGCGCCTTGGCGTTGGTCTCGACGGCGTTTCCGATGCGGGTCTCCGAGGAGCTGTTGACAGCGACCCGTGACGACGAGCCTGCGGCCCAGGCGATGGTGAATCTTTGGTCCCACTCCGGTCTTTCGCAGTACCCGGGAAATCCTGGCCCGGGCTTTTGGGTCGCCGGGGTGAACCTGCGCTTGATGCAGCGCCAACGACCCGGTGTCATGCACGCGGACTTCGCCGCTTGCGACGCCTATTCGAACGGACTCGCCGCTTGCGAACAGATATCGTGTCCTGTGCTGCTCGTGCTCGGTACTCGGGACGCCATGACGCCCCCGCGAGCCGCCAAGGGACTGATGGCAGCATTGAGTGATGTGCGGGTCGTGGAGATCGACGGTGCAGGCCACGCCATCATGGCCGAACGGCCGGATGAGCTGCTCGCGGCGCTTGACCGGTTCAGCGCATGAGCACGGCGGATGATGTGAAGGTGTCGGGCGAGGCAGCGCCCGCGCTGCGAGCGGCGCGCATGTTGGTGGCAGCACGGCGCGAACGCCGGCTCATCGAACGGTTGCCGCTCGACTGCCGGCCCGGAGATCTTGCCGCAGGCTATGCAGTCCAAGCGCAGGTCGCCGGAATGCTGGGGGCGATCGGCGGCTGGAAGATCGGCGCTGCCGACCCCGGCGGCACACCGCTCCACGCGCCCATCTTCGCGCAGGAGATCCATCCGAGCGGCGTCACCCTCGCGGCCAAAGAATTTACTGGCGCGATCATCGAGGCGGAGATCGCGTTCCGGTTGCGACAGGATCTGCCGGTGGGGGATGTCGCGCATGACGCCGCCTCGGTGGCGCGGGCTGTCGAGCGGGTGCCGGCGCTCGAGATCTACCGCAGCCGTTACCGGGAGCCGGGCGCGGCCGAGGAGGCCGAACAACTCGCGGATTGCTTGGCGAACGGCGGCCTTATCGTCGGCGTCGGTGTCGGCATCGGCGTCGAGTCGGTGATGTCGGGCGGCGTCATGCCCACTTGGGATATCGATCTCGCGGTCGATGACACCCTCAAACAAGTGCGGGCGGCACGCCACCCGGCCGGGGATCCGTTGCAGCTGGTGGTCTGGCTCGCCAACCATCTGAACCGCTGCGGTGGCCTGTTGAGCGCCGGGCAAGTGGTCACCACGGGCGCCCTGCTGCTCGCGCCGATCGGGCGCAGTGTGCGTGGTGAATGTCAGGGGCTCGGCAGCGTATCGGCGAGCTTCACCTGACGCGCTGCCCGGACCCTCCCACAGGGTCCGGACGCAAGACCTCGGTGATCAGCCGCGGCGGCTGCGACTCGCGCGCGGTCCCGCGCCAGAGGCCGATCCGGCCGCACGATCGAGGTTGCCGCCCAGCTGCGCACGCGCGCCGGTACTGATCTGACCGAGGGCGGATTCGAGCGCTGCCGTGTCCGGGCGTGGGCCTGCCACATGCGAATCGAGCGCTTTGCGCATCGCAGCGAGGTGTTCCGGTGAGGTGCCGCAGCAACCGCCGATGATGCGCGCGCCCGAGTCGATCGCGAGGTGGACATAGTTCGCCATGAGATCGGGCGTGCCGTCGTAGCGGATCGCGCCGTCGACCCACTGCGGGATGCCGCAGTTGGCCTTGGCGACGAGCACCATGTCGGGGTCGGCGGCGGTGCTGAGGTTCAGGATCGAGGCGATGAGTTCTGCGGGTCCGACCCCGCAGTTGCTGCCGCAGGCAGCGAGATGCTGCTCGCGCGCGATGCCGGCGAGTTCCGCGGGTGTCAGCGACATCATGGTGCGGCCGTTGGTGTCGAAGGACAGGGTGCTCACGATGGGCAACCCGGCAGTGCGCGCGCCTTCGATGGCGGCCTCGAGCTCCTCGCGCGAGGACAGCGTCTCGATCCACAGGACGTCGGCACCGCCCTCGGCGAGCGCCACCGCCTGTTCGGCGAACGCGGCGCTCGCATCGGCGGACGACACCGTACCGAGGGGTTCGAGGATCTCGCCGGTCGGGCCCATGCTGCCCGCAACAATGACCTCGCGACCCGAGGCATCCGCCACGGACCGGGCGAGCTGTGCCGCGGCGCGGTTGAGCTCGAGCACGCGGTCCTCGGCTTTGTGCAGCTTGAGACGATAGCGCGTGCCGCCGAAGGTATTGGTGAGGATGATGTCCGCCCCGGCGTCCACGAAGCGCTGGTGCAGCAGCTTGATGCGGTCGGGGTGGTCGACGTTCCAGAGCTCCGGTGCATCGCCGGAGACGAGCCCCATCTCGAAGAGGTTGCTGCCGGTGGCGCCATCGGCGAGCAGACAACGGCGACGGGCGAGAAGATCGATGAATCGGTTGTCCACGGAGGTGTCCTTGTAGGTGGGTCAGACGGGCAGGGGTGCCGCTCAGGCGGTCCAACTGCCGGTCAGTGAGTACATCCTAGCCGAACGGAGCCACGCATCGAAGTGTTCCGCCATCGAGGATGGGGCGATCAACAGCCAGTCCGACGCCCTGCGGACCACCATGACCGGCACTTGCGCGATCAGCGTGACGGCTGCGTGGCCGACCGCGAAAGCCTCGGGGTGAAGGTCGAGCCGACATCCCGCTGCGAGCCAACGGCTCACATCGGGGTCGCTGATGCGCCAAGCGCAGCGCGCGGCGCTGAGGTCGGTCACCGCCCCGGCGTCCCCGATCAGGGTCTCGCAGCGTTCGGCGAGCGTGGGCTCCGTCATGCCGGAAGCTGGTGCAGGCGCGATCAGCAACCAACGCGTGGGGCGCACCGAGCAAGCCACCCGGTCGTCGTCGCACCAAGCGGCGCCGAAAGGCGGCAATTCCCAACCTGCGTCGCTCAGGCGATCGCGCAGCGCGGCGCTGCCGTCGCGCCAGGCTGCGATCTGCACCACTTCAAAGCGCGGGGTGTCGATGTCAGGCCCGGACACGGGTGTTCTCCGGATCGAACCAGTGCGGTGTGGTGATCTCGACTTCGACCGACTCGCCGTGCAGCGGCGAGACGGCGAGCAACCGTGACCCGATGCGGCGCCGACCGTCCGCGAGCAGCGCGAGGCCGATCCATCCGTCGACGAGCACCGAGGGTGTGCAGGAGGTCACATCACCGAGGTTCGTCCGGGGTGCGCTCCGATCGACGAGGATCATGCCGGCGATGAGCCGGGCAGCCGAGTCGGTCGGCCGCAGCGCGACGAGTTGCCGACGCTGCGTCGAGGTCGATCCCGGGCGTTGTGCGAGGACACGACCGACGAAATCGCCTTCCGCCTTCAGCATGCGTTCGAAACCGAGATCGTGGGCGGTGGTGTTGCCGTCGAGCTCGGCGGTCGTGATGTGACCCTTCTCGATGCGCAGTGTGTTGAGCGCATCGACTCCATAGGGCAGCGCGCCGAGCGGACGACCCGCCTCGAGCAACGCGGTCCAGACCGCATCGGCTTGGTCCCGTGGCACCGCGACTTCATAGGCGAGCTCGCCCGAGAACGAGATGCGGAAGAGGCGACCGCGTACGCCGGCGATCCGCGCCGGTAGCGCGGCCATGAACGGGACCGCGGCGCTGCTGAGGTCCGCGTCCGGCATCACGGTCTGCAGGAGTTGGCGCGCGCGTGGCCCGGCGATGGAGAACTGCGCCCATTGATCGGTGACATCGGTGAGCACGACATCCAAGTCCGATCGGTTGACCTGCAACTGGAACTCGAGGTGCTCGAGTACGGCGGTGTGGTTGGCGGTGGTGGTGGTGAGCAGGAAGTGCCGCTCGCCCAGCCGCGAGGTCGTGCCATCGTCGAGGAGGCAACCGTCCTCTCGCAGCATGATGCCGTAGCGCGCCTTGCCGATCGCGAGCGTCGAGAACCGGTTGGCGTAGACGAAGTCGAGGAATCGACCTGCATCGGCGCCTTGCACATCGATCTTGCCGAGGCTCGACGCATCACCGATGCCCGCCGTCTCGCGTACCGCGCGAGCCTCGCGCAACACCGGGTCCCAGCCGGTCACGGCCGAGTACACCAAAGGCCGCTGCCAGAGACCGCTCGGCACGAAGGTGGCACCGCAGGCGACATGTGACGCATGCGCCGGGAAACGCCGTTCGGGCCGCAGGTGCGCGCCGATCTCCCCGCCCGCGAGCGCCGCGAAGGAGGTCGGATGGATGTACGGACGGGGTGTCGGCAGACCGACCTCGGAAGGGCTTTGACCGCGTGCCGCGGCGAGCACCGCCGCGCCGAGCAGCCCACCGATACGACCTTGGTCGGTGGCCATACCGTGGGTCGTGTAGCGTTTGGCGTGCTCGATGTGGGTGTAGCCCTCGCGGTGCGCTTGGCGCAGGTCGTCGGTCGTCACATCGTGCTGCAGATCGACGAAACACTTGCCGTGACCCGCGACCTCCCACAGCGCTTGTAGCGACGAGGTTTCGGGATCATCCGGTAACGCGATGGTCTCAGCCGATGCGCTCAGACCGAGTCCGCTTGCCAAGCGCACTGCCGCCGCGTCGCCATCCTGAGCGGCTGCAGAAAGTCCGTACCGACCCGCCGCTGCGCCTGTCACCACGCCCCGGGAGTCGGGCAGCGCGGCGGCGAACGAGGCGAGATCCTCGCGCCACTGCAGCGAGCCGCCCGCTTGGGTCGCGAGCGCTGATTCGGCTTGGAACCCACCCGACAAGAGCAGGCAGTCGGTGTCGAGCGTGGCGCGAGGCGCACCGTCGACGCTTGCGATACGCACTGCGCGGACGGCGCGGCGTCCTTCGATCGCGGTGACCACCGATCCGCTGTAGACAGCGATACCGAGCGCCAAGGCCCGGGACGCGGCGTTCGAGCTCGGGCGCGGATCGACGATGGCGCCGATCGACACCCCGGCTTCGTGCAGCGCAAAGGCGCTCTCGTAAGCCCAGTCGTTGTTGGTGAAGAGCACGGGTCGTTCGCCGACCGCGACGCCGTAGCGCCGAAGGTAGGCGAGGGCGGCACCCGCGATCATCACGCCCGGTCGGTCGTTGTCGGGACAGGCGATCCAGCGTTCGTTGGCTCCGCTCGCGAGCAGCACACGCCGCGCACGGATCACACGCAGCCGTTCACGGGGCAAGCCCTCCGCATGGTGCGCCGCATCTGCGGCGCCCGCCGCACAGGTCTCCACCGCCGAGAACACGCCGTGGTCGTGGGCGGCGATGACCTGCGTGCGGGTGAGCAGCCGGATGCGCGGCGTTGCGGCGAGTTCGCCGAGCGTCTGCGTGCGCCACGCCTGCCAGCGAGGGTCGAGCAGTGTGCCGCCACCGGCCTCGACATCGCGCTCGACGAGCATGATGCGAAGCCCGCTCGATGCAAGACGTCGTGCCGCCGAGAGCCCTGCGGCGCCGGTACCGATGATCAACACATCGGTATGGTCGTGCAGGATCTCATCGCCTGTCTTGGGCGACGCGTCGGGCGCAACACCGAGCTTGCCCAGGCCTGCAGCGCGCCGGATCGCAGGCTCGAACAGCCGCTCCCACGCCCAAGCCGGGCGCATGAAGGTCTTGTAGTAGAAGCCGGCGGAGAACAAGGGCGCGAACAGACCGTTGATCGCGAGCAGATCGAGGTCGAGCGACGGCCACCGGTTCTGGCTGCTCACGCGCATCCCCGTGGTGACGCCGACGGTGGTGGCCCGCCGGTTGGGCAGCGCTCCGGATGCACCAAAGATATCGATGAGTGCGCAGGGCTCTTCAGGGCCTGCCGTCACGATGCCCCGCGGCCGGTGGTACTTGAAACTGCGCCCCACCAAGCGCACCCCGTTCGCGAGCAGCGCCGAGGCGACGGTATCCCCGGCCAAGGCGCTCAGACGACGACCGTCGAACTCGAACTCGATCGTGCGCGACGGGTCGGTCAGCAGTCCGGTGGTGATGCGACGCGCTGTCATGGTGTCGCAGCGCCGTCCGGTGGGGTGAGGACCGCCGCCACGGTGCCGACCGCATGGATCTCGTGGGTCACGGTGTGGCGCCAGACTTGCAGGAACTGGCGACAGCCTGCTGCGTGGTACCACCATTCGTGATGCCAGCCGCGCGGGTTGGTCCGCTCATAGACATAGGCGACGAACGCCGCGGTGTCGGCGGCCGCTGCGGGGCGGCGCAGGCCGGCGTCACCGCGATAGCGGAATTCGACTTCGTCGCGCGTGCCGCAGTGGGGGCAGTCGATCCTCAGCATGGTGCGTTCAAGCTCAATGCGCCCACGGGAAAGGACCGGTGCCGATCTCGTCGACCGTGCGGCCCTCGGCGAAGCGCGCGAGGTCCATGTGGGCCGTCAGCGGATGGCTTGCGCCACGGGCGATCAGGTGGGCGGTGGTGTAGCCGCCGGCGGGGATGGCCTTGAATCCGCCGTAGCACCAGCCGCCGTTCATCACGAGTCCCTCGAGCGGCAGCTTGGAGATGATGGGCGAACCGTCCATCGTCATGTCCATGACACCGCTCCACTGCCGCAGGATGCGCAGCCGGGCGAGATCGGGCAGCAGGGCGACGCCCTCTGCGGCGACCTCTTGGGCGATCCACTGCGTGCCGCGTTGCGCGTAGGTGTTGTGCGCATCGATGGCACCCCCGAAGACCATGCCACCTTTGTCGGACTGGCTGATGTAGAAGTGTCCGGCGCCGAACATCAGCACCACATCGAGGAAGGGCTTGATCGACTCGCTGACGAAGGCTTGCAGCGCATGGGTCTCGATCGGCAGACGGATGTCCGCCATGCCGGCGAGATGGGAGGAATGTCCGGCGACGGCGAGACAGACCGTGCCGGCGCCGATGAAGCCGCGCGTGGTCTCGACACCCGTGACACGACCGCCCGCCTGGCGCAGACCGGTGACTTCGCAGTGCTCGATGATGTCGACACCCGCTTCGGAGGCGCCGCGTGCATAACCCCAGGCGACGGCGTCGTGACGCACCGTGCCGCCGCGCGGTTGCATGAAGGCGCCGAGCACCGGGAAGCGTCCGCTGTCGAGCGCGATCGGCGGGATGAGTTTTTTGAGCGCCGCGCGATCGAGCTCCTCGCAGTCGGCGCCTGCGAGCCGCATGTCGTTGGCACGACGGATCATGTGGTCGCGTTGACCGTCGTTGTGCCAGGTGTAGACGACGCCGCGCTGGCTCACCATGGCGTTGAAGTTCAATTCCTGCTCAAGTCCTTCCCACAGCCCCAGCGAGAAGTCGTAGAAGCGGATGTTCTCCGGACGATAGTAGGTGGAACGGATGATGGTCGTGTTGCGTCCGACATTGCCGAGACCGATCGGGCCTTTTTCGAGCACGGCGACATCGGTGATGCCGAAGTGGTTGGCGAGGTAGTAGGCGGTGGCGAGACCGTGACCACCACCGCCGACGATGACGACCTGATACTCCTTGCGCGGTTCCGCCTTGCGCCACGCCGGGCGCCAGCCGCGGTGTCCCGTCAACGCTTCGCGCAGCAACCGAAGCGCCGAATAGCGTCCGCTCGCGCGGTGCCGCTGCGATCGGGTGCTTGGGACATCGCTGGTTGCAGGGGATTTCATGGAACGCCGAGCAGTTTAAGGCGCACTCGCCGATGCAGCAATCAGCCCGTCTTGGCGGCTGTCCCAGCGACCGAAGCATCGCGCCATTGCGACTCCTCGGTGACGGCGGTGGTCTCGGGCTGGGCCTTGATGTAGGGCCCGCGCTGCTCGCGCGGTACCGGCGCCCGTCGCGACCGGCGCCACAGACAGAACACGGCCAACAGCGCGGCGATCGCTGCGAGCGTCGCGAAATAGGCGGGTGCACCTTGGCGGTCCATGAGCACACCGCCGACGATCGGCCCGATCACGGCTGCGGCGCCGTTCAGCAGCAGCAACGCGCTGCTGGCCGCCACCATCTCCGAGGTCTCGAGCCGGTCGTTGACATGGGAGACGCCGAGCGAATAGACCGACAGCACGAGACCGCTGATGAGGGCGGCGACGGTGAGCAACAAGGCATCGGGGAGTTCGGGCGAGAGGGCGAGCCACAGGCCTAGGCCAGCCGCGAGCCCTGCGACGCCGGCGATGACCGCACGGCGTTCCAGTCGGTCCGCCAACATACCGATCGGGTACTGGGTGAGGACGCCCGCGAGGATGCTGCCCGCCATGAAGGTCGCGATCGCGGTGTCGTCCATGCCTTGAAGGCGGGCATAGACCGGGCCGAGCGAGAAGACGATCGAGGCCATGAGCCCTGACATGATCACGGCGACCACGCCGAGCGGTGAGCGGCGGTAGAGGTCGCGGAACCGCACCGAGCGCGGGGTATCCACTGCCGGCACGGATTGCGCGGACAGCACCAAGGGCACGATCGCAAGGCAGATCAACGCGGCGACCAGCATGAAGGGGGTGTCGGTGCCGGGGTCGGAGACCAACAGCAGGAACTGCGCAGCACCCAATCCGCCGTAGAGCACCACCATATAAAGCGCGAGGATCCGCGAGCGGGTCTCTTGTGTGGCCCGATCGTTGAGCCAACTCTCTGCGACGACATAGATGCCGGCGAGACAGATGCCGGTGATGAGGCGTGTCACGCCCCAGAGGATCGGGGTCACGAACACGGCTTGGCTGAGCGCCGACGCGGCCGCCACCGCGGCGAAAGCCGAGAACACGCGGACATGACCGACATCGCGGATCAGCCGTGGTGCGAGGGTCGTGCCGACCAGAAAGCCGATGTAGTAGCACGACATGACGATGCCGATGGCCGAGGTCGTGAACCCTTCGGCCTGGGCGCGTACGCCGAGGAGGGTGGAGTGCAGACCCGCCCCGAGCATGAGGATGCCCATGCCGAGCAGCAGTGGCCAAGTGCTGGCGATCAAGCTTGCCGGCATGGTGAGGGTCGGTCCTTGCAACGGGGGTGGCGGGCGCGGATTATAGCTGTGGGTCCGTTGCAGGCGTGGTGGAGTTTGACGCGAAGATCTGCTCTCTGGCGGTGGTCTCTCGGCCTGTCGGTCGCGGTGTCGCTTGTGGTGTCAGGCGTGTCCGCGCCCGCGGCGTCGCATCCGGACCGACCGCCGTCGCCTCGGGTGTCGGCCAACGGGGAGACGTTGCTCGGCGCCCCGTCGCCGACGCCTGGTGTCGACGCCTATCTCGGCATCCCGTTCGCCGAACCGCCGACGGGCAAACTGCGATGGCGTGCGCCGGTGGCCTTCGTCGGCCGCGATGGCGAACGCTCCGCGACGGACTTCGCCCCGGCTTGCATGCAGAGCCCCCGCATCCTCGATTGGTACCGTGGCATGGCCGAGCGCTTCGGCGCGAGCCGCGCCGTGTTCCCGGATCTCGCCGTCAGCGAGGATTGCCTGTACCTCAATGTCTGGGCGCCGCGCGAACGGCGCGGTGAGAGGTTGCCCGTCCTCGTGTTCTTCCATGGCGGCAGCAACCGCAGCGGTTGGTCCTTCGAGCCGAACTACCACGGCCATCGGTTGGCCGCGCAAGGCGCCGTGGTCGTCACCATCGCCTACCGTCTCGGCGCATTCGGATTCTTCTCCCATCCAGAACTCGCAGGGGAGCCGGCGCAGGCCAATTTCGGCTTATGGGACCAACTGGCCGCGCTGCGCTGGGTGCAGCGGCATATCGCGGCCTTCGGCGGCGATCGGGGTCGTGTCACGCTGTTCGGCGAATCGGCAGGGGGCGGAGACATCGCGGCCTTGATGCTGTCCCCGACTGCGCATGGATTGATGCATCGGGCGATCATCCAGAGCGGTGGTGATTTCGGTTGGGCGGGTATCCGCACGCTCGAGGCGGAGCAGCAGCGCGGTGTCGAATTGGCGCGCGCCTTCGACGCCGATCAGCCACCGGATCTCGCGGCGCTGCGCGACATCGACGCCGGGCGCTTGCTCGAAGTGGTCGAGCGTGTGTTCAGCGAGCATTACCATGCACCGGTGGTCGATGGCGTGATCGTCACAGGACCGCTACGGCAACAGCTCGCGACAGCGGATTGGCCGCTGCAGCAGCTCATCATCGGCACCAACGCGGACGAGACTTACTCGGACGAGCAACGCGGTGCCGACGAGGCTGCGATCGATGCGGCGGTCGGATCCGCTGCGGTGCTCAACACCGACGCCGTGCGTGCCGAGCTACGATCGACCGCGGACGCCGCAACAGCCCTCAACCGTCTCGGTACTGCGGATTCCATGCTCTGTCCGGCCCAGCAGTTGGCCAGCGCCGTCGCGCTCGGCAGGCGCCAGGTCTGGACCTATCTTTTCTCTCGGGTCCGCGAGGGTGCCGCGGCAGCCCGTCTTCGGGCCTACCACGGCGCCGAGCTGCCGTATGTCTTCGGTACGCATGACGACTGGCTGCCGACCGTGGCGGTCGACCGACGGATCACGCGCGAGATGATGCAGGCGTGGGTCGCCTTCGCCGCGACCGGTTCACCAGAGGGGGAGCACATCCCGCGCTGGCCACGGCATCGCCCGGACAGCGAACCGCAGATGCTGCGCTTCGATGCGATCACGGGGCCGATCGCACCACCCGAGGCGGTGCTGTGTGCGATCTACCGGGAGCGGACCGCCGCGAGCCCCTCGCAGAACTGACGGATACGCCGACAGCCCTCAGTGATCAGCGCTTCGTCGTTGGCGAAGCTGATGCGCACGAAACCGCGGGTCTCCTCGCCGAATGCGCCACCGTCCATCACGGCGACCCCCTGCTCGCGGAACAGCTGTGCGGTGAAGCCGTCGCTGCCGAGACCCGTGCTACGGACATCGACCAGCATGAACATCCCAGCCTCCGGCACGAGGAGGTCGATGCCGGGTGTGCCTTGCAGCAGCGTGTACATGAGCTGTGCCCGGTCGCCGCAGTACTTCCGGACACGCTGCTCGGATTCCACGGTGTCCTGCAGTGCCATGAGGGCGGCTTCCTGGACGAAACCCGGCAGGCCGTACAGCATGCAGATCAGCAGGTTCTCTGCATGGTCCATCAATATCTTTGGGCCGATCATCCAACCGACGCGCCAGCCGCACATCGCGTGGGTCTTGGAGAGACTGCCGATGGTGACGACGCGTTCCGGGAATGCCTCGGCGAGGCTTGGTACCCGACCCTCGGGCGCGAGCCCGGCGTACACCTCATCGACCACCACCCACAGGTCGTGCCGCCGCGCGAGCTCGCCGATGCGGGCGAGTTCGTCGGCCGTGAAGATGATGCCGCTCGGATTGCCGGGGGTGGCGAAGAAGAGAGCGCGGGAGCGAGGGCTGATCGCCGACTCGAGGTCGGCGATGTCGGGCCTGAATCGGTTCGCCGCCCGCAGCGGCACGCGCACGAGGCGCGCACCCGACGCCTCGAGCGTCGCGGGGTAGGTCGGATAGAGCGGATCGAAGGTCAGCACTTCGTCGCCCTCGCCGGTGAGGCAGAGCGCGGCCACGAGCAATGCGTTCTGGGCGCCGCAGGCCAGGATGACCTCGTCGGGTGAGACGCGTTGACCGGACCGGTGTTCGTGCAGTGCGGCGATGGCCTGGCGGAGCGCGATCCGTCCGCGAGCCTCGGTATAGTGGGTGTCGCCGGCGCGCAGTGCCTCGATGGCGCGTTCGACCACCGGCTGCGGGGTCGACAACGGCGGGTCGCCGATGCTTAGAATGATGACGTCCTCGCCCCGTTCCTGCGCGGCTTGGGCGGCGTAGTGGGTGCGCCAAGCATCCGCGCCGTCGCCCGCGACGCGTGTCACCAATTCCGAGAACTTCACGAAAATGAGCCTAGCAGCAAGACCTATCGGATGCTACCTCGTAGAACTGCTCGCCGCGAACGGCATCGACACCGTGTTCGGAATCCCCGGGGTGCACAACCTCGCGTTGTATCGCGGGCTCGATCGGCATCGTGGCCTGCGCCATGTGCTCACGCGCCACGAACAGGGCGCGGGTTTCGCGGCCGACGGCTACGCACGCCTCTCCGGGCGGCCCGCGGCTGCCTTCGTCATCTCAGGGCCGGGGGTCAGCAACGTGCTCACCGCGGTCGGACAGGCGTACTCGGACTCCTCACCCTTGATCGTGATCGCCAGCACGCCTGCGAGCGCCTCGCTCGGCCGCGGCTGGGGCGTACTGCACGAGACGAGGGATCAGGCGGGCGTCATGGCTGCGGTGCTCGATCTCGTCTGCACGGCGACCACGGCCGCCGAGGCGCGCGACTTCCTGCGGCGGGTGTTCGATGAATACCGCGCAGGCCGCAGGCGCCCCGCATACCTCGGCATGCCGCTCGACCTCCTGGCGCAGGACACGCTCCTTCCCGTCGAGGTCTTCGGCGCCCCGACCCGACCGTCGGCGACGGCTCAGCAGGTCGCGCGCGTGGCGGCGCTGCTCGAGGCTGCAGCGCGTCCGGCCATCATCGCAGGTGGCGGTGCACGGTCGACGGCGGCGGGCCTGCGTGAACTGATCGAGCGCCTGGATGGTTACCTGGTCACCACCGCCGCAGGCAAAGGTCTGCTGCCCGAGGCCCATCCGGCCAACCTCGGTTGCTCACTGCCCTATGCACCGACCCAGCGCCTGCTCGCCGAGGCGGACCTCGTGCTCGCGGTGGGCACGGGTCTCTCCGAGACCGACATCTATACCGCGGATCGCCAAGCCCTCGAGGGACGCCTGATCCGCGTCGATATCCGCGATCTCGATGACGAGCGTCATCCGGCGGTCGAGTCGGTGTGCAGCGATGCCGCGCCCTTCATCCAAGCGCTTCTTTCGGCGCTCGACGACCGTGGTCTGACGGCGACCGCGCCGCGCCAAGGCTGGCGTACGACGGTGGGTGCGGCCGCGACGCATCGGGCCGCGATCGACGCGGCGATGGACGCGCCGACCCGCGTGCTGCAGCGGGGTCTTGCCGCATTGCGCAGGGCCTTGCCTGCCGAGGCGGCCGTCTTTTCAGACATGACGCAGATCGCCTACCTCGGCAACTACGCGTTCCCGATGGATGCGCCCGGCGGTTGGCATCACCCGTCCGGCTACGGCACGCTCGGCTTCGCGATGCCCGCAGCGCTCGGCGCCAAGATCGCGAGTCCCGACCGGCCGGTCCTCGCACTGCACGGTGACTATGGCCTGCAGTTCACCATCCAGGAACTCGGCACCGCCGTCGAGGCGGGCGTCAGCCTGCCGATCGTGGTCTGGAACAACGCGGCGCTCGGACAGATCCGCGACGACATGATCGCCTCCGGCATCGCCCCGATCGGCGTGGTCGCCCGCAACCCGGACTTCGTCGCGCTTGCCGAGGCCTGGGGCGCGCGCGGTGTGCGCGTCGGCGACGCGGCCGCACTCACGGCTGCCGTCGAAGCCGCGTTGCGCTACGCGGGTCCGACGCTCATCGAGGTGGATGCCGCAGCCTTCGCGGCCGCGGCATCCACGCCGGTCTGAGCGACTGTCAGAACTTCTGGGTGAACTTGAGGCCGAAGGTGCGCGGCTGCGGACGGGCGCCGTAGGGCTGTACGCCGCCGCAGACAGAGTCGGCGCACTGCGAGGTCTTGTACAGCACCGCGTCCTCGTTGCCCACGTTCTGCACGAAGAGCTCGAGGCTGTAGTTGTCCTTCGAGAGGCCGGCGCTGAGGTCGGCCATGGTGTTCGACTCCGTGTCGCCGATGACCGCATAGTCGACGATGCGCAGCCGCGCACGGGCCTTGCCCGCGTGGGACAGTGAGCCCTGGACATGGGCGTCGAAGCCGCCGAGCGTGAAGCCGTAGCGGGCGATGATGTTGCCCTTGAACTTGGGCGTGATCGGCAGCGGCGTTCCCTTGGGCGCGTCGACGTAGTCGTCCTTCAGCTCGGAGTCGTAGAACGCTGCGGTCGCGGAGATCAGCAGATTGTCGACCGGCAGCCACTGCACTTGTGTCTCGATGCCGTTGACCTCGGCCGAGGGGCCGTTGTCCACTTGGGTGATGCCGTTCGCACCCTGGAAGGAGATCTGGAAATCATCCCAGCTCTGCATGAAGATCGCGCCGTTGAACCGCAGACGGTTGTCCAACCAGGTGGTCTTCCAGCCCAATTCGTAGTTGGTGAGGAAGTCCGAGATGTAGTCGTCGGCGGCCGGGTTGCGGTTGATGCCGCCCGGACGATAGCCCTCCGACCAGGTCAGGTAGAACATCGCGTCGTCGCTCGCCTTCCAGCGCAGGTTGACGCGACCGACATGCTCGCTCTCGCTGATGCCTTTTGCGACGTTCTGGCAGGGGGCATCTTTGTATGCAGCCTGCGACGGGCAACGGTATTCGCCGTTGCGCGACCAACCCTGACCCATCGGCGAAAAGGCGCCCGAGCCGCCGTTGGCGACGGCGCCGGGCTCTGAGCCGGTGGGTTCGCTTGCCGGACTGAAGCCGAGCCCGTAGCCGAAGAATCCGTTGACCGTGACTTCAGGCTCAAAGAAACGGGCACCGACGGTCAGTTCGAGGCTGTCGGTGAGGTCGTAGGCGATCTGACCGAACACCGCCCGGTCGGTGTCCACCCGGTCCAAGCTGTTGAGGTAGACGACGCCCGGGAACTTCTCGCCGTTGGGTTCATCGCGGTTCATCAGCATCGAGTCGGCGAGCCCCGGGATGTTGCCGAAGGGCTGTTCGAAGTCGTGTTCCTGCTTCTGGTAGAAGAAGCCGAGCAACCCGCGCAGACGCTTGCTCTGGTCCGTGCTCAATCGCAGTTCATGGCTCTGCTTGGAGTAGGCGTCGTTGTTGATGTAGCTGTGCGACGGGTTCGGGCGGCCACCCGCGTTGTTGAGGAAGAGTCCTGCAAAATATCCTGAGGTGTAGAGGTTGTCGTACCAGTACGAGTAATCGGAATAGTCGAACGAGGCGTCGACATCACGGTTGAGGTAGTTGCCGGAGTAGGTGACGTCGAAGGAGCCGATCTGACCTTCGACGGTGAGGCCGAGTTGGTACCACTTGTCCTTCACATATTCTTCGCGGAAATGCTTCACCGCATAGGTGCCGGGCGCGAAGTCGCTGAGATCGTCGCCCCAGTGGCCGCGGCTTTTCTGTTCCTGCATCTGCGCCGTGGGCGTTAGGGTCCAATTGTCGTTCAGTTCGATGCGCAGGGCGGCGCGGGCGCCGAGGGTGTCGAGGGTGTTGTAGTCGTCCTTCGCCAGCGAGGTGTTGTCGACCGTGAAGTCGTCCGCGGCGGTGCTGACATCGCCCGCATACAGGCGGGTGCCGCGCAGGTTGTCGATCCAGCCGGCTTCCTTGGTTTTCCAGCCGACCAGCCGCAGTGCGGCGCGGGCGCCGAGCGGGAAGTTGACGAAACCTTCGGCCACGTAGCCGTTGCCGCCGTCGTCGATCGCGTTCCCCTCGAGTGCGTAGCCTGCGACGAAGTTACCGATCTCGGGCTTGTTGGTGATGATGCGGATGGTGCCGGATTGCGAGCTCGCGCCGTAGAGCGTGCCCTGCGGGCCGGCGAGCGCCTCGACGTTCGCGATGTCATAGAGGTGCAGATCGAGGTTGCCCTGGATGGTGGTGACAGGCTGTTCGTCGAGATAGGTGCCGACGCTCGGCTGCGAGGTGGTGGCTTGGCCATCGCCCCCCGTCACGATGCCGCGCATGTAGACCGCGGAGAACCCGGCGCCCGCGCCGATGCTCGGCGTCGCCGCGACGCTCGGCAGCATCCGCACATAGTCGGTGAAATTGCGGATGTTGAGCTGTTCGAGTTTCTCGTTGCCGATCGCGTCGATGCTGATCGGCACATCCTGCATGTTCTCGGTGCGCTTTTGCGCGGTGACGACGACCTCTTCGAGGCCGCCGCTGTCCTGCGCGAGCGCGGCTTGACCGCCGATCGCGGCGATCACGGCAGCGGCGATGGGCGAGTAGCCACGGGGGGGGATGTGGGGGGCGGATCTGCGCGCGGCGCGGCGGGTCATCATGGCGGATATCTCCCTCTGGTTGATGTGGTCCCGAACTCCCGAGATTACGCCAAGTCCACAGTTTCGCAAGGGGGCGGGGTGACCGTCAGCGTTCGTCTGGCGGCGCAGCGGGGTAAGCGGTGAGGACCGGGCCAAGTGCCTTCTTCAGCGGGTCGAGCCACGGCTCGAAGTGGCGCCACTGGTCGACCCCGTCGCGGTAGATCGGGCGGCGTACCTGCTCGGAGCTCGCGGTGCGCACCGGCCGGTCGTTCTCGAAGAAGCGCAGGCAGCCGGGCTCGAAGGGTAGGCCGCAGAACTCGAGCAGGCGGCGGACTTCGCGCTCGGTGTCTTCGACCAGATCCTCGTAGATCACGCGATGCACCCGGCCGGGGAGTGCGGTGTCGAAGTGCGCCATCAGTTCCACATAGTCGCGGTAGTAGCTGCCCATATCCGCGAGCCCGTAGCTGAAGCGTTGGCCGCGGGCATAGAGCTGCTTGAAATTGGAGACACAGCAGCCGAGGGGGTGGCGCCGCGCGTCGATGATCTTGGCGTTCGGCAGGATGCTGTGGATCAGGCCCACATGCAGGAAGTTGTTCGGCATCTTGTCGATGAAACGCGCTCTTGCGGTCTTGCGGTAGACGCGGGTCCCCTGCAGGTAGCGCTCGCCGAGATCTCGCAGTGCGTGGTCATCGAGGGACGCCAAAACCTCCGCGTAGCCGCTCAGATCGGCGTCGTCGGCGCGTTGCCGCAGCGACCTTGCCATGGCGATGATGTTGGGCAGCTCCGAGGTGCCCTCGACCGCCGAGTGGCTGGCGAGGATCTGCTCGATGAGGGTCGAGCCGGCCCGCGGCATGCCGACGATGAAGATCGGATCGTGGGCGGGGTGTCCGGCTTGCGAGCGCTGGGCGAAGTGCGCTCGGGTGAAGAGGTCCTTGAGGCGTCGCATGCGCGCGGTGTTGAGCGCACGGTCGAAGGGCAAGCGGGCGCGTTGCAGGCGATTGCCGCGGTCGTAGTGATCGAAGGCGACGGCATACTCCGCAGCGTCCTCGTGCGCCTTGCCGAGCGCAAAGTGCAAGTTCAGGCGGTCGGCGTCTCCGATCGTGGGATCGGCCACCCGGCGCTGCATCGTGGTGAGATCCTCGGGCGTGAACCGGAAAGTCTTGAGGTTCGCCAAGCTCCAGTAGGCCTCGCCCAAAGAGGGTTCCCGCGCGAGACTGCCCCGATAGGCGGCGATGCAGTCGTCCCGCCGCCCCGCGGTCTTCAGGACATGGCCGTGGCTCAACCAGACTTTCGCATTGCCCGGATATTCGAGCAGCAACCGGTCGTAGATCGCGCAGGAGCGCTCGACCTCGCCGACATGGCTCAGGAGCACGGCATGGAGGTTCCGATAGCTGGGGTTCACCGGGTCTGCGGCGAGCAGCCGCTCGACCTCTGCGAGGGCTTCCGCCGCCTGGTTGTCGCGATGCAGCAGCACCGCACGCGCGTAGCGGGCCGCCTGGAAAGCGGGCGCGAGTTCCAGGCAACGGTCGAGCAAGTGTCCTGCCGCGCGGTTCTCCCCGCAGCGCACTGCGACCTCGGCCAACATGCGGATCGCCGGCACGTCGGTCGGCACCTGCCGCAGGTGGTCTTTCAGCAGCCGTTCGGCGCTCGGCATGTCGTTGGCCAGCATCGCTGCGGCCGCTTGCCGCAGCGAGGGGTGGTGCGCAGCGCATTGGACGTGTCGGGTGTACGCGGCGTCGGCTTCTGTCGTCTCACCGATCGCCATCAGGTGATCGGCGAGCACGCGCCAGGCCTCGGGGTGGGTCGGTTGAAGACGCAGCAACTGCCGCAGCGCCTCGATGGCCGCCTCGCCCCGGCCGCTCATCGAGAGGGCCAACGCATGCTCGTATCGCGCCGGTGACCAGTCCGGCTGCGCTTGCAGCAAGGGCTCGAGCAAGGCGAGCGCTGCGACAGGATCGCCCCCGCGACGCCGCGCAGCGGCTTGCAACAGCCGCGCCGGTGGGTGGCCCGGATGCACGGCGAGGATCTCGCGAGCCTGCTCGAACGCGAGCGCGGGATCCTGGTCGAGCAGGCGCAAGGCCTGCGCCATCGCGACCTCGAGGGTGCCGGTGGGTGCCGCGGAGTCGCTCATCCCCGCATCCTAACGGAAACGGGGAGGGCTAGAAGAGGGCCTCGCGGAGGCGCCGGGAGGCTTTGCGGAGATGCCGGGAGGGGAAGCGGGGCTAGATGTTGGAGTCGGGCGCGGCGGCCTTGCGGCGGGCCATGAAATCGAGCAACGCATCGTCGACAGCGACATCGAGCGGCGGTTCGACATAGTCCTCCAGCATCTTTTTGTACTGGCGGTTGGCACGTTGCGCCATATCGAGCGCACCCTCAGCGTCCCATTGCTCGAAGCTGTTGTTGTCGGCGAGCGGCGAGCGGTAGAACGCGTTCTCGAAGTTCGCCTGCGTGTGCGCGCAGCCGAGGAAGTGCTTTCCGGGGCCGACCTCGTTGATGGCGTCCATCGCTTGGCCGTTCTCCGAGACGTCGATCCCCTCGAGCATGGTGTGGAACATGCCGGCCTGGTCGACATCCATCATGAACTTCTCGTAGCCCATCGCCAGACCGCCCTCGAGCCAACCGGCGGTGTGCAGCACGAAGTTCACGCCGGCGAGCACCGTGGGCAGCATCGTCTGTGCCGATTCATAGGCGGCCTGAGCGTCCGGGATCTTCGAGGCGCAGAGTCCGCCACCCGAACGGAACGGTACGCCAAGGCGTCGCGCGAGCGCGGCCATGACATAGAGCACCAGCGCGGGCTCTGGGGTGCCGAAGGTCGGCGCGCCCGACTGCATGGACATCGACGAGGCGAAGCTGCCGAAGATCACCGGCGCGCCGGGGTTAAGGAGCTGCACCAGCGCCATGCCGGCGAGCGCCTCGGCCAAGGTCTGCGTGGCGGTGCCCGCGACGGTCACCGGTGCCATCGCGCCCGCGAGGATGAACGGGGTGACGAGGCAACCCTGGTTCGCGCGCGCGTAGACCTTGAGCGCACCCAGCATGGTGGCGTCGTAGGTCATCGGCGAATTGACGTTGATGAGGCTCACGAGCGCCGTGTTCGGCTTGCCCGTGAGCGGGTCGATGAAGCGATCGCCCATCGCGATCTTCGCCATCTCGACGGAGTCTGCGGCGCGTTCGGGCGCCGTGACCGAGCCCATGAAGGCCTTGTCGCTGTACTTGATGTGGCTGTACAGCATGTCGAGGTGGCGCTTGTTGACCGGCAGATCGACCGGTTCGCAGATCGTGCCACCCGAGTGGTGCAGCGAGGTCGCCATGTAGGCGAGCTTCACGAAGTTCTGGAAGTCATCGATACGGGCGTAGCGGCGACCCTCGTCGAGGTTGCGCACGAAGGGCGAGCCGTAGGCCGGCGCGAACACCGTGGCATCGCCGCCGATCCGAAGGTCGCGTGCGGGGTTGCGGGCGATCTGGGTGAACTCGCGTGGCGCGTGCTGTTGGATGAGCGCGCGGCACATGCCCGCCGGAAAGCGTACGCGTTCGCCGTCGACCTGCGCGCCTGCCTTGTGGAAGATATCGAGGACTTCGGGGTCCTCGCGGAACTCGATGCCGGTCTCCTCGAGGATGCGGTCCGCGTTCCGCTCGATGATGGAGAGCCCTTCGTCGCCCAACACCTCGAAGCGCGGGATCTTGCGGACGATGTAGGGCGCGGAGGCTGCACCTCGGGCCGTGCGGGCGGCACGCTTGGCGTCGCGGGCGTTCGGGCGGCGGGCGCCTGGTGAGGCTGTCTGGGTGTCGGTCATGGCCAAAAAAGTATGGGCAGCGGGAGCGTTCCAGACTGACCCATTTGCGTCATCGTCTTGTCCCGCTGCGCCGTCAGCGGGCGTCTTTTGGGTGCTCCCGGCGAAGACGGGCGATGTGCGCCGGTCCCACGCCGCAGCAGCCGCCGAGGGCGGTCGCACCGAGTCGGCGCCACTCGCCCGAGCGGCGTGCATATTCATCCGGTGCGACATCGACGAATTGCCAGTCGGGCGCGGCGAAGTGCCCGCACTCGGGGTAGGCCGCAAGCGGCCCTCGCCAATGGCGGCGCAACACCTCGAGCGCCGTCGGCGTGTCGTCGAGAGAACTGTGCATGATGGCCATCGCGTCCGGTTTCAGCGCGGCGAGCCCGGCGGCGACCGGCTCCAGATCGGCGTCCGGCCTGCCGAAACCGACCAGCCGTCCATCGGCTGCGCGTTCCACCGAGAGACCGATCCAGACCGGCAGGCCGCTCGCGAGCGCCGCCTCGCAAGCCCACAGCGAATAATCGAGATCCCGCATCATCTCCATCATGATGAAGTCAGCACCCGCTGCGCGCAGGCCCGCCGCTTTGCGCGAGAACAGCAGGCGCGCGGCCGCCTCGCCCCAGCCATTATCGGCCTGCGTACGATCGGACCCGGGGACAGTCGGGCGCATGGTGGACATCGAGCCGGCGATGACCAGATCGGCGGCACGAGGATCCGCCAGCGCCGCTTCGCGCGCGATCGCGAGGGCGATCGCATCGATGCGCTCCATCTCTTCAAGACGCCCGAAGTGCTCGAGCAGCAGCGGACTGCTCGCGAAGGTGTTGGCGGTGACGACCTCGGCGCCCGCGTCGAGGTAGAGGCGATGGGCCTCGCGCACATTGCGGGGATGCGTGAGGTTGGCCTCCGCGCACCAGAGCGCGGTGCTCATCGGCGCCCCGAGCCGCTGGATCTCGGTGCCTACACCACCGTCGAGCAGCACCATCCCGCCGCGCTGCATGCGCGCGAGCAGGGCGGTGTAGGCGGGTGATCGGTCAGGCAAGGTCGCAGGCATCGTGGCGTATCAGGTGCGCATCCGCGAACCGGCCGGGTCGAAGGCCGGCGCGGTCAGACGCACCGCGGGCCGTCGATCGCCGATCAGCTCGACCGCGAAGCCCGTCGTCGCCTGCGCGGAGGCACGGTCCACATAGCCGAGCGCGAGCGACTTGCCGACCGAGTGGCCATAGGCGCCCGAGGTGACCCAACCCACCACCTTGCCGTCGAGCCAGATCGGTTCGTCGGCGATGGCGTCGCAGTCGGTGGCGTCGATCTCGAGCGTGATGAGTCGGCGCTCGCCGCCGCCCGTCTTCTCGGCGAGCGCGGCCTCGCGGCCGATGAATGCCGGCTTCGTGAGATCGACGAAGCGGTCGAGACCGGCCTCGAAGGGGCCGTAGATCGGCCGGTACTCGCGCGCCCAGCTGCCGAAGCTCTTTTCCATACGCATCGCATTGAGCGCACGACCACCGAAGTGCCTCAGGCCGAGCGGCTTGCCGGCTTCGACGAGACGGTCGTAGAGCTCGCGTTGGTACTCGTTCTTGACCCAGATCTCGTAGCCGAGATCGCCGGTGAAGGAGAGGCGGCCGACGAGCGCAGGCACGAGCCCGACATCCATCGCGCCGAAGGACATGAACGGGAAGGCCTTGGTGCCGAGGTCCTCGTCGACCAAAGATTGCAGCAGTTCACGCGAGGCGGGTCCGGCGACGGAGAAGCCGAGCCATTCCATCGCGCAGGCGCGCACCTGCACATCGAAACCGCCCATGCGCGCCTCGAACCAGCGCTGGTAGAAGCGCTCGGCGGCGTAGGTGCCGACCAGCAGGAACCTCTCGGGACCGATGCGGCACATGGTGAAATCGCCGATCAGCCGTCCACGCTCGTTGAGCATCGGCGTGAGAACGACGCGACCGACGGCCGGGACTTTATTGGCCATGATCGTGGCGAGCCAACGCTCGGCGTCGCGTCCCGTGACCTCGAACTTGCCATAGTTGGAGATCTCGATGAGGCCGACGGCATCACGCACCGCACGGCATTCCGCGCCCACATGGGCGTGGGCGCTCGAGCGGCGGAAGGTGACCTCTTCCTCAGCCGGTGTGCCCTTCGGGGCGTACCACAACGCGTGTTCGAGACCGCAGTAGTCGCCCCACAGCGGGTTCTCCGCCTGCATGCGGTCGTAGACCGGCGTGGTCTTGAGCGGGCGCGCGGCCGGCAGTTCCTCGTTCGGGAAGCGGATGCGGAATCGGCGCGAGTAGTTCTCGCGCACCTTGGTGTTGGTGTAGCGGCGGGTCGCCCACTCGCCGTAGCGCGCGACATCCATGCCCCAGATGTCCGCCCCGGGATCGCCATCGACCATCCAGTGCGAGAGCGCAAGGCCGACGCCGCCGCCTTGGCTGAAGCCTGCCATGACGCCGCAGGCGACCCAGAAGTTGCGCATGCCCGGTACGGGGCCGACCAGCGGGTTGCCGTCAGGCGCGAAGGTGAAGGGTCCGTTGACGATCCGGCGGATGCCGACCTCGCCGAGTCGCGGGAAATGTTTGAAGCCCACCTCCAGGCTCGGCGCGATCCGCTCGAGATCGTTCGGCAGCAGGTCCTGACCGAAGTCCCAAGGCGTGGTACGCGGCGACCAGGGCACGCCCGAGCGCTCGTAGGTGCCGAGCAACACGCCGCCACGCTCCTGGCGCATGTAGATCTCGCCCTCGAAGTCGATGACATGCAGCAGCTCCGGCTGTCCGGCGAGCTCAGGGATGTCGTCGGTGATGATGTACTGGTGTTCCATCGCGAGGATGGGGAGTTCGAGCCCCACCATGCGGCCGACCTCGCGTGCCCACAGACCCCCTGCGTTGACGACATGCTCGGCGTGGACATTGCCTTGTTCGGTGATGACGTCCCAGCTGCCGTCGGCGCGTTGCTTGAGATCGACCACGCGGTTCTGGCGCAGGATCTCGGCCCCGCCGATCTGCGCCGCTTTGGCGTAGGCATGCGTCACACCGTACGGGTCGACATGGCCTTCGATGGGGTCATAGATGGCGCCCACGAAATGCCGTTCGTCGACGAGCGGATGACGCTTTTTGGTCTCCGCCATGTCGATGAGCTCGAGGTCCATGCCGAGGTAGCGGCCGCGGGCGACCGTCATCTTGAGCCAGTCGAGCCGCTCCGGCGTGCCGGCGAGCATCAGACCGCCGGTGATGTGCAGGCCGCAGGACTGTCCGGAGATCTGCTCGAGCTCTTTGTAGAGGTTGATGGTGTATTGCTGGAGCTTGGCGACGTTCGGGTCGCCGTTGACGGTATGCATGCCGCCTGCGGCGTGCCAGGTCGACCCGGATGTGAGTTCAGAGCGCTCGATGAGCAGGACATCCCGCCAGCCCGCCTTGGTGAGGTGGTAGAGCACGCTCACGCCCACCACGCCGCCGCCGATGACGACCACTCTTGCCGTGTTCTTCATGTCGAGTTCTCTTCCGTCTGGGTCAACTGACCGGGGGGGCGCCGCCCTCCGCCGTACGGCGGGCGACGAAATCGTTCAACGCGTCCACCACCGCGGGATCACGCGGCGGCGCTTGATAGGTGTCGACCACCTGGCGCCAGATCTCGCTGGCACGCTCGGTGGCGGTCTTGGCGCCTGCGGATTCCCATTGGCCGAAGTTCGACCAATCGGAGACGAGGGGCGCATAGAAGGCCGTGCGGTAGCGTGCCATGGTGTGCACGCAACCAAAGAAATGCCCGCCCGCGCCGACCTCCTTGATGGCGTCGATCGCGATGTCGTCCGTGCTGCCACCGACCGGTTGGAACACTTCGGCGAACATCTGCAGCATCTCGATGTCGAGGATGAACTTCTCGTAGGAGGTGGTGAGACCGCCTTCGAGCCAGCCCGCGGCATGAAGCATGTAGTTGCAGCCGCCCATCAGCGCGCCCCACAGGCTCATCTGGGACTCGTAGGCGGCCTGTGCGTCGGGGCAGTTGGAGGCGGTCGCATTCGAAGAGCGCCACGGCAACCCGATGTGACGCGCGAGCTGGCCGGCACCGAACGAGGCCTTGACGTACTCCGGCGTGCCGAAGGCGGGCGATCCTGATTTCATGTCGACGTTCGAGGTGAAGCTGCCGTAGATGATCGGCGCGCCGGGCCGCACGATCTGCGCGAGCGTGAGACCCGCGAGCGCCTCGGCGTGGGCGAGGGTGAGCGCACCTGCGATGGTGACCGGTGCCATCGCGCCCGCGAGGGTGAACGGCGTGATGATCAGCACCTGACCCGCTGCGGCGTAATCCATGATGCCGTTGGCCATCGGGATGTCGAGCTGCAGCGGCGAGTTGGTGTTGATGATCGTCGTCACGCAGGGCCGCGAACGGAACTCCTCTTCCGTGAGGCCGTAGGCGATACGGATCATCTCGAAGTTGTCGACGGTCTGGCCCGGGCCGCGCGCGTAGACCTTCGGGATCTTGTCCGACATCAGCAGCATCGCGCGGGTCGTCTCGAGGTGACGGAACTGCACCGGGACGTCCTGCGGTTCGACCAGTCCGCCGAGTCCGTGCAGCACCTCGAAGGACTGGCAGATCTTGAGGAGGTTGACGAAATCCTCGAAGGTTCCGGCGCGCTTGCCGCGCACCGAATCCATGATGTTGGGCGGACCGGAGGTCGGCGCGAACATCACGTGCTTGCCCCACACCGGCATGTCGAACTCGGGTCTCGCGGCATGCAGCACGATCTCGCGTGGCGCCATCGCGAGACATCTCTCGACGAGGCCACGGTCGAGCCGCACGGTGAGCGTCGACTCGTCCACCTGCCCGCCGCCACGGCGGTACGCCTCGCGGGCCTCCGGCAGAAGCACGCGCATGCCTTGGTCTTCGAGCAGTTGCAGCGCGCTCGCATGGATCGCGGCGATCTGGTCGTCCGAGAAGACCTTCATCGGTTCGAAGGGGTTGACGAGGTGGCGGTAGCGCGACTGGCGAGGCGGCGAATCGGCCGCCGCTGCGGCAGCGGCACGGCGGCGCGGACGGCGTTCGCTGTTCGCGGCGGGATCGACGGAGGGGTCAGTCATGTTGACGGTTGCTCACGGGCGAGGACACACGGGCGAGGGCATACGGATGATCAGGAGCCCCATCGTCAAGGGTTGGCGGGGGCTTGTCGAGTCCGGCGCCGCAGTGAGTCCCAACCGATGTCGGCGGTCCAGCCGCCATCGACCGGCAGGCTGACGCCGTTGATGAAGGCGCTGCGCGCGGGGTCGGCCAGGAACGCGATCGCCTCGGCGACATCCCGCGGATGCGCGAAGCGCGCCATCGGCACGCGGTCGATGATATCGGTGTCGGTGTAGGTGTCGGGGCTCTGGTCGGCGACATCCATCTCCGTTTTGATCCACCCTGGGCAGACCGCGTTCACGCGCACGCCGCGACCGCCCCACTCGGCGGCCAGCGAATGCGTCAAGCCGATGAGCCCATGCTTCGAGGCGTTGTAGGCGCTGCGGTGTGCGACTCCGCGCAGGCCCGCCACCGAGGCGACGTTGACGATGCTGCCGCTACCGCGCTCGAGCATCGCGCGTCCGAAGTCACGGCACAGCAGGAAAGGTCCGAGAAGGTTGACGTCCATCACGCGCCGCCACTGCGCGGCGCTCAGCCGCTCCGCTGGCACGATCAGGCTGATGCCGGCGTTGTTGACGAGGACATCGGCCGCGCCGAAGGCTTCCGCCGTTGCTGCCACCGCGTGCTGGACAAAGGCTTCGTCGGCCACATCGCCTTTGAGCGCGAGACCGTCGTGGCCGGCCGCGCGAAGTTCCGCGAGCAGGGCGTCGGGCGATTGCAGATCGATCAGGACGAGGCGGTAGCCTGCCGCAGCCAGCACCATCGCGGTCTCGCGGCCGAGCCCTTGGGCTGCGCCAGTGATGACGGCGGTGCGCGCGTGTCGGTCTTCCATCAACGGTCAGCCTGTCCTGCGGATGAGGGCCGATTATGAACATGCGCCCGGCAACCTCCAAGCGCTCACCCAGCGTCGGGGCGCGATCTTGAGCGGAATCGCCGCGGCGCAATCGGGCAATCGAAGGTCGCTTTCCAGTGGTGTGACCTCGGGATGCTCGGCTAGCATCCCGGCACCCATGAAGATCGCCCAACTCGAAACTTTCACCGACGAGTTCGTCTGCTTCGTCAAAGTCACGACCGACTCGGGCGCGGTCGGTTGGGGACAGACCTCCACCTACAACGCCGATATCACCGCGACGGTGTTCCATCGCCAGGTCGTGCCCTGGGTTTTGGGCCGCGACGGCACCGACATCCAGGCGCTCATCGATCGCGTCGAGGAAAAGGAGCACAAGTACCCGGGAAGCTACCGTTGCCGTGCCTTGGCCGGTCTCGATACCGCGCTCTGGGACCTGCATGGGCGCAGCGCCGGCAAGCCCGTGGTCGAACTGCTCGGCGGCAAGCCGGGGAGGCTGCGCGCCTACGCGTCCTCGATGAAGCGCGACATCACGCCGCAGGACGAGGCGCGTCGTCTGGTCGCGCTGCGCGATCGGGACGGGTTCACCGCCTTCAAGTGGCGGGTCGCAGCGGAGTGCGGACGCGATGTCGACGAGTGGCCGGGTCGCACCGAGGAGATCGTCCCCGCGGTCTCGCGGGCGCTCGGCGACGGCATCGATAAACTGGTCGACGCCAACAGCGGCTACTCACCGCCGCGCGCCATCGAAGTCGGTCGCTTGCTCGAACAGGAAGGCATCGGTCATTTCGAGGAACCTTGTCCGTACTGGCAGCTCGAGCAGACGAAGATCGTCACTGAAGCGTTGTCGCTCGATGTCACCGGCGGCGAGCAGGACTGGGACCTCGCGACCTGGCAGCGCATGATCGATCTGCGCGCGGTCGATATCGTCCAACCCGATGTGATGTACATGGGCGGCCTCACGCGCACGCTCACCGTGGCGCGCATGGCAGAGCACGCCGGACTGCCCGTGACGCCGCACAGCGCCAACCTCTCGCTCGTGACGATGTGCACCATGCACCTGCTCGGCGCGATCCCGAACGCCGGCAAGTACCTCGAGTTTTCGATCGAGGGCGCGGACTACTACCCGTGGCAGCAGGACCTTTTCCTCGGCGACCCGTATCGCGTCGTCGACGGTCATGTGACGATCCCGGCTGAACCCGGCTGGGGCGTCGAGATCAACCCGCAGTGGCTCGCCCGGGCGGCGTACCGCTCTGCAACCTTGGAGTGAAGCGATGAAGTACGGTTACATCGGCCTTGGCAACCTCGGCAAACACCTTGCGGCCAGCTTGCGTCGTGCAGGCTTCGAGGTCGTGGTGAACGATCTCGACCGCGACGCAGCGAAGTCGCTGCTCGAGGCCGGTTGCACCTGGGCGGCTTCGCCGCGGGAACTTGCTGCGCAGGTCGATTGCGTGATCACCTGCCTGCCATCGCCCGCCGCATCCAACACGGTGCTGACGGGTCCGGATGGCGTGCTGCAGGGGCTGCGTCGTGGCGGCACTTGGATCGAGATGAGCACCACCGACGAGCGTGAGATCAAGCGCATCGCGGCGCTGGCCGCCGACCAAGGCATCTCGACGCTCGAGTGCCCGGTGACGGGTGGCGTGCATCTGGCGGCCCAAGGCAAGATCACCGTGCTGGTGGGCGGTGAACAAGCGGTCTTCGACGCGCACCGGCCGGCTCTCGCGGCCATGGGCGGCCAGATCTTTTATATGGGTGAACTCGGCAAGGCGAGCGTCATCAAGGTCATCACCAACATGCTCGCCTTCATCCACCTCGTCGCCTGCGGCGAGGCCTTGATGCTCGCCAAGCGCGGCGGACTCGACCTTGCGCAGGCGTTCCACGCCATCCAGGCGAGTTCCGGCACCAGCTTCGTGCACGAGACCGAGGGTCAACTCGTGCTCAACGGCAGCTACGACATCAATTTCACGATGGATCTCGCCTGCAAGGACCTCGGCTTCGCCTATGAGTACGGCCGCAAATTCGGTGTGCCGCTCGAACTCGCAGGGCTCACCGAGCAGATCTTCCGGCGCGGTCGTTCGCAGTACGGCAGCGAGGCGCAGTCCACCCAGATCGTGAAGTTGCTGGAGGACGCGCTCGGCACCGATCTGCGGGCGCCCGGGTTCCCCTCCAAGCTCAGCTGACGGCGCGCGGTGCGAACAGTTCGGCGAACTGGTTGATCATGGCGGGGCCGAGCTCCTCGGTGGTCGCGATCGCCACTGCACGGGAGTAATAGTCGCCCACCTCGTGTCCGATGCCGATCGCGGCCAGTTCGACCTCGCCGCGCCGCTCGATCCAGCGGATCACATCGCGCAGGTGCTGGTCGAGGTAACCGCCCGGGTTGGCGGAGAGCGTCGCCTGGTCGAGCGGCACGCCGTCGGAGATCACCATCAGGATCTTCCGCTGTTCGCGCCGCGCCCTCAGTCGCTGGTGCGCCCACCACAGCGCCTCACCATCGATGTTGTCCTTCATCAGTTCGTCCTGCAGCAACAGCCCGAGGTTGCGCCGCGCGCGCCGCCAAGCGGTATCGGCGTCCTTGTAGATGATGTAGCGGACATCGGTGAGCCGCCCCGGGTTTCGGGGCGCACCGGCGGCGATCCAGTCCTTGCGGGCAAGACCCCCGTCCCAGTCGCGGGTGGTGAAGCCCAGGATCTCCGTGCGCACGCCGCAACGCTCCAGCGTGCGTGCCAGCAGATCCGCACAGAGCGCGGTGAGCAGGATCGGACGGCCCCGCATGGAGCCTGAATTGTCGAGCAGCAGCGTCACGACCGTGTCCTTGAAGTCGATCTCACGCTCTTGGCGGAAGGCGAGCGGTGCGATCGGGTCGGTGAGCACCCGCGTGAGCCGCGATGGGTCGAGCACGCCTTCGTCGAGATCGAAGTGCCAGCCGCGCCGTTGCTGCGCGAGCAGGAAGCGCTCGAGCTTGCGGGCGAGCCGCGCGACGATCGCCGGCAGTTGCCGTGCCTCGGCATCGAGTTTCGCGCGCAGGTCGTCGAGCGTCACGATATCGGAGAGATCGCAGGCGTTTCGGACCTCGTCATGGAGGGTGGTGAAGATGCGATAGTTCCGGTTGGGGTGATCGGCGTCATCATCGTTGATGCGGCTCAGCCGCTGCCCCTCGGGCGCTTGCTGCTCCGGGCCGTTGGCGCCCTCCGCTTCGGGCGAGGCGGGTTCGGCGAGCGGTTGCTGCGGCTCGATCCCCGGCTCCTCCTCCTCGGCGATCTCGCGCGCTTCTTGCACCTCGGGCGCTGGCAAGTGGTCAGGCTTCGGCGCAGAGGGTGGGCGGCGTGCGGGTCGATCGGCGCTCTGCGGACCGCCTTCGGTGCTCGGTTCCGGTGGGGGTGGGTTGAGTTCGTGGCCGAGACCGAGCGCGCGCAGGATGAGTTGCTGTTCGCGCGCGAAGGCGTCTTGGTCGGTGGCGCTCGCGAAGAGCAGGGGCAGGGACTTCGCCAACCGCTGCTCGAGGAACGGCCGCCAACGCGCGTCCAACGCGGCCGCTTCGTCCGGTACGGGTATCCCGCCGAGATCGGCGCGCACCAACAGCGCGAGCGCTTGGGTCATCGCTGCCGAACCGTCTGCCGGACCGCGCAGCGCACCACTGCGTTGCAGTTCATCCCGCAACGCCGCATCGACATTGAGGGCGACCCCGGCGAGGTCGCGCGCACCGAGCGACAGGCAGCGCGCATCCTCCAACGCATCGTAGAGGTTGCGCGCCCGCACCCCTGCGGGTCGATGGCGGGCGTGGACCGCCGCGTCGTGGAAAGCCCGCCGCAGCGCAAGGCGGTCGGCTTGACCGCGGGTCAAGGCGAGGGCTGCCGGGGTCAACGCGGTCGGCGCGGGGGGCAGCAACATCTTGGTGCCCTCGAGTCGCGGTCCCGAGGTGCTGAAGACCACCTGAAGCTGCGGATCGGCCGCGAGGGCTCGGGTGGCGCGCGCGAGCGTCCGTTCGAAAGGGTTCGGCGTCGCAGGCTTGGCGCCGGGCGTCGTCGTCACAGGACCTTGATATGCGGGGCGGTGAGCGGCAGGTCCACGCCGAAGGCGCGCTGGTAGAACTCGGCGATGACCGGTCGTTCGAGTTCATCGCAGCGATTGAGGAAACTGACGCGGAACGCGGCGCCCACATCCTCGAAGATCCGGGCGTTCTGCGCCCAAGTGATCACGGTACGCGGGCTCATCACGGTGCTGATATCCCCGTTCATGAACGCGTTTCGGGTCATATCCGCCACCCGCACCATCGCCTTGATGGTGCGTTGGCCTTCGGCGTCACCGTAGCCCTGTACTTTGCCCGAGACGATCGAGGCCTCGACCTCGTGCTGCAGGTAATTGAGCACCGTCACGATGGACCATCGATCCATCTGGCCTTGGTTGACCTGTTGGGTGCCGTGGTAGAGACCGGAGGTGTCGCCGAGGCCGATGGTGTTGCTGGTCGCGAACAGGCGGAAGTGGCGGTTGGGGGTGATGACGCGGTTCTGGTCGAGCAGGGTGAGTTTGCCGCTCGACTCCAGCACGCGCTGGATGACGAACATGACATCCGGCCGGCCGGCGTCGTATTCGTCGAAGAGCAGCGCCACGGGGCGCTGGATCGCCCAAGGCAGCAGGCCTTCGCGGAATTCGGTGATCTGGCGACCGTCCCTCACCACGATGGCGTCGCGACCTACGAGGTCGATGCGGCTGACATGGCCATCGAGGTTGATGCGGATGAGGGGCCAGTTGAGGCGCGCTGCGACCTGTTCGATGTGGGTGGACTTGCCGGTCCCGTGGTAGCCCTGGACCATGACCCGCCGGTCGTGGGCGAAGCCGGCCAAGATGGCAAGCGTGGTCTGCGGGTCGAAGTGATACGCCGGATCGATCTCCGGGACATACTCCGAGCGCTCGCCGAACGCCGGGACGGCCATATCGATGGGAACCCCGAATTCCCGTGCAGCAACGCTGCGGTCGGGCGTCAGGGAAAGCAGAGGATCAGTATCGTCACGCATCGGGCGTTCTGCTGGACTGTCATTGGTCTGAACGGGAGTGCCATACTACCGTCAATCCCAACGAGGAGTTCCGATTCATGAACGCAGATGTGCAGGTCGCCCGTCGTCCGTCCGGTCGTGATGCCCGCCGTGCTCAACGGTCGGGTCCATTGCCGGAGCATCTGCGCCCTGTCCGCCCCGGCATGCCGAGCGGGCGGTTCCAACCGCTGACGCAGGCGGGCGTCGAGCAGATCCACCAGACTGCGCTCCGGTTGTTGTGGGAAGTCGGGCTCGGTGATGCCACCGACACCGGCATCGAAGTCATGACCGCTGCCGGCTGCACGCTCAACGACGCGGGTCGTCTGTTGTTCCCGCGCTCCCTCGTCGAGGACACCATCGCCAAGGCCGCGCGTCGTTTCCCGCTCTTCGGGCAGGACCCGCGCCACGACATGGAACCTTGGGACAAGCGCGCGTACTTCGGCACTGCGGGCGCGGCCGTCAACATGGTCGATGCCAACGGCAGCTACCGCGAATCCACCATCCGCGACCTCTACGACATCGGCCGCATCGTCGATGTGATGGAACACATCCACTTCTTCCAGCGCGCCGTGGTGCCGCGTGACATCCCGGATCCGTTCGAGATGGACTTCAACACCTGCTACGCCGCGGTGATGAGCACCACCAAGCATGTCGGCAGCAGTTGGGTCCACCCCGACAACCTCGAAGCCTCGCTGCAGATGCTGCACAGCATCGCGGGCGGCGAGGACAAATGGCGCGAGCGACCGTTCGTCAGCCAGTCCAACTGTTTCGTCGTGCCGCCGATGAAGTTCGCGGCCGATGCCTGCCGTTGCCTCGAGGTCGCGGTGCGCGGCGGCATGCCGGTGCTGCTGCTGTCGGCGGGTCAAGCCGGTGCCACCGCGCCTGCCGCGCTTGCGGGCGCACTCGCGCAGGAAGTCGCCGAGGTGCTCGCCGGGCTCGTCTATGTGAACGCCATCAAGCCGGGCGCTCCGGCGATCTTCGGCACTTGGTGTTTCGTCTCCGACCTGCGCACGGGCGCGATGTCGGGCGGCAGCCCCGAGCAGGCGCTGCTGTCCTCGGCCGCCGGCCAGATGGGGAATTTCTACGACCTCACGACGGGCACCGCCTCGGGCATGACGGACTCGAAGGTCGCGGATGCGCAATCGGCGGGCGAGAAAGCCCTCAACCATGCACTCGTCGGTCACTCGGGCGCCAACATGATCTACGAATCGGCAGGCATGCACGCGAGCCTGCTCGGTTTCTCGCTCGAGAGCCTGATCATCGACAACGACATCATCGGCGCCACGCAGCGCACCATCAAAGGCATCGAGGTCAACGAGGAGAAACTCTCCTTCGAGACCATCAAAGACGTCTGTCTCAACGGGCCGGGGCACTACCTCGGCAGCGCCCAGACGCTCGAACTCATGCAGACCGACTATCTCTATCCTGTCATCGGCGATCGTCGCAGCCCGAACGAGTGGACAGAGCAGGGGTCGACGGATGCCTTGCAGCGTGCAGCGCGGCGCGTCCAGGAAGTCCTCGCCGAGCACTACCCCGGGCATGTCCCGGAGGCCATCGACGCCGCCATCCGTCAAAGATATCCGGTGAAGCTCGATCGGGCGGCGATGTCCAAGCGCTGAGCCGATGTCCCTCCCCAGCCATGCCAACGTGGTCATCGTCGGCGGCGGAGTGGCCGGCTGTTCGATCGCCTATCATCTGACGAAGATCGGCATCACCGACGTCGTTCTTCTCGAGCGCAAGCAGCTCACCTGCGGCACCACTTGGCACGCGGCGGGCCTCGTCGGCCAGCTGCGCGCCACGCGCAACCTGACCGAGCTCGCCAAGTACACCGCGGAGCTCTATCGATCGCTCGAGGCCGAGACCGGGCAGGCGACGGGCTTCAAGCAGAACGGTTCGATCAGCGTCGCCAAGACCCACGCGCGTCTCGAGGAGCTCTACCGCGGCGCCTCGATGGGCAAGACCTTCGGACTCGAGATCGATCTGCTCTCGACCGCCGAGATCCACGAGCGTTGGCCCTTGCTCGAGGTCGGTGATCTCGTCGGCGGCATCTTCATCCGCAAGGACGGCCAGACCAACCCCATCGACACCACGCAGGCCTTCGCCCGCGGTGCGCGGATGCGCGGCGCCAAGATCCTCGAGAACACGAAGGTCACAGGCATCCGGATCGAGAAGGGGCGCGCGGTCGGTGTCGACACCGAAGCCGGCTACATCTCGGCGGACACCGTCGTCATCTGCGCCGGCATGTGGTCGCGCGAACTCGGTCGTATGGCCGGTGTCTCCATCCCGCTGCATGCCGCTGAGCACTTCTACATCGTCACCGAGCCGATCGCGGCGGTGCCGCCGAACCTCCCGGTGCTGCGCGTCTACGACGAATGTGCGTATTACAAAGAAGATGCCGGCAAGCTGCTGGTCGGCTGCTTCGAGCCCATCGCCAAGCCCTGGGGCATGGACGGCATCCCCGAGTCTTTCTGCTTCGATTCGCTGCCCGAGGACGCGGAGCATTTCGAGCCCATCCTCGAAGCCGCCGTGCGCCGTGTGCCCGTGCTCGCGGATGCCGGCATCCAGCTTTTCTTCAATGGGCCAGAGAGCTTCACGCCCGACGACCGCTACTACATCGGCGAGGCGCCCGAGGTGCGCGACCTGTTCGTCGCCACGGGCTTCAACTCCGTCGGCATCGCAGCGAGCGGTGGCGCAGGCAAGGTCGTCGCGCAATGGATCCAGGACCGTAGGCCGCCGATGGACCTCGCGGACGTCGATATCCGGCGGGCGCTGCCGTTCCAGTCGAACCGGCGGTATCTGCGTGATCGCACGGTCGAGACGCTGGGGCTGCTCTACGCGATGCACTGGCCGTACTACCAGTATCAGACGGCGCGCGGCGCGCGGCGCACGGCGCTGCACGATCGCTTGGTCGACGCGGGCGCCTGCATGGGTGAGACCGCGGGCTGGGAGCGCCCCAACTGGTTCGCGCCGCCGGGTGTCGAGAAGCAGTACACCTATTCGTACAGTCGCCAGAACTGGTTCGAGCACTCGGGTGCCGAGTGCCGTGCGGTGCGCGACGATGTGGCCTTGTTCGACCAGACCTGCTTCGCCAAATATATGGTGCAGGGTCGGGACGCTTGCGCGGTGCTGAACCGTCTCTCGACCGGCGAGATGGATGTGCCGGTCGGCCGCATCGTCTACACGCAGTGGCTCAATGAACGCGGCGGCATCGAGGCCGACCTCACCATCACGCGCCTCGCCGAGAAGCGCTATCTGGTGGTCACCTCGGCCATCTCCCAGACCCGCGACCTCGCCTGGCTCACGCGCTATCTCGATGATCATCCGGACCTGCATTGCACCGCGACCGATGTCACGGCGGGCATCGCCATGCTGGGTGTGATGGGCCCCAAGAGCCGCGCGCTGCTCACTGCGGTGTCGGGCGCCGATCTCTCGAACGAGGCGCATCCTTTCGGCTGGTCGCGCGAGATCGAGATCGGCTACGCGCGCCTGCGTGCGAGCCGCATCACCTATGTCGGCGAACTCGGTTGGGAGCTCTACATCCCCGCTGAGCAGGTGCTCGATGTCTTCGAGCGTCTGACCGAGGCGGGAGCGGCGTTCGGGCTCAAGCACGCGGGCTATCACGCCATGGCGTCTTGCCGCGTCGAAAAAGGCTACCGTCACTGGAGCCACGACATCGCCGATGAGGACACGCCGCTCGAGGCGGGGCTCGGCTTCACCGTGGCCTGGGACAAGAAGGACGGCTTCATCGGCCGCGAGGTCTTGCTCGCGCAGCGCGCCCAGGGGATGCTGCCGAAGCGCCTTGTGCAGGTGATGCTCGAGGACGCTTCCGAGGCCGCACCACTCCTCTATCACGAGGAGCCGATCATCCGTGACGGCGTCATCGTCGGCTCCACGCGCTCCGGCGCTTGGGGGCATCGCATCAACCGGTCCATCGGTATGGGCTATGTCCACTGCGACACAGGCGTCACACCCGATTGGCTCGCGGCCGGTCGTTGGGAGATCGAGGTCGCGGGCGTGCGCCACGCGGCACGCGCACAACTTGCGCCTTGGTACGACCCCAAGAGCGAACGCATCAAATCCTGAGGACTTGGACACATGAAGACCCATGCTGAAGTGGTGATCATCGGCGGCGGCTCGGTCGGCTGCAGCGCGCTCTACCATCTGACGCAGCTCGGCGTGCGTGACGCCGTGCTGATCGAGCGCGACGAACTCACGGCGGGTTCCACCTGGCATGCGGCGGGCAACTGCCCGAACTTCTCCACCTCCTGGAACCTCATCAAGCTGCAGCGTCACAGCACCAAGCTCTACTCGCAGTTGGGCGCGCGTGTCGATTACGACATGAACTACCACATCACGGGCAGCATCCGGCTCGCACACACCGCGGACCGTGTGGACGAGTTCAAGCATGTGGTCTCGCAGGCGCGCGCACAGGGCATCGAGTTCGAGATGCTGTCGCCCGCCGAGATCCGCGAGCGGCACCCCTTCATCACCACCGACGACATCAAGGCGGGCCTCTTCGACCCCTACGACGGTGACATCGATCCCGCGCAGCTCACGCAGGCGCTCGCCAAGGGCGCGCGCGACGGCGGCGCGACCATCTACCGCCAGACCCGCGTCACCGCCATCGATCGCACGCCTTCCGGTGAGTGGCGGATCACCACCGACAAGGGCGTGATCCAGACGCCCAAGGTGATCAACGCCGCCGGTTACCGTGGTGGCGAGGTGGCAGCGATGGTGGGTGCGTATCTCCCCATCGTCACGCTTTCGCATCAGTACCTCATCACCGAAGACATCCCCGAACTCGTGGCGCGCGGCGCCGAGCGGCTGCCGCTGCTGCGTGATCCCGATGTCAGCTACTACCTGCGCCAAGAGCGGCAGGGCCTCATCCTCGGCCCCTATGAGTGGGACGCGAAGGCGCATTGGTTGGAGGGTCTCCCGGACCAGTTCGCGCACCAGTTGTTCGACGATGATCTCGGTCGCATCGAGAAGTACATCGAGGCCGCCTGCGAGCGGGTGCCGATCCTCGGATCGGTCGGCGTCAAGCGCGTCATCAACGGGCCGATCCCGTACGCGCCGGACGGCAATCCGCTGCTCGGTCCGGCGCCGGGCCTGCCGGGGTTCTATCATTGCTGCGCTTTCACTTTTGGCATCGCCCAGGCGGGCGGCGCCGGCAAACTCATCGCCGAGTGGGTCGCGCTCGGCCAGCCCGAATGGGACATGTGGCCGCTCGACTCGCGCCGCTACCTCGACTGCCACAACGATCGCTTCGTGCTCGCCAAGGCGCTCGAGACCTACCAGCACGAGTACGGCATCGGCTATCCCGCCGAAGAGCGGCCTGCAGGCCGACCCGCCAAGGCCTCTCCCGCGTACCCGCGTCTGCGCGACAAGGGCGCGAAGTTCGGTGCGCGCGGTGGCTGGGAACGCGCGGTGTATTTTCCGGAAGCCGGCGACCCGGTGGGTCCGGAGGTCTCCTTCCGCAGGCCCGCATGGCATGCCGCGGTCGCCCGCGAGTGCGAGGCGGTGCAGCAGCGCGTGGCCGTGCTCGATCTTCCGGGCTTCACCAAGTTCGAGGTCACGGGCAGCGGTGCAGCCGAATGGCTCGATCGCATGGTGACGGGCGTCGTCCCGAAGGCCGGTCGCACCGCGCTCAACTATTTCTGCGCACCGAACGGCGGCATCGTCACCGAGATGACGCTCACCACCTTCGCCCCGGATCGTTTCTGGTTGATCAGCGCGGCGGCGGGCGAGCGCCACGACGAGCACTGGCTGCGTGAGCACCTGCCGGGTTCGGGTGTGCGTCTCGACAACCTCTCGGCGCGCTACGGCACGCTGATCCTCGTCGGGCCGCGCTCACGCGAGGTGCTGGCGAAGCTCACCCGCGCCGACCTCTCGAACGCCGCGTTCCCTTGGCTCTCGGTGCGTGACATCGAGATCGGTTACACCCGCGCGACGGCGATGCGGGTGAACTATGTCGGCGAACTCGGCTGGGAACTGCACATCCCTGCGGAACATGTGCTGTCGGTCTACGATCTGTTGTGGGAGGCGGGCGCAGAGTTCGGCATCCACGATTTCGGGCTCTACGCCATGGACAGCCTGCGTCTCGAGAAGTGCTACCGCGGTTGGAAGGGCGACCTCACCACCGAGTACACGCCGTTCATGTCCTCGCTCGATCGCTTCGTGAAGCTCGACAAGCCGGGTGGCTTCATCGGCGTCGAGGCGCTGCGTCGCGAGGCGGCGGCGGGTCCGCGCGAGCGTTTCGTGCCGTTGTTGGTCGATGCCACCGATGCCGATGCGGCGGCGGTGTCCATCGTGTTCAAGGGCGACGAGCAGGTGGGGCTCGTGACCTCGGGCGGCTACGGCTACCGGCTCAAGCAGAGCATCGCGCTCGCCTATGTGCGCACCGACATGGCGGTGCCGGGTACCGAGCTCACGGTCGAGATCCTGGGTGAACGCCGCCGTGCGGTGGTCGCTGTCGAGCCGCTCTACGATCCGCAGAACCTGCGTCTGAAGGCCTAGCGCCGCCCTTGGGCGCCGCCGCGCATCAGCAGCAGCGCGATCGCCGCCGAGGCGACCATCAGGAACACGCTCACGGCGTTCAGCACGGGCGTCGCGCCGTCGCGCATGCGGCCGTACATCATCACCGTGAGCGGTGAGTCGGCGCCCACCAACATCAGCGTCGTGTTGAAGTTCTCGAAGGACATGAGGAACACGATCGCCGCCGAACCGATCATCGCCGGCCGTAGATAGGGCAGGGTGATGGTGGCGAGCACGGCGGGACGCGAGGCGCCCAAGTTGTACGCAGCCTCTTCGAGCGTGCGATCGAAGCGCTTGAGGCGCGCGCTGATGGTGAGGGTGGAGATGGCGATCAGGTAGGAGACCTGGCCGAGCACGACCAACGGCAGGCCCGGCCGGAGGAACTCGGCCTCCCAGCCGAAGACATCCCCCAAGAGATCGGCGACCCGGCTCGCGAAGGCGAGGATGGAGATGCCGAGGATCACGCCCGGGATCACGAGTGGGATCAACATCATCAACGACAGCAGACCCTGACCCCGGAAGCGCATGCGTTCCATCAGGAAGGCGTTGGTCGTGCCGACCACCACCGAGAGCAGCGTCACCCAGGCCGCGACGAGCAGGCTCGTCAGGATGCTGCCCATGAGTTCCTGGTCCTTGAAAAGACCGGTACGGCCCTTGGATTCGTCGCCCGTGAACCAATCGAGCGTGAAGCCCTGCCAAGGCGGCGCGGGGTAAGCCGCATCGTTGAAGGCGAAGGCCGCGACGGTCACGAGCGGCAGAAAGAGGAACACGAGGAAGGCCGCCACGAAGACGACCGTCGCGACGCGCAGCCAGAGCGGGCGGGGGAGCGAGGGGATCATGTGCGGTGGTGCAGGCGCATGGATCAGCTGCGGCTCATGACGTCGGCGAACTTCTGGCCGCTCAACCGCAGGCCGATCCAGACCATCAGGCTCGAGAGCAAGAGCAGCAAGAAGCCGAAGGCCGCGCCCTGCTCCCAATTGAAGCGGGTGATGAACTGGGTGTAGATCTGCTCGGTGAACCACAGCGAGTTCTTGCCGCCTAAGAGCGAGGCGGTGAGGTAGTTGCCGAGCGTCAGCATGAACACGACGATGCAGCCCGCGGTGATGCCGGGCGCCGCATGCGGGATGACGATCGTGCGCAGCACCGTCCAGCCGTTGCCGCCGAGGTCGTAGGCCGCCTCGATCAGCGAGTCGTCGAGGCTTTCGAGGCTCGAGTACAACGGGACCACCATGAACAGCAGCGAGGTGTAGACAAGACCGACGAGGATGGTCGCGTCGCGGTAGAGCATCTCGACCGGTGCGTCGGTGACGCCGAGCGACACGAGGACGCCCGGCAGCACGCCGGTCTCGCGCAGCAGGATCATCCAGCCGAGCGTGCGCACCGTCTCGCTGACCCAGAACGGGATCAGGCACACCGCGAACAGCAGGGCGCTCACCCGGCCTTGCGTGAGCTTGGCGATGGTCCAGGCGATGGGGAAGGCGATCAGCAGGGTGATCGCGGTCGCGATCAGCGAGATGACCGCCGTGCGCACGAAGACATCCCAGTAGAGCGGCTCGGCGAAGAAGGTACGGTACTGGGCGAGGCTGTAGGCGTATTCGCCGGGACCGGTGCGTTCGCGGAACGAGAGCAGCGCGAGGTCGAGGTGGGGCAGCAGGATGAGCCCCAAAAGCCATACCAGTGCTGGGGCGAGCAGCAGCCAGAGCAGAAGGCGCCGCGTCAGTGTGCCGCTGGCCTCAACCATGTCCGCCGGTCGCAAAGCAGACAGCGCGCTCGGGAGCGAAACTGAACACCACGCGCTCGTCCACCTTGAGGTCGGCGTAGCGGCCGGTCTGGGGCAGGGCGACGCGGAACTCGGCGCGGGTCTTCGTCTCGCGCAGCAGCACGGCCGAGTTCGCGCCGTCGAACAGCAGGCTCTCCACCACGCCCTCATGCACGGGCGCGGGGGCAGCCGCCGGCGGCAGGTCGAGTTCCGCGGCGCTGCGGCCGAGCACGGCCACCTCGGGGCGCACGAAGGCGCTGGCGGCATCGCCGACGCCCGGCTTGCGGCCGTCAGGGCCGGTCTGCGTCTGGGCGCGCACCACCCAGCCCTCCGGGGTGGCGACGTCCACCAGCGCGCCGTGGACGGCGCTGACGCGCCCCTCGATGCGGTTGTTGGCGCCGACGAAACCCGCAACGAAGGGCGTGGCGGGTGAGTAGTAGAGTTCCTGGGGGCTGCCGACCTGTTCGAAGCGGCCGGCGTTCATCACCGCGACTTGGTCGGAGAGCACCAAGGCCTCTGATTGGTCGTGGGTGATGTAGACGAAGGTGGTGCCGAAAGCAGCCTGTAACTGCTTGAGTTCGATCTTCATGCGCTCTCGCAGCTTGAGATCGAGGGCGCCGAGCGGTTCGTCGAGCAGCAGGAGCGTGGGTTCCAGCACCAGACTGCGGGCGATGGCGACGCGCTGGCGCTGACCGCCCGAGAGCTCGTCGGTACGCTTGCTCTCAGCGCCCGGCAGGCCGACGCGCTCGAGCATGGCCCTGACCTTCGAGTCACGCTCCGCTCGCCCGACACCGCGTCTGGCGAGCCCGTAGGCGACGTTCTCGCCCACGCTCATCATCGGGAAGAGCGCCAATTGCTGGAACACCATGTTGACGGAACGGCGGTTGGGTGCCACGCCCCGCTGGCTGCGGCCGCCGATCTCGATATCCCCGCCATCGGGCTCGATGAAGCCCGCGATCATGCGCAACAGCGTGGTCTTGCCGCAGCCCGAGGGGCCGAGGATGGAGAAGAAACTGCCGCGCTTGACGCCGAAGGAGAGCGAGTCGACTGCCGTATGCGTTCCGAAGCGCTTCAGCGCGGACTTGGCTTCGAGGTCGAAGTCCTGCGGGGCGGACATGGGCGCGGGCTTACTTCGCGGCCTTGATACGGTCGAGCACGCGACCCTCGATCTCCTCGAGCCCCGGGGGTATCGCGGGATACCAACGGACATCTTTGAAACCGCGCGGGAAGCTCTCTGCGAATTGCGCGCGCAGCTTCGGGTCCGTGAGCGGTTCGGCGCCCTTCGCGGCCGAGAAGTTGCCGATGTTCTTCGCGATGCGGGCGGCGATCTCGGGGCGCAGCGTGAAGTTGATCCAGGCGTAGACGGCCGCCTCGTTCTTGCCGCGCGCGGGCAGCGTGTAGGTGTCGAGCCAGCCGAGCGCGCCCGACTTCGGTGCGATGAATTGGATGGCGGGGTTCTCGCGGGCGAGTTTCCAGCCGCCCGAATCCCACATCATCGCGGCGTGCAGTTCACCCGAGCGCATGCCGTTCAGGAGCTGGTCGCGGTTGTCGAAGAAGAAGCGGAAGTTCGGCTTGCAGGCGATGAGACGCGCGCCGATCTGGTCCATCAGCGCGGAGTAGGCCTTGGGGTCGCCGTAGAGCGCGAACGGATCCTTGCCCATGGCGAAGGCGAAGGCCATGAGCGTCGGGCGGCGCAGCCGCACCGAAGTGCGGCCCTTGAGATCGCTGCGGCAGAGGTCGAGATAGTCTGCGACCTTCGTCCGTTGGGTGTTGACGACCATGCCTTCGGCGCCCCACACATAGGGAAGCGCGTAGAGTTTGCCGCCCACCGTCGCGTTGCGTCGCACCGTGGCGAGCAGATCGGGTTGGATCAGATCGACCTTCACCTTGGTGAGGTCGATCGGTTTGTAGATCCCGAACTCCTGTTGCGGTCCGAGGATGCGATCCTGTGAGGGTTGCGCGATGTCGAAGCCCGCACCGCGCGTGGCGCGGAGCTTCGAGATCATCTCCTCGTTGTTGGAGAGCGTGACCTCGACCTTGATACCGGTCTCTTTCGTGAACTGCGCCGCGACATCGGCGGGCACGTAATCCGCCCAAGTGATGATGCGCAGCGTGCCTTGGGCCATGGCGACGCCCGGCAGGACGCCGAGCGACAGCAGGGCGGCGAGCGCCGCTAGAGCGGCTGCACGGCGGGTCAGCATAGCCATCATGACGAGCGGGTCGCGGCGAGCGGGTCGATGCCGGTCGCGCGGGTCTGATCCGCGACGATCTGGCGAGCGGACCAGAAGTAGTGGAAGGTCGCCCACAGACCGGTCGGCACCAGCCAGAGCATCGCCGTCCGCAAGGACTGCGCGTTGTCCATGCCGCCCGCGGTGTAGTGGTCGCTTAAAAATCCGACCAGTTGCGGTGCGATGATGAGGTTGCCCACATTGGCCACGAACAGCGTGAAAGCACAGAACATGGCGCGCATGCGTGGCTCGGCGAGGTTGTTGAGCAGGCCGAAGCAGGGGCCGATGTAGAAGTAGATGGAGGGGATGAAGATCCAGAGCAAGATCCGGATCGTCTCGATCGATTGGCTGGTATAGATGAAGTAAGACACCACCGTCGCGATACCGACGACGATACCCATCAGCCAGACCACCCGGCGCGGATCGATCATGGAGCGCTGGGCGACGAGCCATGCGGTGAAGAGCGTGGCAAGGCTGCCGCCGAAAAGATGCATCGGCCCAGTGAAGATCCCGGCTTCGCCCGCGGTCATGTCGAAATTGCGCACGAGGAAGGTGGGGGTCCACCAGATGAGACCCCAACCCCAAAGGGCTGTGAGGGCGCTTCCGAGCATCACATGGACGGCCGAGCGCTGCTGCAGAAGGTATTTGAACGTCGCGCCGAAGCTCGGTGAGACCTCTGATTTGTTGCGGTCGAGCTGACCGCGCTTCGGCTCGCGGACCGTCAGGAAGATCAGAAAGCCGAAAACGACGCCCGGGATGCCGAGCAGTAGGAATACTTGCCGCCACCCGTACATCTCGGACAGTTGCCCGGCGACGTCGGCGCCGATCCAGGCTCCGATGGAGGCCCCGAGCGCGAATATGGTCAGCGCCATCGGCCGCTGCGACGCCGGGAAGTAGTCGGAGAGGATGGAGCTCGCCCCGGGGGTGCCGCCGGCTTCACCGACGCCAACGCCGATGCGTGAGACCAGCAGCTGCCAGTAGTTCATGGCGAGGCCGCTCGCGGTCGTCATCGCCGACCAGACGATGACCGAGATGGCGATGATGTTGCGCCGGCTGTAGCGGTCGATCAACCACGACAGGGGGAAGCCGAACAGCACATAGAACAGCGCGAGCGCCGTTCCGGTGAGGAACGCGATGCCGGAGTCTGTGAGCTGCAGTTCGATGCGGATCGGCTCGAGCAGCGTTGAGATGACATATCGATCAGCGATGCTGAGCGCGTAGACACCCACCATCACCAGCAGTACATACCAACGGGTCCACTCACCGTCGCGCGAGGGCGCTGCAGTGGCCGCGGTGTCTAGGCGGTTGTCGCTCATCGTGTAGCCCCCTGATGATCTGCAGCCATCATATCGACTTTCGCGGGGTGGGTCAGGAGTCCGGGTCTAAGGACCGCGCGCAAGCGGTCCCAGAGCCTCCTTCAGGGGGGCGAGCCACGGCTCATAGGGCCTCCACTGGTCGACGCCGTCGCGGTTGATCGGGCGTCGCACCTGCTCGGCGCTCGCCGTGTGCACCCGCCGCTCGGTGCGGTGGAACTCGACGCACGCGTCCTCGAACGGCAGACCGCAGTGCTCGAGCAGGCGTCGCACGCTGCCCTCGAGATCGGCCAACACATCCTCGTGCTGCACGCGCAGCACGCGACCCGGCAAGGCATGGTCGAGATGGCCCATGAGCTCGACATAGGTGCGGTAATAACGGCCGACATCTTCGAGGTCGTAGGCGAAGGGGTGTCCGTTGGCGTAGAGCTGCTTGAAGTTGCTGAAGCAGCAGTCCATCGCATCGCGGCGTGCGTCGATGATCCGGGCATTGGGCAGGATCAGCTGGATCAGCGCGATGTTGCGGAAGTTGTTCGGCATCTTGTCGATGAAGTGCGGTTTGCCGGCGCTGCGGTAGGCCTGGGTATCGCGGATGTAGGCCTCGCCGAACGCCCGGCATTGATCGGCGGTCAGGTCCGGCAGCACGCCGGGGTAGTGGGTGTCACCGAACTGGTCGCCGCTGCCCAGAGACCCGACGAGGCGCGGGATGTTGGCGAGTTCCATCGTGCCCTCGACCTGCGAGTGCGAGGCGAGGATCTGCTCGAGCAGCGTCGAGCCTGCGCGCGGCAGACCCAACACGAAGATGGGCGAGGGATCGGGGCATCCCCAGCCGCGCCGCGCGGCGAAGAACTCCGGCGTGCAGATGTCCATCTGGCGCCGTACGGCCCGTTCCTGGGCCGCCGGACGGTACACCCCGTTCTCTTTTTTGAGGGCGTTGCCGCGGGCGTAATAGGTGAACGACTCGCCGTGCTCGCCGCGGTCTTCGAGCGCCTTGCCGAGCGCGAAGCAGAGGTGATAGCGGTCGGCGTGCTGCAGTTGCGGCTGCGCCTCGTAGTGCCGCATCCGCTCGAGTTCGGCCTCTGTGAAGCGATAGGTCTTCATGTTGGCGAGGCTCCAATACGCCTCACCGAAATCGGGTCGGAACTCGATCGCCTGACGGTAGGAGGCGATGGCCTCTGCGGTCTCGCCGTTGGTCTTGTGGGCGTGTCCCAACGACTGGTGCAGTTCGGAGTCGCGCGGCATCTGCTGCAACAGCGCCCGATAGCGCTCGATGGCACCCGGGACATCGCCCAAGGCCATCACGATCCCGGCATGGGTCACCCGCACGCCCGGATTGGCCGGCTCGGCGGCCATCAGTCGCTCGGCCTCCGCGCGTGCGCGTGGGTGTTTGTGCAGATCGACGAGGGTGAGCACGAGGTCGTAGCGCGCAGAGTTGTAGTCCGGTGCCTTCGTCAGCAGCTTGTCGAGCAGCACCTCGGCGTCGGTGTTGTACTCGAAGTGACGCGCGATCATGGAGAGCACGCGCAGCGCCTCCACATCGTCGGGATGCTCGGCGAGGTGCGCGCGGATGGTGCGCTCGGCGTCCTGGAAGTCGCCGTCGGCGACCATGGCACGCGCGGCGATCACCGCCTGCGGCAGGGTGCCGAGTTTCGCGACATGGCTGGCCGCGTTCGCAGCGTCTTCGGCCCGGCCGACGATCCGATAGAGCTTCTCGAGCGCCTGCCAGCTGGCGGGCAGGGCGGGGTTGTAGCGGATGGCCCACTCGAAGGCCTCTAGGGCTTTCGGGGCATCGCGCTGCGCGACATGGCAGTGACCGCGCTCCTGGAACAGCCGTGAGTAGCGGGGATGGAAAGACTGCAGCGTGGCTAGTGTGCCGAGCGCCTCAGGGAAGCGCTGCAGCATGCGCTGTGCGACCGCGACCAGATACAGCAGGTCCCGATGGCCGCGGTGCTCGTTGAGGTAGGCGTCCGCGACCTGCAGCACCTCGGCATAGCGACCCCGCCCGAGCGAGGCGCGCAGCACCAGCAGCGTCGTCTCGAGGTCGGGCAGTGCAGGGGTGTCGGGTGAGGGGTCTTGTGGGTCCACGTGTCTGGAGGCCAAAAAAAAGCGGCGGGCCGTCACCGACCCGCCGCTCCTGTCGTCGAGGATCAGTCTGCGAAACGGTATCCGAACTCGAGACCGATCGTGCGGGGACGCGCCTGGATGTCGGTCTGCACGAACTGCGAACTGGAGATGAACTCTGAGGTGTCGCGGTTCGTGAGGTTCGAGATGACCAGTTCCACGATCCAGTTGTCCTTTGCGACACCGGCCGAGGCGCTGACATCCGTGAACGAATCCAGTTTCACCGACTGCAGGCGGTTACCGGTCGAGTTGCGCTCGTCCGTGTAGACCACGCCCAATTGCGTGTAGTACTCGTACGAGTTGCTCGTCCACTCGTAGCGGGCGCGGATGTTGCCCTGGAGTTCCGGGGACAGCGCCGCCGGGTCACCTGCGACACCGAACACGTTGGCCACCGGGACCGCGCGGCCGCTCGCCGCCGAGCCCACCCAAGACTCCGTGATCGCCTGACCGAAGTTCGGCGTTCCTGGGATGTTGTTGATGAACTGCGGATCGTTGGTGAGTTCCGACTTGTTGTAGGCCGCACCGGCGTCGATCGTCAGACCCTCGGACACGAGCGCCGTGAGGCTCATCGTGATGCCCTTGGCCTCGTAGCTCGGGCCGTTGACGCTGACCGTGATGTTACCGAAGCCCGCCTGCGGGGCGAAGATGCCCGACTGCACGTTATCCCACTCGTCGATGTAGATGGCACCGTTGAAGATCACGCGGTTGTCCATCAGCGTGCTCTTCCAACCGATCTCGTAGTTCACGAGGTCGTCGGACTTGAAGGTCAACGGCAACTGGAACTGGTTGAAGCTGCCGCGCTGAGCCGTGCCGGTGCTGCGGTCCACGGCACGCAGCACCTGTGCGGTGCCGCGGTTGAAGCCGCCCGGACGGAAGCCTTCGGACCAAGTGGCGTACAGCAACAGGTCATCGGTCGCCTTCCAGCTGGCGTTCACACGGCTGCGGAAGCCAGTGTCGGTGAAGCTGTTGATCGCTTGGTTGTTGAGGTTGGTGCCGTAGGGCGCGTTACCCGTGGCCGGGCCGGTGCAGATCCCGGTGGCAGTCGACACGCCTTCGCCGTACTGCTTGCAGAAGAAGCTGCCGACGTTGCCACCCAACATCTGGTTGAAGCCCTCGAAGTAGCGGGTGCCGGCGGTCAGGGTCAGCGCATCGGTGACATGCCAGTCGACCGACAAGAAGGCGGCTTTCTGCTCGTACACGCGCTGGAAGTCGTTGAAGAAGCCGGTCGCCGAGTTGCGACGGTTGGGGTTGTTGAACGACGCGTTGGCGAACTTCGGCGTGTTGGCGGGGTCGAGCGCGAAGAAGCAGCTCTGCGGGCCGCCGATGGTGCACTCGGGAACCGACTTGTAGAGCCACTCGGTCTGGTCGTTGACCTCGCGCTTTTCGTAGAAGAGACCGCCGACTGCGGTGACCTTCCAGTCCGACGGGGTGCTCAGGCGGATCTCGTGGCTGGTGTTGATGTTCTCGATCGTGTTCTGCCACACCGAGGAGGGCGAGTAGCACTTGTTGACCGAGGCGCCGGAATAGCCGGTGCACTGGTAGTAGGCGCCGTAGAGACCACGCGCATAGTTGGTGTAGTCGCCTTGGATGAAGTTGTCGCGCTTGAGGTACGACGCCGAGTACACGAGGTCGAAGTCGCCGACCTTGCCGGAGAGGGTGAGCGCGGTGTTGGCGAACGTGTCCTTGGTGATCGAGTCGTTGAACACCGTGACCTGATAATCACCGAGCGGACGACCGCGGATCGGCGAGTTGTTGGGGCCGCCGGTGGTGCAGGTGGATTCGCGCGTCGGGTCAGGGCAATCCGAACCGAACGGCATGGAATAGAACACACCGCTGCTGTCGATGTCCTGGAAGCTTTGAACGACGAGGATATTCCAGTCATCGTTCACATCGTAGGACAGGCCGATGCGGGCACCCTTGTAGGAGGCCGGGTTGAAGTTGTCACGGGTGATCTTGAAGTTGTCGATCACCACGGAGTCCGCCGGCACGCGGCCGCCGGTCAACGAGGCGAAGGAGAGGTCGGTGCTGCGGCGGGTGAAGGTCGAGGGCACATTGTCGACATAGCCGCCGCGCGAGTCGTTGTAGGCCACGATGCGGGCCGCGAGCTTGTCGCTGAGCGGCAGGTTCAGCATACCGGTCAGGTTGGTGCTGTCATCGCCGCCGGTGGTCTGCGCGTATCCCGCTCGGAAATACGACTCGGTGACGCCCTGCTTGGGCTTGTTCGTGATGTAGCGGACCACGCCCGCCTGGGCGCCGGCGCCGAACAGCGTTCCCTGCGGACCTTCGAGGACTTCGATGCGCTCGAGGTCGGCTGCGTAGACGTCAAGGTTACGGCCTGGGATCTGCACGGCCTGATCGTCGAGGTAGAGACCGACGGTCGGCCACTGGCCCACCGTACCGCCACCTTGCAGGACGGCCGCGCCGATGCTGAGACCGCGGATCGCGAAGTTGCCGTGGGTCGGGCCTTGGGAGGCGACCTGCACGTTCGGCAGGAACTTCACGAACTCGTCGATCGTGGTGACCTTGAGGTTGTCGAGGGTCTCGGTGGTCAGGGCTTGCACCGTGATCGGGACGTTCTGGATGTTCTCGGTTCGGCGCTGTGCCGTGACCACGACCTCGTCCAATTCGAAGACGGCTTCGGACTGTGCGACGGCCTGTTGGGCCTGTGACGACGCGACGGCGGCGAAGACCGCTGCGGAAATCTGTCTATTCAAGATGTATCCCTCTGGCAACACAGCGTGTATCCGCTGCTTTGGTGAAGTACCCCAGGTCCCCGTGCCTCAGCGATGACGATAAGGCGCGATACGGTCGAACGGAGGATAAGCCACTGTTGGCGGCGGCGACAAGGTGTACCGGCGCATTCGATGGCGGGTGATGCGTCCATGCGACATGTTGACGAGGCTGGGCGAGGCTGGGCGACAACCCGGTCAGGGTTCGAGCACGGCCTGGTAGACCTGATTGTGCATGTCTTGATAAGTGCGGTTCGCTTGCCCGTCCGCCCCGCGTGCGACCTGGGCCAGAACGATGGCGACGATCCCGGTGCTGGGGCTGACCATCCAGTTGGTGTCCATCACGCCCGGCCAGGTGTAGTCGCCGTCGCGGTTCGCCTGCGGTACAGACCGAAAATCGATCACCGGCGAGACGCCGAGACCGAACCCGAGTCCGCGCCAGGTGTCGCCGTAGGCCTTGCCCATCGCCGTATCGGGTACCTGTTGGCTGGTCATCAACTCGATCGTCACCGGCGAGAGATATCGACGACCCTCGAAGCGGCCCTTGTCTGCGAGCATCTGCGCGAACCGTAGGTAATCGCCCGCGGTGGAGAGCAGTCCGCCGCCGCCCGAGAGGAAAGGCGGCGCTGCGGTCGGCGCTGCGGCAAAGGGTCCCTGAAGGGGTTCGAGTTTGCCGGCCGCGTTGCGGCGATAGATGGTCGCCACCCGGCCCGCATCGGCCTCGGAGACGAAGAAGCCGGTGTGCGTCATGCCGAGCGGATCGAACAGCCGCTTCTGCAGGAACTCGGCGAACGGCATGCCCGAGACGACCTCGACGAGGTGACCGAGCACATCGGTCGCGTAGCTGTAGCGCCAGTCCGACCCGGGTTCAAAATAAAGCGGCAGCGCGGCGAGCCGACGGATCTTCTCGTCGGCGGTCTGCGGGCCGTAGAGGCTGAACGCAGCCCACTCGGCCGCGAGCGGTGAGGTCGTGTCGTACCCCGGGCCGTAGCCGAGACCGCTGGTGTGCGTCAGCAAATGGCGCACCGTGATCGGACGCTTGACGGGCTCGGTGCGCGGCTTGCCGGCGTCGTCCACGCCCACCATCACGCGCGACTGCGCAAAAGCGGGCAGGTAGCGGGAGACCGGGTCGTCGAGCTGCAGCTTGCCCTCTTCATAGAGCATCAGCACCGCCACCGAGGTGACCGGCTTCGTCATGCTGAAGATGCGGAAGCGCGTGTCGAGCGACATCGGTATGGCGCGCTCGCGGTCCTGCATGCCGACGGCGGTGGAATAGATGAGCTTGCCGTTGCGGGCGACCAGGATCGCGTACCCCGCCGCCGCATCGCGCCCGGTTTCACCGGAGAAGAACTCGCCCATCGCAGTGAGTCGCGCTGAAGACATCCCCACCGATTCCGGCGTCGCACGCGGCAGCGGTGCGCCCGGTCCGGCTGCGGCGGCGTGGCTGACAATCGTCATCGTGAGGAACGGCAGCAGACTGGCTGCGCGGTTGTGGCCTGGTCGATTCATGGCATGGCTCCCGTTGACGCGTTGTTGCATTATAGGGGTGCTTCACTGCTTAAGACATCGAGGTGCGAAAGATGAAATCGTTGCAGCATTACATCGACGGGCGATGGGTTGCGCCGGTCGTGACGGGCGATCGGTTCCCGGTGATCGATCCCGCGACCGAATCCCAGGTCGCCGAGATCTGCATGGGCAGTGCCGCCGATGTGGACCTTGCCGTGGCCGCCGCCTGCCGCGCGTTCCCCGGCTTCGCAGCGACCCCGCTCGAAGCGCGACTCGATGCGCTGCGCCGCATCAACGAAGTGTTCAAGCGTCGTTTCGACGAGATGGCCGATGCGATCACGACCGAGATGGGCGCGCCGCGCGACATGGCGCGCGAGGCTCAGGCAGCCTCCGGCCCCGGCCACATCGAGGCGACCATCAAGGCTGCGCAGCAGCTCGATTGGGAGGTGCGCATCGACGGCTCGAATGTGGTGCGCGAACCGATCGGCGTTTGCGGCCTCGTCACCCCCTGGAACTGGCCGATCAACCAGATCCTCGCCAAGGTCGCGCCGGCCATCGCGGCGGGCTGCACGATGGTGCTCAAGCCGAGCGAGCAGGCGCCGCTCTCGGCGCAGCTCATCGCAGAGTTCATCGACGAGGCCGGGCTGCCCCCCGGCGTGTTCAATCTGGTGCACGGAAATGGGCCGACGGTCGGCCATGCGATGAGCGCGCACCCGGACATCGAGATGATGTCCTTCACCGGCTCGACCCGCGCCGGCGTCGATGTCGCAAAGACCGCCGCCGACACCATCAAACGCGTCGCGCAGGAGCTCGGTGGCAAGTCGCCCAACCTCATCTTCGCCGACGCCGACCTCGGTCGCGCACTCGGCAACGCCATCCGTCGCTGCTTCTACAACACCGGGCAATCCTGCAACGCCCCGACGCGCCTGCTGGTCGAGGCGTCGGTCTACGAGCGTGCGGTGGAGCTCATCAGACCGCTCGCGGAGGCGACGAAGGTCGGCGATCCGCGCCAGCCCGGTCGTCACCTCGGGCCGCTCTCTTCCCGCATCCAGTTCGAGCGGGTTCAGCGCTACATGCAGATCGGCATCGACGAGGGCGCACGCCTGGTCGCAGGCGGTCCGGGCCGGCCGGAGGGCATCGATCGCGGATTCTTCGTGAAGCCGACGGTGTTCGCGGATGTGCACAACGGCATGCGCATCGCGCGCGAGGAGATCTTCGGGCCGGTGCTCTCGATGATCCCGTTCAAAGATCTCGACGACGCCATCGCCATCGCCAACGACACACCTTACGGCCTCGCGGCGTACCTGTTCACCAGCGACCTCGACAAGGCGCGCACCGTCGCCCGTCGTCTGCGCGCCGGCAGCGTGCACATCAACGGCGCCGGGCAGGGTTACATGGAGCCGTTCGGCGGCTTCAAGCAGTCGGGCAACGGCCGTGAATGCGGTACCTATGGCCTGCTCGATTTCCTCGAGCTGAAATCGATCAACGGCTTCTACGCGGCCTGAGGGCGGCGGCGTCTGCCCACCAAGCGCGAGCCATGATACTCAAAGATATCGAGACCTTCGTCGTCGGCAACCCACCACCGTCTTTCGGTGGGCGGTATTTCGTCTTCGTCAAACTCACCACCGACGACGGCATCTCCGGCGTGGGTGAGGCGTATTGCGTGCCGTTCGAGCCGCAGCTCGTCGCGAGGATGATCGAGGATGTGTTCGCCCGGTATGCCGCAGGCCAGGATCCGCACGCCATCGAGACCCTTTGGCGGCGCGTCTATTCCAGCGGCTTCACGCAGCATCCCGATCTCACGCTGATGGGCGTGCTGAGCGCGCTCGAGATGGCGTGCTGGGACATCATCGGCAAGGCGGCCGGGCAGCCCGTCTATAACCTGCTCGGCGGCCGTGTGCACGAGCGCCTGCGCACCTACACCTACATCTATCCGACCGCGAGCGAGACCGACGCCATCTACCACGATGCCGAGCGATCGGCCGAGCGGGCCGCCGAGTATGTCCAACAGGGCTTCACGGCGATCAAGTTCGATCCGGCGGGGCCGTACACGGCGTTCGATGGTCGCCAGCTGTCGCTCACCGAACTCGAGCGCAGCGAGCGCTTCGCGCGGCTCATCCGCGAAGCGGTCGGCAGCAAGGCCGACCTGCTGTTCGGCACCCACGGTCAGATGAACGCGGCGGGTGCGATCCGCCTCGCCAAGCGCCTCGAGCCCTACGACCCTTTGTGGTTCGAAGAGCCTGTGCCGCCCGATTCCCCTGAGCAGATGGGTCTCGTCGCGCGCAGCACCCACATCCCGATCGCGGCCGGCGAGCGGCTCACCACCAAGTACGACTTCCTGCGCGTGCTGCGTGCCAATGCCGCGTCCATCCTGCAGATGAACCTCGGTCGCGTCGGGGGGCTGCTCGAGGCCAAGAAGATCGCGGGGATGGCCGAGGCGCAGCATGTGCAGATCGCGCCGCATCTCTACTGCGGTCCGATCGTCGGCGCCGCCAACATCCAACTGGCCGCCTGCAGCCCGAATTTCCTCGTCCTCGAGGGCATCGAGCGTTGGCAGGGTTTCCATGCCGAGATCCTGCGCAAGCCCATCCACTGGGAGGCCGGGTATGTCATCCCGTCCCGCGAGCCCGGGCTCGGTGTCGAGCTCAACGAAGAGGTCGCGCGCGCCAACCCCTACCGGGGCGACAAACTACACCTCGAGATGACCCAGCACCCCGCTGGCGTCTGACCCCCCTTCGGAGCCCCGTGGACACAGAGACTTTCGATTATGTGATCGTCGGTGGCGGCACGGCGGGCTGCGTGTTGGCGAGCCGCCTTGCGATGGCGAGCGACGCCAGCGTGTTGATGCTGGAGGCCGGCGGCAGCGACCTGCGACCGATGGTGCAACTGCCGATCGGGTACGCGCGCCTGCTCTTCGACCGAGGCGTCAACTGGCTGTACGAAACCGAGCCCGATGCAGGGCTCGCCGGTCGTCGCAGTTTCTGGCCGCGCGGCAAGGTGCTCGGCGGCTCCGGTTCGATCAACGCCATGGTCTACATGCGCGGTCTGCCGCATGACTTCGAAGACTGGCGCGCGATGGGCAACATCGGCTGGGGCTACGAAGATGTACTGCCGTACTTCAAGCGCGCTGAAGACCACGACGATGGCGACCCGCGTTACCACGGTCGTGGAGGCCCGATCCATGTCACCGATGTCTCGCGTGATGTCCACCCGATCTGTCACCGCTACATCGCGGCCTGCGAGGCGCTCGGTTTCC
>CALGVD010000107.1 GCA_937920275.1 uncultured Pseudomonadota bacterium
GTCGCGGATCGCGCTGCGGCGCCGCTCGCCCTTGATGGCGGCGATGACATGGGTGTCGTGCGTGATCGGCCAGAAGTAGCTCTGGGGACGATAGCCGAGGTCGATGACGGGCTTTTTGACGGACATGGGGTGGGCCGGGCCATAGGAACCCACCGCAGACGCAGAAAGTGAGACGGGGGGGCTTCGCTGGGGCGGTCGCGTAAGCATATAAACCGAATATTGACAGGAAAAGAAAGAAAATATATCTTCTGCACTAGGAGGACGCCACTATGAGCCTGACCCAAGCCGAGTTAGGACGACGAATCCGTTCAGCCCGCGAGGCCTGCGGGCTCACCCAGGAGCAGCTGGGCGCCTTCGCCGGCCTCAGCCGGGTGGCGGTAGGTCTGATCGAGTCGGGCAGCCGCTCTGTTTCGAGCTTGGAGCTCGACAAGATCGCGCATGCGGTCGGGCGGAGCCTCACCTCGTTCTTCACCCCGGAGTTCGCGGAGCGCGACGCGCTCACCGCCTTGTTCAGGTCGGACGCCGCGCTCGCCGAGCAGACCGATCTGCTGCAGGCGCTGCAGGCGAGCCTCGCGCTCGGGCACGAGCTCACCAACCTCGAGCGACTGCTCGGTATCGATAGGGTGCAGCTGCTGACGGCCACCTACGAACTCCCGCCGCCGAAGTCGCGATGGGAGGCCATCCAGCACGGCCAGAAAGTGGCGATAGAGGAGCGTCAGCGACTCGCGCTGGGTGCCGCGCCGCTCGGCGACCTGAGCGACCTGCTCGAGGCGCAGGGCGTGCGTACCGCTGCCGTCGGCCTGCCCGACAACATCTCTGGTCTGACGCTGGTCGACCACACGATCGGCATCTTCGTCGTCGTCAACGCGCGGCACGCAGCGGTCCGCCGGCGGTTCTCGCTCTCGCACGAGTACGGCCACGCCCTGTTCGACCGTATGCGCGCGGGTGCCATCAGCCGGACCGACGATCGAGCCGATCTGCTGGAGGTCCGGGCTAACGCGTTCGCCGCCGAGTTCCTCATGCCTGCCGAAGGGGTGGCGCAGTTCGTGACGGCGTTTGGCAAGGGCGGCGCGAGCCGCGAACAGGTCACGGTGTTCGACGAGACCGCTGCCGTCCAGGTCGAGCAGCGCGCAGTGCCGGGCTCCCAGGACATCCAGCTCTACGATGTCGCGCTGCTGGCGCATCACTACGGCGCGAGTCGCGCCGCGGCCCTGTACCGCCTCAAGAATCTGCGCCTGATCGACGAACGGGAGTTCCAGCGCCTGCAGGCCGACGAGGAGCGTGGTGCAGGCTACACGATGGCCGCGTTCCTCTCGGCGCCCGAGGTGATGGATGGTGATACCGCGCGCGGGGACTTCCGTCGCCGATTCCTCACGCTTGCACTTGAGGCTTATCGTCGGGAGGAGATCACGCGCAGCAAGCTTGCAGAGTTGGCGTCCATGGTCCAGATCGGTCGGGGCAGGCTGTCGGCTGTCTTGGCCGCGGTCGGCCTCGATTGATCGTCGTCGTCACCGACGCCAACATCCTGGTCAACCTTTCGCTGGTCGGGCGGTTGCACCTGTTCGGCGGCCTTCATCCCTGGCGTTTCGTGGTACCCGAAGAAGTGGTGGCGGAGATCCTCGACCCGGATCAGCGCGCGGCATTGCTGAGCGCCGAGACGCAAGGATGTATCGCACGGGTGACCATCGATACGCTGCCGGCGTTGCAGTTGTTCGCGGAATTGCGCGCCGAGATGGGTAAGGGGGAGTCCGCCTGTCTTGCCTATGCGGCCATCAGTTCTTGCTATCTGGCTTCAGACGAGAAAAAACGCTTCCGCCGACGCGCCGTCGAGCTCATCGGCGAAGATCGCATCCTGCGCACAGAGAGCCTGCTGCTGGAAGCGATCCGGCGGGGGCTTATCACCGTACGCGAGGCGGACGACTGCAAGGCGTTGCTCGCCGCGAACCGATACACGATGCCCTTCGCCAGTTTTTCCGACGTGCTGTGAGACCATTGAACATGCTCAACCGTGGCGCCTTCACCCTGCGATACAAACAGCCTGCCGTCGATTGGATCAACGCTGCGGACCCCGCCATCGGAGCGCGTCCGATCGCTCTTGCCGAAGTGAACCAGGATTTGACCATCTATCTCGTCGAGGATGCGGTCGTCGAGACACCGGCCGCATTCCGTCGATGGCTTAAGCGGAATCACCGGGCATTGATCGAGCATGAGTTGGCGGCGTGGTACACCGACCCTGCATTGTGGCCAAAGGACCGCAACTACGCATTGCTCGTCGAGTGGTTCCAACCCGAGATCCACACTGTCATCGAGGACCTCGCAGGCGGTGAGTTGCACGACGACGGGCTCTGAACGCTCCGCGGCACGGCACCGCCCACGTCGAACTGCGGAGAGACTTCCGAGCGACAACGGCCGCTTCGAGCTGCGGGTGCGCTTCTCCGAGAGCGTGTCGCCGTTGTACTCATCGACGACCCGGTAGCGGATGCGATCCCGCCCATGAACGAGGGGTGCAGACGCCCGAGCGCGCGGCGGGGGGGCGAAAACCCCTATCTGCCTGTTCCACATACACTTTCGGCGGGCATCTGGCACAATCCTTAAGGATGAAGCCGTCCGAATCCTTCCTGGCCCACCGAGAAGCGCTGCGGGAGATCGTCGCCCGTCACGGCGTCACACGGCCGCGCGTGTTCGGCTCAGCCGCGCGGGGGGAGGACCACGAGGGCAGCGACCTCGACCTCCTGATCGATCCAGCGCCCACGACGACCCTCTTCACCCTGGCGGCGTTGCAACTCGATGCCGAGCGCCTGTTGGGCGTATCGGTGGATGTGCTGACGCCGCGGAGCCTACCGCGGGGGTCGCGCGACCGGATCCTGAGCGAAGCCGTTCCCGTATGAAGAAGGCGCATCTGGAGCGGGCGCCGGAGTACCTTCAGCACTGGTGAGGCGGCGAACAAGGCACGTCCCGCTCCGGGTTTGTCCTACGTAGGTACATATGAATCCATATCTACCTACCTGTAGGCATAGCTGGCAACATGTGGGTATAGGTGCACACTCCGTCGTGCAGCCGAAAACACGTTAGGCCACAAAAAACA
>CALGVD010000108.1 GCA_937920275.1 uncultured Pseudomonadota bacterium
GCTCTACACCTTCCGCATGATCTTCATGACCTTCCACGGCGAGGCGCGCTGGGGGAAGGGCGATACCCCGCACGAGAGCCCTTGGGTGGTGACGCTGCCGCTGGTGCTGCTCGCCATCCCGGCGGTCGCGATCGGCTATCTGACGGTCGGTCCGATGCTGTTCGGCGGATTCTTCGGCGAGTCCATCCAGGTGCTCCCCAGGAACGATGTCGTCGCGGCGCTCGCCTCGCACTTCCATGGTCCTGCCGCTTTCGCGCTCGCGGCGCCGACGCATCCACCGTTCTGGCTGGCGCTCGCCGGGGTGCTCACGGCGTGGTGGGTCGTCATCAAGCGGCCGCACGCCCTCGATGGCCTCGAGGCGCCGCTCGCGCCGTTGCGTCGGGTGCTCGACAACAAGTACTACTTCGATTGGTTCAATGAGCATGTGCTTGCTGCAGGCAGCCGCGGGCTCGGCCGGCTCTTCTGGAAGGCGGGCGACCAGACGCTGATCGACGGCGCGTTGGTCAACGGTTCGGCAGGACTTGTCGGCGTGTTGGCGGGCGTCGTGCGCCGCGTGCAGACGGGCTTCCTTTATACCTACGCGTTCTGGATGGTCATCGGCCTGGCCTTGTTGCTCGGCTGGTTCCTGATGCGCGCCTGATGATCACCGGGGTTCCAAGGAATGGCTGATTTCGGACTGCTTTCCGTGCTCATCTGGTTGCCGATCGTCGGCGGCCTGCTGGTGCTTGCGCTCGGGGATGCGCGCATCGCACTCGCCCGCTGGGTGGCGCTCGGCACCGCAGTCGCCGCGTTCGCGCTATCGGTGTCGCTCTGGACGGGGTTCGATGCGGGTACCGCGGCGTTCCAGTCCGTCGAACGCCTGCAGTGGATCCCGGCGTTCAACGCCACCTATCACCTCGGCGTCGACGGCATCTCCCTGCCGCTGGTGCTGCTCACCACCTTCACCACCGTGCCGGTGTTGATCGCGGCATGGACGGTCATCGAGAAGCGACAGGCCCAGTTCTTCGCGGCGTTCCTGATCCTGGAAGGGCTGATGGTCGGCGTCTTCACGGCGCTCGATGCGTTGCTGTTCTATTTTTTCTGGGAAGCGATGCTGATCCCGATGTTCCTCATCATCGGCATCTGGGGCGGTCCCCGCCGCGTGTACGCGACGATCAAGTTCTTCCTGTACACCTTCCTCGGGTCGGTGTTCATGCTGGTGGCCCTCATCTACATGTACCTGAAGGCCGGCAGCTACGACATCGCCGACTTCCACGCACTGCCGCTGACCTACACCGAGCAGTTCTGGATCTTCCTCGCGTTCTTCGCCGCGTTCGCGGTGAAGATCCCGATGTTCCCGGTGCACACCTGGTTGCCGGACGCGCATGTGGAGGCACCGACCGGTGGCTCGGTGGTGTTGGCGGCGGTCATGCTCAAGATGGGCGGCTACGGCTTCCTCCGCCTCTCGCTGCCCATCACCCCGGACGCCGCCCGTGAACTCGACCTGCTGATGATCGTCCTGTCGCTGATCGCCGTCGTCTACATCGGCTTCATCGCGCTCGTGCAGACCGACATGAAGAAGCTGATCGCCTATTCCTCGATCGCCCACATGGGCTTCGTGACGCTCGGTTGCTTCCTGGTCTTCGGTGGCGGAGGCGGCCTCGGCATCGACGGCGCCATGGTGCAGATGATCTCGCACGGGCTCGTCTCAGGCGCGATGTTCCTCTGCGTCGGCGTGCTCTACGACCGGCTGCACAGCCGCGAGATCAGCAGCTACGGCGGTGTGATCAACCGCATGCCGGTGTTCGGTGCATTCTTTGTGCTGTTCGCGATGGCGAACGCGGGTCTGCCCGGCACCTCGGGCTTCGTCGGCGAGTTCCTCGTCATCCTCGCAGCCTTCAAGGCGAGCTTCTGGTACGCACTCATCGCCGGGACCACGCTGGTGCTCGGCGCTGCCTACACCCTTTGGCTCGTCAAGCGGGTGGTCTTCGGTCCGGTCGCGAACGAGGGGGTCGCCGCCCTCGAGGATCTCAACGGGCGCGAGTTCTTCGTGCTGGGTCTGCTCGCGGCCGCCGTGCTGCTGCTCGGCGTCTGGCCGGCGCCGCTGCTCGAGGTGATGCAGGAATCCGTGCGCCACCTCGTCGAACAGGCCACCGCCAGCAAGTTGCCCTGAGATCGCCCTATGACCCCAACCCCCACGCTCGCCTCGCTCGCCCCCGCGTTGCCGGAGATCTGGCTCACGGTCGCCGCCTGTATCGTGCTGCTCACCGACGCGTTCGCCGGCCGCTCGGCGCGCCGCATCACCCCGACGCTCACGCTGCTGCTGCTCGCGCTCGGCGCCGCGGCCATCCTCGTCTGGGGCCAGGTCGACCAACGCGTGGATCTGTTCTCGGGGATGTACACCGCCGATCCGCTCGCGACAGTGCTGAAGCTGCTGTCTTTCCTGTTCACCGCGGTGGCGTTGCTCTACTCGCGCCACTGGCTGGAGGCGCGCGGCCTGCTCAAGGGCGAGTACTACGTGCTGGTGCTCACGGCGCTGCTCGGGATCTGCGTCATGGTGTCGGCGGGCAGCCTGCTCACGCTCTACATCGGTGTCGAACTGCTCGCGCTGTCGCTCTACGCGCTCGTCGCCTTCGACCGTGATTCGGGTATCGCCGCCGAATCGGCGATGAAGTACTTCGTGCTCGGCGCCATCGCATCGGGCTGCCTGCTCTACGGCATGTCGCTGGTCTACGGCATGACCGGGTCGCTGCTGCTCGGCGAGATCGCGGTGGCGGTGCAAGGGCAGGGCGTCGCGCCGTCGCTCGGCCTCATGATGGGCCTCGTGTTCGTCGTGGTCGGCGTCGCCTTCAAGTTCGGAGCCGTGCCGTTCCACATGTGGGTGCCCGATGTCTATCACGGTGCGCCGTCGCCGACGACCTTGTTCATTGCCTCGGCGCCGAAGATCGCCTCGTTCGCGCTCGCGTATCGCTTGCTGGCCGAGGGTCTTGCCGGCGTGGAACCGGCTTGGGGGCAGATGATCACCATCGTCGCGGTGCTCTCTGCGCTCATCGGCAACCTCATCGCCATCGCCCAGACCAACCTCAAGCGCATGCTGGCGTACTCGGCCATCGGCAACGTCGGTTTCATCCTGCTCGGCTTCGTCGCCGGCACCGAGCGCGGCTACGAGGCCGCGCTTTTCTACACCATCGCCTATGTGATCATGGCGCTCGGCTCCTTCGGCGTGATCGTGCTGGCGGGCCGCCGCGGATTCGAGGCCGACGAACTCGATCACTACAAAGGGCTGCACAGCCGCGATCCGTTGCTCGCCGTGCTGATGATGGTGATGATGTTCTCGACCGCCGGCATCCCGCCGTTCGTCGGCTTCTGGGCGAAGTTGCAGATCTTCGAGGCGCTGTGGGCGAGCGGTCACGCGCCGCTCGTGGTGTTCGGCGCGGCGGTGTCGGTGATCGGCGTGTTCTATTATCTGCGGGTCGTGAAGCTCATGTATTTCGATGCGCCGGGGGATCTGCCCGTGCCCGAGCGCCACACCGGCGTGCGCTTCACGCTCGCGATCAACGCGGCTGCCGTGGTCGCACTTGGGCTCTTCCCGCAGGCGCTGCTCGAGCTCTGCCAGCGCGTGCTGCCCTGAGGCGAGTCCTGGCCTTGTGGGATGCGTCCTGATCCCGTACAATAAGCGGCTCTTCTGGTGCGGGGTGGAGCAGTCTGGCAGCTCGTCGGGCTCATAACCCGAAGGTCGTAGGTTCAAATCCTACCCCCGCTACCAACCTCCCGGTCCCCGCCGGACCCGGAACCTGCCAGCCGTGACAAACACTTCCCCCGATACCTCATTCGCTGACCTTGGCTTGCCCGCTGAACTCGTGTCGGCGCTGGTCGCCGTGGGCTACGAGTCGCCATCGCCCATCCAGCGCGAGACGATCCCGACGCTGCTCGAGGGCCGTGACCTCATCGGTCAAGCCCAGACGGGCACCGGCAAGACCGCGGCCTTCGCGCTGCCGATCCTCTCGCGCATCGATGTGGCACGGCGCGAGCCGCAGGCGCTCGTGCTCGTGCCGACCCGCGAACTTGCGATCCAGGTCGCCGAGGCTTTCCAGAAATACGCGAGCCACATGCCGGGGTTGCATGTGTTGCCGATCTACGGCGGCCAGAGCTACACCCCGCAACTGAACGCGTTACGCCGCGGCGTACATGTGATCGTGGCGACGCCCGGCCGTGTGATGGACCATCTGCAGCGCGAGACGCTCAGCCTCTCGACCATCCGTTTCGTGGTGCTCGATGAGGCCGACGAGATGCTGCAGATGGGCTTCGTCGACGCCATCGACGAGATCTTGGGCGTCGTGCCTCCTGAGCGGCAGGTCGTGCTGTTCTCCGCGACCTTGCCCACGCAGATCAAGCGCATCGCGCAAAAACATCTGCGCAACCCGCGCGAGATCACGGTTCGCTCGAAGACCGCCACGGCCGCCAACATCCGCCAGCGTTACTGGTTGGTCTCGGGTATCCACAAGCTCGATGCGCTGACGCGTCTGCTCGAGGTGGAGCCTTTCGATGCGATGCTGGTGTTCGCGCGCACCAAGCAGGCCACCATCGAGCTCGTCGAGAAGCTCGAGGCGCGCGGCTTCGCGGCCGCGGCGCTCAACGGCGACATCCAGCAGGCGCAGCGCGAGCGTACGGTCGCCGACCTCAAGGGCGGCAGGGTCGACATCGTCGTCGCCACCGATGTCGCTGCACGCGGCCTCGACGTCGAGCGCATCACGCATGTCGTCAACTTCGACGTGCCCTACGACAGCGAGTCCTATGTCCATCGCATCGGTCGCACCGGCCGGGCGGGGCGCTCGGGTGAGGCGATCCTGTTCATCGCCGCCCGCGAGCGGAACATGCTGCGTACCATCGAGCGGGCGACCCGCCAGCCCATCGAGCCGATGACGCTGCCGACCGTGCAGGAAGTGAACGCGCGCCGCGTCGAGAAGTTCAAGAAGACGCTCGCCACTGCGGTGGCCGCGCCCGACCTTGCGCCCTACCGCGCGGTCATCGACGAGTTCGTCCGCGAGAGCGGTGCGGACGCGATCGATGTGGCCGCCGCGCTCGCCGCACTCTCGAAGTCCGGTCGCGCGTTGTTCATCACACAGCGCTCTTCGCCGACAGGCGAGGAGGCTGCGGGACCGCCGATGATGGGCGGGCCGGCCGAGCCTTTCGCCCAAAAGAGCGCTCGAGCGCGTCGTCCCGAGGGGCCGCAGGCGCTCTTCCGCCTCGAGGTAGGTCGAAGGCATGGCGTGCAGCCCGGCAACATCGTCGGCGCCTTGGCCCATGAAGGCGACCTGCACGGCAGCGAGATCAACGGCATCGACATCCGCGACGACCACACGCTCGTGCGGTTACCGGCAGAGATCCCCGACCGTGTGCTGCGCCACCTGGCCGGCATCGTCGTGCGTGGCCAAGCGCTCGCGATCCAGCGCTTGGCCGGGCATCAGCCACACCCCAAAGGCTCCGGCAAAGGCGCGGGCAAAGGTCGCCGGAAGGGCGATTGACACCGCGGTGGGGGCGGTTTCTCATTACCGCATGAGATCGCAGCTCGCGGAGACAGCCCGGCAGACGCTCGCCGAAGAGATCCGGCGCATGACGCCCGAGGCGCGTCTTGCGGCGTTCCTCGCGCATTGCGAACTGATGGCGCAGCTCCGTGCTGCGGGCGAGATCCGCAGGACGCCGTCTGACTCGGTTCCGACCCGTGCGGGCTAGCGCGGCCGGCCAGTCGGCCCTCCTGATGGCCGATGTCGCCGATGTGGTGACCGGGAGAGGCCTGCGCTATGCCGTCATCGGCGCCATGGCGGCGGCGGTCCACGGCGTCGTCCGTGCCAGTCTGGACGCTGATGCCTTGGTGGCGCTGCAGATGCGCGAGGCAGAGTCCTTGCGGAAAGCGCTCGCCGACGCCGGCTATCGAGCCGTGCTGCGGGTCGGCGATCTGGAGGATCCGATCCCCGGCCTGATCGAGGTGACGGACCCGCACGGCAACCGCGTGGACCTGTTGGTCGGACTGCGGGGGATGGATCCCGACCTGCTCGGGCGGACGACCCAAGTGTCGCTCGCTGGATCGCCGCTCGAGATCGTCGGCCGTGAGGACTTCATCGCGCTCAAGGCGTTCGCCGCTGGACCCGTCGATCTGGCGGATGCCCGGGCCGTCATCGCTCAGGGGGAGGGGTCGCTCGACCTCGATCTGTTGCGTCGTCTGGCGCGACGCTTCGGCAGTGCGACCGCCCATCTCGTCGAGGACTTGATCGCCGGTCGCTGACAGGCGCACGGCCGGGTGCCGAAGATATCGCGCTGGTATTACCCGGTCGCCCCGCGCTATGGTCGGCGCATGAAGCGCAGACTCCTGCCGACCGTCCTCCTCACGTCCCTGATCGTCGGCTGTACCCCCAAGCCGCCGCCGTCCAGCCCGCCGCAAGCCAATGCGCCCGCAGCCGCGCAAGCCGTGCAGACCCTCGACCCGGCCGTCGCCAGAGCGGCCGCCCTCGAGGTGGTCGAGGCGCTCAAGCGCCGCGACATGGCGACCGTCGCCCGCTACGCGCACCCGACCCTCGGCGTGCTGTTCGCGCCGTACGCCTATATCGAGCCCTCCGAGCACCAGATCTGGACCGTCACGACGCTGCCCCGTTGGTTCAGGGATACGCAGACCCGGATCTGGGGTGCGGAGGACGGCACCGGTTTCCCGATCGAGCGCACCCCGGCGCAGTACTACGAACGCTTCGTGTTCCCGCGCGATTTCACCGCAGGCGCAAAGATCAGCGTCAACGACGACCAGGCGAAGGGCAACTCGATCAACAACGCCGCGTCGTTGTATCCAGACGGCGTGCGCGTCGAGTTCTACCTGCCGCCGACGCAGACCCCCGAGGGGCCGAACATCGACTGGCGCGCGCTGCGGCTCGTGTTCGTCCCGGTGGGGGGAGAGCCGAAACTGGTGGCCGTCGTGCATGACCAGTGGACGATCTGAGGCGGCGATCGGTTCATGAGCGCCTTGATTGATGAACGGGCTGACATCCCGATCTCCGCCCAGCGAGCGGGAGAAGTCGCGCTCCGCGTCATCGTATGAAGATGAAGGATTCGACCCGCGAGACGCTCGTGTTCGTCGCTGCGGTCCTTGTTGTGCTGCTGATCGCGGCAGGACCGAAGCTCTGGTGGCTGCTGCGCGAGAAGGGCTGGCTGGGCGCGGGCTGATCCATCCCCT
>CALGVD010000109.1 GCA_937920275.1 uncultured Pseudomonadota bacterium
CTTCTGGTATCATTTGAGACAGCTACTCACCTCAAACGATACCATCTGCGCCCATGCCCACTCTCTCCGTCAAGTCCACCCCCATCGACTACGCCCGCAAGAAAGGCGTCGACGCGTTCGTGGATCGCGTCGCCGAAGCGACACCCATGCAGACCTATGAGGCCGAGCTCCGGGGCGTCGACAGCCTCTTGTTGAAGGACCTCGCCAAGCGCATGGATATCCCCGCGGTGCGTATCTTCCAGATCGTCGGCATCCCCAAAGCGACCGCGGAACGGAAGACCGCTGCGCAGGAACCGATCACCGGCGCCGCGGGTCAGGCGGCGCTCGGATTGACGCGTCTGCTCGGGCTTGCAAAGGGCATCGTCGCGGACTCCACCGCTGAGGCTGCCAAAGATTTCGACGCGGCTCGTTGGTTGGGCCGCTGGATCGAACGTCCGCAGCCTGCCTTGGGTGGGCGCAAACCGGCGGACCTCATCGCCACGCCGACCGGCCTTGAGATGGTCGCCCGGCTGTTGGGTGCGATCGAAAGCGGCGCGTACCAGTAACGCAGAGCGATGATCCTCTGGCGCATCGCGAGCGAGACCCGCCAGTACGGCGCTGCCGACCTCAGCGGCGCGGGTGCGGCCGCCAAACCTGGGCGCTGGAACGCCATCGGTGAAGCCGTGCTGTATGCCGCCCCGACGATCGCCATGGCGGTCCTCGAAACCGCGGCGCACATCGACGATGCCGGGTTACCTCAAAACCGCTTCGTGGTCCGCATCGATGTACCCGAGAAGATGTGGAGAGCCCGCATCACTTTGGGCGTGGACGCGCTTCCTGTCACTTGGGCCGCGATACCCGCCGGCCGCGCCAGTGTCGGCGTCGGCTCGCGCTGGATACGCGAGGGCGCCTCGGTGTTACTGGAGGTCCCCTCCGTCATCGTGCCCGAGGAGACCGTCGTCGCGCTCAACGCCACGCACCCCGAGATCGAGCGTCTCAAGGCGACCGTCGTTCGTCGGTTCGATTACCCCCGGCTGTTCCGGGGTGGGTGACGCGGTAGGCTTTGCGTCCCGACCGAAGGCCGGAGCGAATCGTTTCGCTCCGGCCCTCAACCCAAAGGGTCATCGATCAGAAGTTGTACCCACACTCTCGGGCGGACTGTCACCGTCGCTCCACCATGTGTGGGTGTGGGTATTGCCCTTCCACCACCCCGCGACGGCGGGCGTGCGCGCAGTCTCATCGTGATGGGGCGTGGGCCCATACGCGAGCGCTACCGGAAGGCAGGTCAGCAAGCTGATCGTCACGGTGGTCATCATTCGCGGTGTCATCAGTGATCGCTCCTAAGGTTTAGGTGCGATTCCGCACGAGCGGATCGTGGACGAGGACGCGGCGTGCAGACGAGCCTCGCTGCCTGCTACCCTTAACCGCATGCAACCACCGACCGCATCAAGTAATTTCCCGGAGATCAGGGTCCCGGCCCTGCTCACATTCCTCGCGCTGATACTGGGCTTCTTGGTGGGCACGGCCTTCCAAGGGGTCGCGGGCTTCGCACCGGCCCTCGCCGCTGCCGAGCAGGTGGGCAGTCTGTGGCTGAAGCTGCTGCAATTGACCATCCTGCCGCTCGTCATCGGGCTGGTCGTGACCGGCATCTCGCAGACGCTGACGGCGGCGCGCGGCGGCTGGCTCGCGCGGCGCGCGGTGCTGATGTTCGTCGTCGTGCTGCTCTTCGCGGGTGTGATGGCCGCGCTGCTCGTGCCGGCGCTGCTCGAACTCCTGCCGATCCCCTCGGCTGCGGTCGCTGCGCTGAGCGGCGGCGGCGTGGACCCCGGCAAGGTGCCCGCGCTCGCCGAGATCCTCGATGCGATGGTGCCGAGCAACATCCTCTTCGCCGCCGCAAACAACGCGATGCTGCCCGTGGTGTTGTTCGCCGCAGTCTTCGCACTGGCCTTGACCCGCATCGCCGACGCGCCGCGCCGGTCGATGGTCCAGTTCTTCGAGGGGCTGGCGGCGGCGATGATGGTGATCGTCGGTTGGGTGCTGATGCTCGCCCCGATCGGGGTGTTCGGCCTTGCGGTGTCGCTCGCGGCGCAGACCGGCGCGGATGCGATCGGCGGCCTCGCGCACTACATCTTGATCGTGAGCGCGGCGGGTCTCGTTGTGCTGCTCGCGTCGGTCGCCATCGCGCTGACGCTCGGTGGTCGGTCGCCCGGCGCCTTCGCCCGCGCGATGGTGCCGGTCTATGCGGTGGCGATCTCCACGCAATCCTCGCTCGCGAGTCTGCCTGCCATGCTCGCGGCCTCGCGCAAGTTGGGCGTGCGCGGATCGACCGCGGATTTCGTGCTGCCGCTCTCGGTCGCGATCTTCCGCGCGACGAGCCCGGCGATGAACATGGCGGTCGCGATCTATGTCGCCTATCTGACCGGCACGCCGCTCTCGGCTTGGACGCTGGCGGCGGGTGTGCTGGTCGCGTTCCTCGTGTCTTTGAGCTCGGTATCGCTGCCGGGGACGCTCAGCTTCGTCGTCTCGGTCGGTCCGATCGCCATGGCGATGGGCGTTCCGATTGAGCCGCTCGCGTTGCTCGTAGCGGTGGAGATGCTGCCCGACATCATGCGCACGCTCGGCAATGTCACCGCTGATGTGGCGGTCACGGCTGCGGTGGACCGCAAGGACGACCGTCCCGACACGCAACAGCCGAGCGCGGGTTAGGTCCTCACAGCGAGATGTCCCGCCGTCTGATGCCAGTCCTGCTGCTGCAGGCCGCCAATCTTTGTTCGGGCCTCGGCAACGCCATGGTGACGCTCGCAATCCCGTGGTTGATCCTGGAGCGTACCGGCTCGGCGGCCTTCGCAGGTGTCGTGCTCGCGATCTCTTCGTTGCCGCCGCTGCTGCTCGCGCCGTTCGGTGGATGGCTGGTGGACCGCATCGGTCGTCGGGCGGTCAGCGTCGGATCAGACATCCTGTCGGCGCTGTCGGTGACGGCGTTCCCGATCGTCGCGTGGCTCTTCGGGCTGTCGGGACCCGTGATCCTGCTGCTTGCGTTGCTCGGTGCGTTGTTCGACCCGGCGGGCTACACGGCGCGCAAGGCCCTGCTCACGGATGCCGCACGCGCGGCAGGCGTCGACCAACAGCAGCTGAACGGTGTCCATGACGGGGTGTTCAGCATCGGTTGGGTCGCGGGGCCCGCGCTCGGTGCGTGGCTGATCGCAAGCTTCGGGGTGCTCAACACCTTCTGGGCGGCCGCGGCGCTGTTCCTCGTCTCGGCGCTGTGCATCGCGTTTTTGCGCATCGGTGATCTCGGGCAAGCGGCGCGCGAGGATCGTGGCGACGCGGTACTGTCGGGCCGCGCGAGCGTCGTGCGCGGGTTCGTGGTGTTGTGGGAGGATCGCGTGCTGCGGACGCTGACGATCGCCTACCTGGTCATCGCCGCCATCTACCTGCCGACCGAGTCGATCGTGCTCGCGGCCCACTTCGAGGCGCTCCGCGAGCCGGCGAGCCTCGGCTTCGTGATCTCGATGCTTGCGGCTGGCGCGACGATCGGTGCGTTCGGGTTCGGTTGGCTCAGCGCGCGCCTGTCACGGCCGATGATCCTGCGTGTGACGCTGGTCGGCACCGCCGTCAGCATCTTGCCGATGGCGTTGTTGCCGCCGGTGCCCTGGCTGGCGACCGCGGGGTTCTCTCTCGGACTCTTCTGGGGTCCGCTCAACCCGCTCGTCACGACACTGATCCAGCAGCGCGTGCCTGCGGACGAGCAGGGCCGTGTGATCAGCGTGCAGCTCTCGGCGTTCTACGCGGCGCCGCCGCTCGGGATGTTGCTCACGGGTCTCGCGGTCGAGCGCTGGGGGGTGGGCGATACCTATCTCGCGCTCGGCATCGCGCTCGCCGTCACCGCGCTCGTGGCTTGCCTTTCGAAGGCGTTGCGATCGGATTTCTAACTGCGGAGCCGGGCGCAGAGCCGTCAGACCACCGACACGCGCAGTTCCTTGCCGAGGGCTTGGGCGTATCTCTCCAATGTGGAGAGGCGCACATCGTCACCGCGTTCGATACGACGCACGATGGATTCGGTTGTCTGCATCTGCGCGGCGACCCATGTCTGGGTGCGTGTGCCGCGGGCCTTCCTTAAGCGGGCGCCCAAAGCTACCCGCGCTTCCGCCCGCGCCTCGGCGTCGGCGACCTTTGCCGCGAAGCCCGGCTCGCGTGCCTCGCGGGAACGGATGTACCGGTCGAGGTCGTCGTCGGAGGATTTCTTCGGCATAAATCGAATATAACCGCTCATATTTAGGCGGTCAATTGTCGCGTTGATGGCTGGGCCTGCCGCGGATCGTCCAGTCGCGAAGGCGCTGCTCCGCAAGAGCGATGAGCCGTGGCGGTGTCTCTCGGGTCTTCTTCTTGAAGACGTGTAGCACAAGCAGCACCTGTCCATAACGACCTTGTTTCGCAAACAGCGCTCGCAGCGTCGCTTGGTCGGATTC
>CALGVD010000110.1 GCA_937920275.1 uncultured Pseudomonadota bacterium
GCCGACCCTTGGCTTGCCCCGGGTGACGCGACCCTGCGCCACGACCTCCAATGGCTGGCCGACGAGGGGGTATTCACGGCACCGACCACCACCTGGCCCCTCGCCCGGGATGAGATCGAGCGCGCCGTCCGGGCGGTGGATGACCGCCAGGCGGCAGCCCTGCCGCCGGGTCTGGCAGAAGCCCTCGCCCGGGTGCGGCGGGCGGCCGAGTCGGGTGCGGAGACCCGCCTTTCGGGCGCTGAGCCCTCGCCCTTGCGGGGCTTCGCGGACTCGCCGCGGGAGCCCGGGGAGGCCTCGGCGGGGGTGGCGGGGTCCGCCGGGCGTTACTCGGCCCGGTTTCAGTTGACGATCGTGGCGGACGCCGCGGAGGGCCAGACGCTACGGGCGGACGGTTCCTATGCTTCGGCAAGGTTCGGCAATGTCGCCGTGACGGCGGGTCTGCGCGAGCAGTGGTGGGGCCCGGGTTGGGAGGGCAGCCTGATCCTCGGCACCGACGCACGGCCGATCCCGAGCCTCACCGTCGAGCGGGTGCTCGCCGATCCCTTCGAGACCCCTTGGCTGCGCTGGCTCGGGCCATGGCGGGCGACGGCGAGCGTCGGGCAGGGGGAGGGCGGGTCTTCCGCGCGCGACGGTCGCTTGACGGTGCGCCCCGACACGAAAGTCTTTGCGGCGCGTTTTGCGTTCAAGCCGAAACCTTGGCTCGAGATCGGCCTCAGCCGCAGCGCGCAGTTCTGCGGCGAAGGGCGCGAGTGCGACCTCGGAACCTTCTGGGACATGCTGCGCGGGCGTGACAACACGGACGATTCTTTGACCGCCGCCGAGCAACCCGGCAACCAGATGGCGGGCTACGACGCCCGACTGCGTTCGCCGTGGCCGGCGCTGCCGATGGCGGTCTATGGGCAGTTCATCGGCGAGGACGAGGCCGGCGGCCTGCCGAGCAAGTTCCTGGGCTTGATGGGCGTGGAGGCTTGGGGCGGGAACGCCCGCGGCAGTTGGCGGGCGCACGCCGAGTACACCGACACCACCTGCAGTTTTTCGCGGCAGCGGCCACAGGTGGATTGCGCCTATCGCAACAGCGTCTATCCGCAGGGCTACACGCATCGCGGACGGATGATCGGACACTCGATGGACAACGACAGCCGGATGCTCGCCATCGGCGCGGTCTGGGTGCGGCCCTCGGGACAGTCGTGGAGCGCGCTCGCGCGGCGTGTGGACCTCAACCGCTATGGCGGCACGCCCGACACCTCCCACGCCTTGGCGCCCGCGCCGCGCCGCGTCGACGACATACAGTTGGGATGGCGACAACCGCTTGGCGCAGGCGCGGGGAACCTCGGCACGCTCCGCGTCGGTGTCGGGGCCTTCAACTCCGAGGCTTACGGGTTCGTCGAGTGGCGCCGGGGGCCGTGAGCACCTGCTGGTGCGAGTGCTCGAATCTTTGGCCGTAGACGTCTTCGCCCTTGAAATACCGGCGCCCGACGCCACGCTTGTTCTTCGCGTCGACCTCTTCCCGCTCGCGCCCGAAATCGCGCGCGGTCTGCTGCTCGAGGGCGACCGTGTCGGGTGATACGGCCTCGTAGGCGTCGACCATCTCGAACTTCTCGACGAATCCGCGCGGGATCGGCAGCACCGCCGCGAGCAGGTCGCCGACCTTGATCTCGATCGGGTGATCGGGCCGCGTGATCTTCAGGTTGAAGGTGAAATCGCGCCGCAGATTATCGGCTTCGACGACGCCGGTCAGGTTCTGCAGGCCGTCGATGAACGCGTTCGGCGGCTGCAGCGTCATCAGGTTCACTTCGGGCGGGGTGCGCAGCGCGAAGGCCGTCTGCACGGTCACGATGCCGAGCCCGAACTGCGAAGCGAGAAGTTGCAGGCCACCGAAGGCGTCGGCCTCTTCGGTGTTGTGCACGGTGATCGTGGTGTCGGCGGGTTCGGGCCCGCCGTTCCAGAGGAAAGTCGCGTGGAACAGCGATTTCACCGCAAAACCGTATTGGTTGCCGATCACGAGCGGCAGGCAGAGATAGGCGTGCTTCGAGAACCAGTCGCGCTTGTGCTGGCCGCGCAGCGGCAGGAAGACCTCGTCCTGCAACCCGGCGTAGTGGTCGTCGTAGGGCAGCGCGAGGATGCGATCGTCAGGTACTTTCATGGGCCGGATCGAAGGTCAGGAACGAGGCGAGCGTATGCCGCATCCCGTGGGTGACCGGCCGCACGCCGTGCAGATAGTCGAGCGTGCCCGGGAACACGAGCAGCGTGCGCACCGGTGGCCGCAGTTCGATGCCGAGTTCCGGGAAGTGGATCGCGCCGTCGCCGTAGTCGTCGTTGAGATAGATCACCGACGCGAAATGCCGCCACGGATACGGATGCGGTTCGCCGCCGGGATTTTCGGCATCGGCGTGCGGCAATAGTTCATAGCCGGGTGGCCAACGCGCGAAGTTGATGACATCGGCGTAGAGCGGCGGCTGCGGGCCGAGGCGTTCTTCGAGGACGCCGTGCACCGTGCGGATGATGCGGCGCTGCAGCTCGCGCAGCAGCGTTCGGGTGGCCGGGTCGCGCACCTGCGGCAGGGTCAGCGTGCGACCCGCCCAGTAATCCGTCCGGTCGGTCGCCCCGAAGTCCGCCTCGTGGGCGGCGAGGAACCCGAGTGCCTGAGTGCGTTCGACCTCAGAGATGAAGTCCGGCACCAGGAGCGGGAAGCAGGCCAGGCCGGACCAAGGGTGCTCGGCCATCCGTCAGGCGCCGGACCGACTGCCCGGGGACGGTTTTTGGCGGCTGTCGATCTCCGCCGCCTTCAGGCGTAGCGTGGATTCGAGCGCGTCGAGCGCCGCCGCCTCGGTCCAGCCGGCATCGGTCATGGATTTGAGCATGACCTCGGGCGGATGGCCGGCCTCGGCCTGCGCGATGATCCACCGACGGAGGTCCGGGGTGAGGCGTCCTGCAGGTGACATAGGGCTGGAGTATACTTCGCCCCGTTTTGATGCAGTGCCTCGAGGCACCTTTTTCTCTGCCCAGTCAGGGGGTCGGATGCGATTCTTGCGACGTGTTCTCTTGGCGGTCGGCGTGGTCGCGGTCATGGCCTCAGCCTCGGCCCAGGCGCCCAGCCCCCAGCAGCTCGAGATGTTGAAGTCCCTGAGCCCGTCCGATCGGGCGGCGCTGATGGAGCAATTGGGGATCTCGACCGACGATCCCGGGGCGACGCCGGGCGCCACACGGGCGCCGGGGCAGCCGGTGGTCGGGGAGGCCTCGGCTGAACGGTACGCGGACGCCGCCCGCGAGGCCTCGCTTGAGCGCGCCCGCAAGGCGCTGACTTTCCAGCCCGAGGACACCGTGCTGCTCGAGATCGTTCGCGCCCAGCCCGCCGATGCCGCGGCGACAGCCGACCCCGCCGATCAAGTGTTCATCGAGTCCGTTCTGCGTCGCAATCCCTACCAGCTCGATCGTTCGGCGGCGCTGCAGCTGCCGGGACTCGAGCCGATCGCCTTGGGGGGCTTGAGCGAGCAGCAGGCGAACCGCCGCCTTGCCGCCGACCCGTCGCTGCGCCGCTTCGAGACCAAGGTCACACGGCTGCCCGTGTCGCGGGTCGGCCTCGCGGGCCTCAAGCCCTTCGGCTACGACCTCTTCAATGATTCCCCGAGCACCTTCGCGCCCTTGAACGATGTCCCGGTCCCCGCCGATTACACGCTTGGTGCGGGCGACCAGTTGACGGTGCAGTTGTTCGGCGCGCAGAACCGCACGCTGCGGCTCATGGTCGGCCGCGATGGTCGTGTGAACTTCCCGGAACTCGGGCCGATCCCGGTCGCGGGCAAAAAATTCGATGCCGTGCGCGAGGACATCGAGGCGCGGGTCGCGCGCCAGATGATCGGCACGCAGGTGAGCGTCGGCATGGGCGATACGCGCTCGATCAGCGTGTTCGTGGTGGGCGAGGCCAACAAGCCGGGGTCCTACACCGTGAGCGGTCTATCCACCATCACGAGTGCGCTCTACGCCTCGGGCGGCATCAAGACCACGGGGTCGCTGCGCGATATCCAGCTCAAGCGCCGCGGCACGGTCGTGCGACGGCTCGACCTCTATGATCTGCTGCTGCGCGGCGACACCACGCACGACGGCAAGTTGCAGGCGGGCGATGTGATCTTCATCCCGACGGTGGGCCCGACCGCTGCGGTCGATGGCGAAGTGCGCCGCCCGGCGATCTATGAACTGCGCGGCAACACCCCGCTGTCGGCGTTGATTTCTTTGGCGGGCGGACTCACGCCGGACGCCGACGAGCGCCGTGTCACGGTGGTGCGCCGTGGCGAAGACCAGCGCCTCGTCGCCTTCGATTTCCCGCAGAACACCCAGACGGGCCGCAGCGAGAAGCTGCGCAACGGCGACAGCATCCGTGTCGCGCGGGTGCGGCCGACCTTGGACGCGGGCGTGGTGCTCGAGGGACATGTGTTCCGACCGGGCGCGGTCGCGTGGCGCGAGGGTCTGCGCCTGACGCAACTCATCTCGTCTGTGGATGAACTCCGGCCGAACGCCGATCTCGGCTATGTGCTGATCCGTCGCGAGATGCCGCAGGATCGGCGTCTCGTCGTGCTGTCGGCGGATCTTGGGGCGGCGCTGCGCCAGCCGGGCGGAGACGCCGACATCCGGCTCGCCGCACGCGACCGGGTGATCGTGTTCGATGCGGCCTCGAGCCGTCGGCAAGTGCTCGAGCCGCTGTTGACCGAACTGCGTCGCCAGTCGGGTCTCGAGGCGCCGACCGAGATCATCAGCATCGGGGGTCGCGTGAAGGCGCCGGGCGAGTATCCGCTCGAGCCCGGCATGCGCATCAGCGACCTGCTGCGCGCGGGCGGGCAGTTGGACGACGCGGCCTTCGGCGGCAAGGCAGAACTCACCCGTTTCCGCAGCACCGGCGGCGAGCGCGCGAGCGAACTCCTCGAGATCGACCTTGCGGCCGTGCGCCGTGGCGATCCGGCGGCGGATGTCACCCTGCAGGCCTTCGATACCCTGACGATCAAAGAATTGCCGGAGTGGGGCAAGCAGGAGTCCATCATCCTGCGGGGCGAGGTGCGTTTCCCGGGCACCTATCCGATCCGACGCGGCGAGACGCTTCGCTCGGTGCTCGAGCGTGCGGGCGGTCTGACCTCGCTCGCTTTCGCGCAAGGCTCGGTGTTCACCCGCCGTGAACTTTTGGAGCGCGAGCAGCAGCAGATCGACCAATTGACCGAGCGCCTGCAGAGTGACCTGGCGGCAACCTCCATCCAGTTGTCGCAGGGCGCCCAGACGGCGCAGACGGCGCAGTCCGTGGCCCAGGCTCAGGGCCTGCTGGGTCAGCTCAAAGGGTCCAAGGCGTTGGGTCGTCTCGTGATCGACCTCGAGGGGGTTTTGGCGGGCAGCATCGGGGCGCGTTCGGATGTCCTGCTGCGCGACGGCGATCAGCTCGTGATCCCGCGCTTGCGCCAAGAGGTCACGGTGCTCGGCGAAGTGCAGAACGGCACCTCGCACCTCTACCAATCAGGTCTCACCCGCGACGATTACGTCGCGCTGAGTGGTGGATTGTCGCGCAAAGCGGACAAGGGCCGCGTTTATGTGGTGCGCGCCAACGGCAGCGTGGTCGGCGCGAACAACAGCTGGTTCGGTCGCGGCGGGCAGGCGGGCATCCAGCCGGGCGACACCATCGTCGCGCCGCTCGATACCGAACGCTTGCCGCCGCTGCCCTTCTGGCAGGCGGTCACCTCCATCATCTACAACGTCGCGATCGCCGTGGCGGCGGTGGGATCGCTCTGATGTCACCGAGCGCCGCTTGGCTGCGCGGGCCGACCCGCTTCGTCGGTTGGTTGACGGGGTGGTCGCGCCGGGCCAAGCGCGTGTTGATGGCGGCGACGGATGTCCTGCTGATCCCGCTCGCGCTGTGTTGCGCGGTCGCGCTCAGGACGGATCTTTGGCCTGCGGGCGATGTGCAGGTGATCGCGCTGTCGTTGGTGGCGCTGTTGTTCGCCATGGGCGCGTTCCTCGCGACCGGGCTCTATCACTCGGTGGTCCGATTCCTCGGGTCGAGCGCAAGCTACGCGATCTTGGCGGGTGTCCTGTTGTCCGCGATCGTTTCGGCGCTCTACGACACCTTCTTTCTGGCCGCCGCGCCGCTGCCGCGGTCGGTGTTCGTCATCTATGCCGCGTTGGCGGTCCTTTTCGTCGGTGGCTCACGCCTATTGGCGCGGCATCTGTTGAACGCGTTCCCGGATGATGATGCGGAACCCTTGGTCATCTTCGGCGCGGGCGCCGCAGGTCGGCAGATCGCGGTCGCGTTGCACGGTAGCCGCGAGTACCGTCCGGTCGCCTTCGTCGATGACCAGCGATCGATGCAGGGCGCGCTCATCAACAGCCTGCCGGTGGTGGCGCCCGCAGGTCTGCCCGCCCTGGTGCGCAAATGGAAGGGGGTGAGCGTCCTGCTCGCGATCCCCTCTGCGTCCCGCAAACGCCGTCAAGAGATCCTCGCCTCGCTGCTGCCCCTCGGCGTGCATGTGAAATCTTTGCCCGACATGTCCGAGATCATCTCCGGTGACGCGCGTCCCGAGGACATCCGCGAGCTCGATGTCGCCGATATCCTCGGTCGCGACTCGGTGAGTCCGAACGGCGCGTTGTTCGCGGCCTGCATCCGCAACAAGTCGGTGATGGTGACGGGCGCGGGCGGTTCGATCGGTTCGGAGCTCTGCCGTCAGATCCTGCGCAACGGTCCCCGCCGGTTGGTGTTGCTCGAGGTCTCCGAGATCGCGCTCTACAACCTGGAACGCGAGCTGTCGATGATCATCGGCGTGGAGGGTCTCGGGATCGAGTTGATTCCGTTGCTGGGTGACGCCAAGCGTCGCGATCGTATCCTGCCTGCGATGCGCGCCTACGGCGTGCAGACGGTGTACCACGCGGCCGCGTACAAGCATGTGCCCATCGTCGAGAACAACGCCGTTGAGGGGGTCCGTAACAACACCTTTTCCGCTTGGGTGACGGCGGAGGCGGCGATCGAGGCCGGCGTCGAGGCTTTCGTGCTGGTCTCGACCGACAAGGCGGTGAACCCGACCAATGTGATGGGCGCGACCAAGCGCGCGGCTGAGATGGTGCTGCAGGCCCTGCAAGGTCGCGGTTCCAAGACCCGTTTCGCGATGGTGCGCTTTGGCAACGTGCTGGCTTCTTCGGGGTCGGTGGTGCCGCTCTTCCAGGAGCAGATCCGCAAGGGCGGCCCGGTGACGGTGACGCACCCGGATGTGATCCGCTACTTCATGACGATCCCCGAGGCGGCGCAGCTGGTCATCCAGGCGGGTGCCATGGGGCAGGGGGGCGATGTGTTTGTGCTCGATATGGGTCAGCCGGTGCGCATCGTCGATCTGGCGCGGCGCATGATCGGCTTGGCCGGGCGCACGGTGCGCGACGCGACGAACCCCAACGGCGACCTCGAGATCCAGTTCACCGGTCTGCGGCCCGGCGAGAAACTCTATGAAGAACTGCTCATCGGCAACGATGTCTCGGGCACCGAGCATCCGATGATCATGCGGGCGGTGGAGCATCATCTGCCTTGGGCGCAGTTGGAGCCGTTGTTGACCCAGCTCGATGCCACGGCGCGCAACGGCGACTGCGCCGGGCTGCTCGCGACCCTCAAGACTTTGGTGGTCGAGTATGTGCCCTCGGCCTCGGCGCACGATCTGATCTGGAACGCGCTCGGTCGCCCGGCGTCCACCACGATCGCAGCGGATGCGGGCGACAACAAGGTCGCGCACCTGTCGCCGCGGCGCCCGCGCGTCGGCGGCGACGATCAAACCATTCCCTGACGCGCGACCCGCGCCGCCATGCGCATCACGATCTTCGGTTCCGGTTATGTCGGGCTCGTCTCGGGCGCCTGCTTCGCCGATGCGGGTAATCGCGTGCTCTGCGTCGACATCGATGCGGGCAAGATCGAGCGCTTGCAGCGCGGCGAGGTGCCGATCCACGAACCCGGATTAGAGTCCCTGATCGCCCGCAATGCCCGTGCGGGTCGTCTGACCTTCACGACCGATGCGGCGGCAGGCATCGCGCACGGTGAGGTGATCCTGATCGCGGTCGGTACGCCGCCCGATGAGGACGGCTCGGCGGATCTTCGTCATGTGCTCGCGGTGGCACGCACGGTGGGAGCGCATCTCGATGGCTATCGCATCGTGGTCGACAAGTCGACGGTCCCGGTCGGCACGGCGGACCGGGTGCGCGCCGAGATCGCGAAGGCGCTGGCCGCGCGCGGTGTGGATCATCCTTTCGATGTGGTCTCGAACCCGGAGTTTTTGAAGGAAGGCGCGGCCATCGCGGACTTCATGAAGCCCGATCGCGTGGTCATCGGCACGGATTCGCCGCGTGCCATCGAGACCCTGCGGGCGCTCTACGACCCCTTCACGCGCAACCGGGACCGGCTGATCGTGATGGATCTGCGGTCCGCCGAGCTCACGAAATACGCGGCCAACGCGATGCTCGCCACCAAGATCTCGTTCATCAATGAATTGGCCGGTATCGCCGAGCAGGTCGGGGCCGACATCGAGAAGGTACGGCAAGGTATCGGCGCGGATGCGCGTATCGGCTATGCCTTCATCTACCCGGGCGCGGGCTACGGCGGGTCCTGCTTCCCGAAGGATGTGCAGGCGTTGCAGCGGACCGCGGCGCAGGCGGGCGCCGGGTCGCAACTGCTGCAGGCCGTCGAGGCGGTCAACGCCGCGCAGAAGCAGGTGCTCTTCCGGCGCATCGTCGCGCATTTCGGCGGTGATCTCGCTGGGCGTACGATCGCGCTCTGGGGGCTCGCCTTCAAGCCCAACACCGACGACATGCGCGAGGCGCCGAGCCGCGTGCTCATGGAAGCCTTGTGGCAGGCCGGTGCGCGTGTGCGCGCCTACGACCCGGTGGCGATGGGCGAGGCGGGACGCTTGTACGCCGATCGCTTGGGTGACGGCTCGGGCGAGCCTGCATCAGCACCGCTGACGCTCTGTGCCAGCGCCGCCCAAGCGCTCGAGGGGGCTGACGCGCTCGCCATCGTCACCGAGTGGCAGGAATTCCGCAGTCCGGACTTCGACCTGCTGCGCGAGCGACTCGCCCAGCCCGTCATCTTTGATGGCCGCAACCTCTATGACCCGGCGCTCATGCTGCGGCTGGGTTTCACCTACTACGGCATCGGCCGTGGGGCGTCGCTCGCGGTAGACTCCACATCGTGATCATCCCTGTCGTCCTGTCCGGGGGTTCGGGCACGCGCCTCTGGCCGCTCTCCCGTGAGCACTTCCCCAAGCAACTCCTCCCGCTCGCGGGGGGCAGCGAGACCATGCTGCAGGCGACCGTGGCCCGCACGGCGGGTCTGCCGGGGGTGTCGGCCCCGGTCGTGGTCTGCAACGAGGCCCACCGCTTCATGGTGGCCGAGCAGCTGCGTCAGGCGGGCGTGGAGGGCGCACGGATCGTGTTGGAGCCCATCGGGCGTAACACCGCCCCGGCCATCGCGCTGGCCGCTCATGTGGCGCTGGCGGCGGCTGCCGCGTCGGGCGATGCCGCCGACCCGGGTCCGCTGTTGCTCGTCCTGCCCGCCGACCATGTGGTGCGTGACCGGGCGGCCTTCCAGGCGGCCGTACGGGCGGCGCTGCCGGCGGCCGAGGCGGGGCGGCTCGTGACCTTCGGCGTGGTCCCAGAGGGCCCCGAGACGGGCTACGGCTACATCCGCCGGGCGGCGGCGCCGCTTGCGGGTCTGGCGGGCGCCAGTGCGGCGGACGCGGTCTACGCCATCGACCGCTTCGTCGAGAAGCCGGACCTTGGCACCGCCGAGCGCTTCGTCGCCTCCGGGGATCATTATTGGAATAGCGGCATGTTCCTGTTCGGCGCGCGCCGCTATCTGCGTGAACTGGCGGCACAGGCGCCGGACATCGCGGCGGCCGCGCAGACGGCGTTCGAGGCGGCCAAGGCCGACCTCGATTTCGTGCGGGTCGATGCCGAGACCTTCGGTGCCTGCCGCAGCGACTCGATCGACTACGCCGTGATGGAGAAGACCCGCGATGCGGTGGTGGTGCCGCTCGCCGCCGGTTGGAGCGATGTCGGCTCGTGGTCGTCGCTCCATGCGGCGATCGAGTCCGACGCCGACGGCAACGTGCTGCGCGGCGATGTGATCGCCGAGGACACCCGCGATTCGTTCGTGTTCAGCGAGAGCCGGCTGGTCGCGACGGTGGGCCTCGATTCGCATGTGGTGGTCGAGACCAAGGACGCGGTGCTCGTCGCGCCGCGCGATCGCGTACAGGATGTGAAGGCGCTGGTCGCGCGCATCAAGGCCGCAGGCCGCTCCGAGCATTCTTTGCACCGCGAGGTGTTCCGCCCTTGGGGCTCCTACGACAGCGTCGAGAGCGGTGAGCGCTACCAAGTGAAGCGGCTCTCGGTGAACCCCGGCGCCTCGATGTCGCTGCAGCTGCATCACCACCGTGCCGAGCACTGGATCGTGGTGTCCGGCACCGCGCGCATCACGCGCAACGATGAGGTGTTCCTGCTCGAGGAGAACGAGTCCACCTATATCCCGTTGGGCGCGAAGCACCGCATCGAGAACCCGGGGAAGATCCCGCTGCACATCATCGAAGTGCAGTCGGGCAGCTACCTCGGCGAGGACGACATCGTCCGCTTCGAGGACCGGTACGGGCGGGATAG
>CALGVD010000111.1 GCA_937920275.1 uncultured Pseudomonadota bacterium
GTGGTGGTCCCGGATCCGGTCAAAGATGCCGGCTCGGGTCTGCCGATCTCGATGATCGAACGCCCAGGCACCTATGTGATCGAGCTCGGCAACTGGCGCGACGTGGCCGACGCCGATCGGACCCGCGCCAAGGTCGCGCGTCTCGGCATCACCGCGTCCCAGCAACGCGTGACCATCGATTCCGTCGACTTCCACCGCGTGCAGGTCGGCCCGTTCAGCAAACTCGATGAGCTGAACCGCATACGCATGGCACTGAGCAACGCAGACATCACGGCCGAGGCCATCCGCGTCGGCGACTGATCGACTTTCTCTCAGCCCTCCGGTTCTTCGGGGACGCCGCGGAAATCGATGCCGAGCGAGCGCAGTTTGCGGTAGAGGTGGGTGCGCTCCATGCCGACCCGCTTGGCGAGCTGGCCGACCTTGCCCTGACACAGCAGCAGTTGCTGCTGCAGATACGCGCGCTCGAAGTGCTCGCGCGCCTCGCGCAAGCCGAGCGACAAGAGGTCCTGCTTGACCAGCATCTCGCTGGGCGGCATCGATTGCGCGATCTCCCGCTCGGTCTCCTCCAGCGAGACCTCCTCGGTACCCCCGCGCATCAGGACTCGACGCACCATGCCGCGCAGTTCCTGCACATTGCCGGGCCATGGGTAGTTGCGGAGCCGGTTCTGCGCGGCGACACCGAAGCGGCGGAACTCCAGACCCTCGGCATCGACCAACCGGTCGACGGTCTGACGCAGCAGATCCGGGACATCCTCCGCGTATTCGCGAAGCGGCGGGACCCGCACCACGACGCCACCCATCCGTGCGAACAGATCGCGCCGCACCGGCGATGCGGAGGCACCGGCCGCCGCCGGATGCTCGACATCAGGCTGCACCGCCGCGACGAGGCGGGCCTCCAAGGCATGTTGCCGGGGATCACCGAGCCGCGACCAATGACCGCTCTCGAGCACCCCGAGCAACAGGCGCTGGGCAGCGGCGGGCAGGTCGCCGAGTTCGCTGACGAAGAGCGTGCCTTGCGCGGCCTGTTCGATGAGTCCGGCGCCGCCCTCACCCTCGGCGCGGCCGAACAGCACCGCTTCTGCGTCGGTGTCGCGCAGCGCGCTCGCCACCATCATGACAAAAGGTTGATCGGCACGCGGCCCTTGACCGTGCAGGTAGCGCGCGAACGCCTCTCGGCCCGTGCCGTGCTCACCGACCAGCAGCACCGGGTCCCTGCCTGAGGCGGCGCGGGCGAGATCGGCACGCGCCTGCTGCATCGCTCGGCTCTTGCCCGCTGGCGCTGCCATCATCACCGACACCCGACGGTTCACCACGAGCCGCTCGCGCCCGCTTTCGAGCGCGCGCTCGACGGTCCGCAACAAGGTGGCGAGCGACAACGGCTTCTCGACGAAATCGAAGGCACCGAGGCGCGTGGCCTCGACCGCGGTTTCGACGGTACCGTGCCCGGACATCATCACCACCGGGCAACCTTCGGCGATGCTCGCCGACCATTCACGCAGCAAGGTGATGCCGTCGACCTGCGGCATCCAGATGTCGAGCAGCACGAGGTCGGGCTCGCGACGGGCACGCATGACGCGCGCCTGCGCGGCGTCAGCCGCCACCTCCACTTCGTAGCCTTCCTCGGACAGGATCTCGCTGACCAAGCCGCGGATATCGGCTTCGTCGTCCACCACCAATATATGCGCTGCAGTCATGCCCGCTCCCTCCGCACCTCGGACCGCCGCTCACCTGCGGCCTGTTCTCGGCCGTCAGGGTTGAACGGCAACATAACACGGACACGGGCGCCGCCCTCAGGTCGGTTCTCCGCCTCGATGCTGCCCCCATGATCATCGACGATCTTTTTGACAATAGCCAAACCGAGGCCGGTGCCCTTCGGCTTGCTGGTGACATACGGGTCAAAGACGCGGCCGAGGAGCTCGGGCGGGAAGCCTGGACCGTTGTCCGACACGGTGATCTGCGCCCGTTCCACGCCACCCGTATCGATGATCGAGGTGCGCACCTCGATCGCCGCAGGTCGGTGTCCGTCCAAGGCTTCGAGCGCGTTGGTCAACAGGTTGTTGAGCACCTGCCGCACCCGTCCACGGTCGGCTGAGAACCCGATGAGCCGCGGATCGAGCACGGTCTCCACCGGGATGGCGGGCTCCTGCGCGTGGTAGAGGTCGGCGACCTCGATCACCAGCTGGTTGAGATCGAACGGCGCTGAACGCAACGCGGGCGCCCGCGCATACTCGCTGAAATCGTTGACCATCTGCTTCATCGATTCGACCTGCTGCACGATGGTGTGGGTCGAACGGTCCAACATCTCGGCGTCCGGCCCACGCAGCGACGGCAACAGACGCCGCCGCATGCGCTCCGCCGACAGCTGGATGGGCGTGAGCGGATTACGGATCTCGTGCGCGAGCCGCCTCGCCACCTCACCCCATGCCGCATCGCGCTGGGCCTGCAACAGACGCGTGATGTCCTCGAAGACGATCACGAACACGGGCTGCTGTCCGGCCTGCGGCAGCGGCACGCAGGCGCAGGCGAGCACACGCGACTGCGTGCTGCCGTCGCCCACGAGCTCGATCTGTCCACGCCACTCGGTGGCGCCGCCAGCGAAGCGTTCCGCCAACAGCGCCGCGAACTGCCGCGGCCGATCATCCCCCGCCACGACTTCGCCGAGCGGCCGACCGGTCTGCGCGGAGAGGTCCGCGCCGAGGATCAGGCCCGCCGCTTCGTTGGCCAGTTGCAGCACCAACGACTGGTCGACGGCGAGCACACCCGAGGACAGACGCGCCAGGATCACCGCCAGCCGCTCGCGCTCCCGCTCGGCGGCCATCCGGCTCGCCACATTCTCCTCGCTCGCCAGCCGTAGCTTGCGGGTCATATCATTGAACGCCTGCACGAGGAAGCCCATCTCGTCGCTCGAGGTGAGCGGCACGCGGGTCACCAGATCGCCCTGCGCCACCGCCCGAGTGCCTGCCATGAGGTCTTGCACCGGCCGGAACAGCACTTCCGCAGCGTGGATCGCGCCGTAGATGGCCGCCAGCATGGTGATGAGCAGCACCAAGGTGAGCGTCACCCGGAAGCTGTATTTGAGGGGTTCGCGTAAAGCCTCGACGTCGGCGTAGGTGGATCGCGAACGGTCGATCGACTCGGTCAGTTCGGCGAAGCGGCTCGGCGGATCATAGGTCGCGACCACGAAACGCGCATCGAGCGGCCCGGGTGCCGCCATCGACACCGGCGCGGCGGCACGGATCACGAAGTTATCGCCGCCGAGCGGCTCGAAACTGACGAAGGTACCGCCATCGGTCACCCGTCGCACCAGCTCCGCAGGCGGCCTCGAGGGCAGCGAGTCCGGCACCGAACGGCTGGCGGCACCCAAGATGCGCTCGTACTGTCCGTAGACGACGATCTCTTTGGCGCCGCTGAACTCGAGTTCGTCATCGAGCGCCACCAACATCTCGCCCGAAGGCAGCACCGCGAGGCGGCGCGCGAAAGACTCGGCCATCGAGCCATGCTCGCGCAACAGCAGGTCGCGCATCCCGCGCGACAGCGACGCCGAATCATTGAGGCTCTGCTTGACCTCGACACGGAACCAGCTGTCGATGCCGCGGTTGAGGAAGCCGAGCGAGAACAGATAGACCGTCACGAGCGGCAACGCCACCAACAAGCCGAACACCGTCACCGTCCGGATCGTGAGGCGCGAGCCTGGCGCACCACGGCGTCGTGCCGCCGCGAGTTGGAGGACCTTGCGCAGGATCAGCAACGCGAGAAATAACACCGCCAACGCGCTGCCGAGCAGCATCCAAGGTTGCAGGCGTTCGAACTGCGCAGAGTTCTCCGCCGACACGGACAAGCCGACGAGCGCAAAGATCACGGCCAGCGCACCGAGCGCCAGCAAGCCGACGGTACGCCTCGTGGTTATCGTGGCAGCGACCACGAATACCACTCGCTTCGGAGCAGCCAATCGTCCGACCAGAACATGAGCACGCGCAAGCTGCCGGTGAGGCGCCCACGGCGCACGCTCGAGCGCAGGTTGACCGAGCATTCCTCAGCAGGCACCTGGGCAGCGACGAGGATCGGCCAATCTTTTACACGACCGATCTCTTGCAATGCCTCCGCCAGCGAGGCGAACGACTGCGGGTCGCCTTCGTTCAGCGGGTCCTTCACCACGAACCGCTCGCTCACCGAGTGATAGCTGAGCTCCCGGTTCAGGTTCACGGCGACCACTTGGGCATCGAGCCAGAAACGACGGCCCCGTGTGACGCTGACCTCGATGTCATAGGAGAGCTTGACACCATCGCGCAGCGCAGCGGCCGTCTCGTCGTTGGCGGAGTAGTCGATCTCGGCGTTCAGCTGGTACACGCCCGACACCAAAGAGACGAAAGCCGCACGCACCTCAGGCGTGCCGGCGAGCGTCTCAGCCCGTGCGGCGGTCGGCGACCAGAGAACGACGAGCGCCGCCAACCAGCCGATCAGCCGACCGGCCTGCACCGTCTGCCCCTGCCGTACATGACCGCTCATGCGTGTTCTCTCCTGCCGAGGCAAGCATAATAAAATCCATCCGTGCCGGCACCGGCGCCGGGCAGCAACTGCACGCCGCAAGCCCCGTGTACCGACCCCGGTGGCGGTTCCACATCCGCTGGCCAATCCGCCGATCGCGCTGCAGGGGTCCGGTCTAGGAACGCCTGCACCACCACCTCGTTCTCCTGCGGCAACACCGAGCAGGTTGCATAGACCATGCGGCCGGCGGGCGCGAGCTTCGCGAAGCAGCGATCGAGCAGCACACCCTGAAGGCGCGCAAAAGCCGCGATATCCTCCGGTCGGCGCAACAGTTTGATGTCCGGATGCCGACGGATCACGCCGGTCGCCGAGCAGGGCGCATCGAGCAAGATCCGATCGAACGGCGCCTCGGCATCGAGTACGCCGAAGGCCGCCAGATCGACCGCGCGCAACCGCGCCGCCAGCCCGATCCGCTGCAGCGTCCCGGCGACGAGCGCGAGCCGCTGCGGCTCGATATCGATGGCCAACAGGTCGATGGGCGGTGCAGCGCTTTGCAGGATGTGCGCCGTCTTGCCGCCCGGCGCTGCGCAGGCATCGAGCACCCGTTGTCCCGGACCCGCCGCCAGCAAGCGCGCCGCGAGCTGCGCGCCGGCATCCTGTACGGAGACCGCACCCGCGGTGAAACCGGGCAGGGTCGCGACCGCCACCGAACGCTCGAGGATCACCGCGTCGGGCGCCCACGGGCTCGCGGTCGCCGCACGGCCCTCTGCCGCCAAAGTGGCCAGATACGCGTCGCGATCGCCCGCCACCCGCAACACCATGGGCGGATGCTCATCGAACGCCTCGAGAAGCGCGACGGTACGATCGCCCCAAGCCTGCTGCAGATGATCCACCAACCACGCCGGATGCGCCGTGCGCACCGCGAGATCGGCATCCAGCGCGGCGAACAGGGTCTCCCGCTCGCGCACGAAGCGGCGCATCGCCGCGTTGACGAGCCCCGCTGCACGACCGAGCCCGAGCGCACGCGCCGCATCCACGGCGAGATGCACGCTCACCTCAGGTGCGCCGCGCGAGTGCTCGACCTGGTGCGCGGCCGTGACCAACAGCGCACGCAGCAACGGCACGAGATCCTCCGCGTTGCGCGCGACGACCTGCGCCACCGCAGGGGCCAGGCGCAGGTACCAACGCAGCGTACCCAACGCGATGGCGCGCACCGCCGCGCGATCGGTTCGCGGTTCGGCCGCGAGCAGCGCCACATCAGCGGACCGGCCCTCGTGCGCCACGGCGCTCACCGCCTGTACCGCCGCGGCCAGCGTCGCGGCACCCGGCGCGAGCCCGGAGCGTTCGGCAGATCCATCACCACTCATATGAACACCTCGTCTGTCGTCTGCAGACCATGCGCGAACTCGCGCGCTCCGAGACTGCGCCGACCGGCGCGTTGCAATTCAAGGATGCCGAGCCGACCGCGGCCGCACGCCACCACCAACATGTCATCGCACAGGCCGAGCAGCAGGCCAGGCGTCGCGGCTGGGGCGGTCGTGGCGACCGCCGTCGTCGCGGGCTCCCCCGCCAAGGCGCGCGCGCGGTGCACCCGCAACTGCTCGCCACGCCAACTCGTCTCGGCGACCGGCCAAGGCCGGAACGCCCGCACCCGACGCGCGATCGCTACGGCATCGTCTTGCCAGTCGATGCGCGCCTCGGTCTTCTCGATCTTTGCCGCGTAGGTGACACCCTCGGCTGCTTGCGGGCGCGGCACGAGCCGACCTGCTTCGAGACCGGTCAATGCCTCCAGCAACGCCTGCGCCCCGAGCGCAGCCAGCGTCGCGTGCAGGCTCGCCGCATCGTCCTCCGGCTGGATGGCGAGACGCTTCTCGAGCAACACCGGGCCGGTGTCGAGCCCGGCATCCATCTGCATGATCGTGACGCCCGTCTCGGTATCACCCGCCAACAACGCGCGCTGGATCGGCGCTGCGCCGCGCCAACGCGGCAACAAGGAACCATGGATGTTGAGGCAACCGCGCAGCGGGATGGCGAGCGCCTCCGGCGGCAAGATGAGTCCGTAGGCCACCACCACCAACAGATCCGGCCGCCACGCCGCGAGCGCAGCGCGCCCTTCCGGCGTACGCAAGCTGGTCGGCTGCGCGAGCGGCAGCCCATGCGCCATTGCGAATTCTTTGACTGCGCCCGGCTCGACACGCCGCCCACGCCCCGCCGGGCGATCGGGCTGCGTCAGGACACCGACGAGCTCGTGGTGCGAGGCCACGAGCGCCGCGAGCGGCGGCACGGCGAACTCCGGGGTTCCGGCGAAGGCGATGCGCATGGGCAGGAGCGGGGCGATGGTGCCGGCACGCCGAGGGGCGTCAGCCGGGACTCAACGACCGAGCGCAGCTCCGGCAGGGGTACGACCACCCGCTACGCGCTCACGACGCTCCTTCTCGAGCTTGCGCCGGATGCGGTCGCGCTTCAGCGTCGAGAGGTAGTCGACGAACAGCTTGCCATCGAGATGGTCCATCTCGTGCTGCAGGCAGACCGCATGCAGACCGGTCAATTCCATCTCGAAGGTCTGCCCATGGCGATCCTGCGCACGCACGCGCACGCGCTGCGCGCGTTCGACCTCATCGAAGAAGCCCGGGACCGACAGGCACCCCTCTTCCATCACGCCGATCTCATCGCGCGCGAGGATCTCCGGGTTCGCGAACACCAGGGGTTCGCTGCGATCGCGCGAGAGGTCCATGATGAGCAGCCGCACATGACGGTCGACCTGCGGCGCCGCCAGCCCGATGCCGGGCGCGGCGTACATGGTCTCGAACATGTCGTCGACCCACTTCAGCAACGCGGCATCGAAGGTCGCCACCGGCAGTGCGCGGTTGCGCAGCCGAGGGTCTGGGAATTCAAGGATCTCGAGCAGGGCCATCAGGCGCACCTCAGTGGCAAGGTAATTCGTTGCTAAAAGTATACACGCTGGCCCCTCGGGACCCTCGCAAATCGATACGAACGCACCCGTAATGCAGCGTGGCCGCGGCCAGCCCACTTTCTATGATTCGCCTCATGCCGACCGAGGACTTGCTCGCCCTCTGCACTCTGGCGCAGGCGCCGACGATCACCGCCGAGGAATTGCGGGCTGCGGTGGCGGCGGCCGGCAGCCTGCAGTCCGTGACCGAGCTCCGCGAACCCGATCTCATCGCACTCGGTTGGCGGCCCTCGACGGCGCGCCTCCTCGTCCATCACGCCCCCGCGTCCGTCGAAGCGACGGCGCGCGCCGTAGAACGCCTCGACCTGCAGCTGCTGAGCGCCATCGATCCGCGTTATCCACCGCAGTTGCTGCCGCTCGCCGGGATGCCGGGGCTGTTGTTCGTCCGAGGCCACCCAGCCGTGCTGGCGGCACCCCAGATCGCCATCGTCGGCAGCCGTCGCCCGACCGCCTTGGGCCGCAGCACCGCAAGGGAGTTCGCCTGCAGTCTGGGCCGCTCTGGCCTCGCCATCACCAGCGGACTCGCCCTCGGCATCGATGCCGCGAGCCACGAAGGCGCGCTGGCCGGCGGAGCGCCCACTCTCGGCGTCTGCGCCACGGGTCTCGACCTCTGCTACCCACCCGCCAACACCGCTCTGGCGGAGCGGATCCTCGAAGCCGGGGGGGCGCTCGTCAGCGAGTTCCAACCCGGCACCCTGCCCTTACCCCATCATTTCCCGCAACGAAATCGCATCATCAGCGGTCTCTCGCTCGGCGTGCTGGTGGTCGAAGCGGCCCTGAAAAGCGGCTCGCTCATCACGGCGCGCTACGCCGGCGAGCAAGGTCGCGCGATCCTCGCCATTCCGGGCTCCATCCACTCCACCCAGTCGCGCGGCTGCCACCAACTGCTGCGCCAGGGGGCGGTGCTGGTCGAATGCGCCCAAGACATTTTTGACGAACTCGGGATATCCGTTCCAGATCAATTGGTTATGGACCTTCTGGATGAGCCGGACACCCCCTCGCACGGGGCCTCGCGGTTGGACAACCCCGCCGAAATACTGTTAGATGCCGTCGGCTTTGAGCCAACCAGCGCTGATGCGCTGATCGCGAGCACCGGCCTTTCCAGCAGTTCCCTTGCGTCCTTGCTCTTGGCTCTGGAACTCGGGGGACGCATCACCTGCGACGCTGCGGGCCGCTATCGTCGGCTGCCCGTCGTGCCGACCGCGACCATCGTCCCAGACCCACGGCAGAGGCCTTGAAGTCCGCACACCCGACCGCTGCACCATGACCGACCACGGCAACGTACTCGACATCCTTATCTATGTCTTCGACCGCTACATGCTGGTCGACGACCCGGACGTGCCCGAGCGTGAAGAGCTCGCCGAGGACCTCCAGAAGGCCGGCTTCGAGGGCGAGACCGTCGAGCGGGCCTTGGACTGGTTGGCGGATCTCGCCGGAGAGCGCCATCGCCCGGAACTCTCCCCGTCCGGCGCGCGCGCCATGCGTGTCTTCACGCAGGACGAACTCCAGCACCTGCCCGTCGACTGTCGCGGCTACCTGTTGGCGCTCGAGCGCACCGGCATCCTCTCGCCGCAACAACGCGAGATCGTCATCGAGCGCCTGCTCGCCCTTGAATCTGCGGAACTCGATGTCGACCAGCTGAAATGGGTCGCGCTGATGGTGCTCTCCAGCCAACCCGGCGAAGAACTCGCCTGCGAGCGCATGGAAGACATCGTGTTCGACCTGCCGTACTCGCGGCCCCATTGACCCTCCGGGCTGCCCATGGCTGATAACCTCGTCATCGTCGAATCGCCGGCGAAGGCCAAGACCATCAAGAAGTACCTCGGCAAGGACTTCGAGGTGCTCGCCTCCTATGGTCATGTGCGCGACCTCGTGCCCAAGGAAGGCGCCGTCGATCCCACGCGCAAGTTCGCGATGAAATACGACATCATCGAGCGCAACGAGCGGCATGTGGACGCCATCTCGCGCGCGCTGCGCAAAGCCAAGTCGCTCTACCTCGCCACCGACCCTGATCGCGAGGGCGAGGCGATCTCCTGGCACCTGCGCGAACTCCTGGAAGCGCGCGGCGACCTCGAAGGCAAGCAGGTGCACCGCGTCGAATTCTTCGAGATCACGCGCAACGCCGTGCGTGAAGCCGTGGCGAATCCGCGGGAACTCTCGCTCGACCTCGTCAACGCGCAGCAAGCACGGCGCGCGCTCGACTACCTCGTCGGTTTCAACCTCTCGCCGCTGCTCTGGAAGAAAGTGCGGCGCGGCCTCTCCGCAGGGCGCGTGCAGAGCCCTGCGCTGCGCATGATCTGTGAGCGCGAAGCCGAGATCCAAGCGTTCATCCCGCGCGAGTATTGGACGCTCGATGCCGAGGGCGAGGCTCGTGCTGCGCAGGGTCCGCAGACCTTCCCGCTGCGATTGGTCGAATTCGACGGTCGTAAGGTCGAGCAGTTCAGCTTCACCGACGCCGACCGCGCGCTCTTCGTGGAGCAGACGCTCTGCGCAGCGACCGGCGCCGGATCACCGGCGCCTGCAGCATCCCTCGACAAGACCTTGGCGGATGCCGCCTCGTCGGCGACGGAGAAGCCTGAAGCGCCGCGCCTCCTGCCGCCCGGCGCGCTGCGCGTGCTGTCGGTCGACCGCAAACAACGCAACCGCAACCCGGCGCCCCCGTTCACCACCTCCACCTTGCAGCAGGAAGCCGCCCGCAAGCTCGGTTATTCCGCCCAGCGCACCATGCGCCTTGCACAGCAGCTCTACGAAGGTGTCGACTACGGCGAAGGCGCTGTCGGTCTCATCACCTACATGCGTACCGATGCCGTGAACCTCGCCAACGAGGCCATCGGCGAGATCCGCCAGGTCATCGCGCGGCTGTACGGCGAGGCGTCGGTGCCCGAGAGCGCGCGCTTCTACAAGAACAAATCGCGTAACGCCCAGGAAGCCCACGAAGCCATCCGACCGACCTCCGCCGCAGTGCTGCCGCAGATGCTCGAGGGCCGCATCGACAACGATCTGCAACGCCTCTACGCGCTGATCTGGAAACGCGCGGTCGCCTGCCAGATGACGCACGCCGTGTTCGATACCGTCGCCATCGATCTGCTGGCGGGCCCTGACGGCCCACGGCGTCACCTGCTGCGTGCCAACGGCTCGACGCTGGTGTTCGCGGGCTTCATGGCGGTCTATCTCGAAGGCGTCGACGACGCCGCGGAGGACGACGACGACCGTATCCTGCCGCCGCTCGTCGAGGGCGATACGGTGCAGCTCATCAAGCTGCGCGGCTCGCAACACTTCACCGAACCGCCGCCGCGGTTCTCGGAAGCCTCGTTGGTCAAGTCTCTCGAAGAGCACGGCATCGGCCGACCCTCGACCTACGCCTCCATCATCACCACGCTCAAGGACCGCGAGTACGTCGACATGGACGGGCGGCGCTTCATCCCCACCGACATCGGCCGTATCGTCAACAATTTCCTCAGCGCCCACTTCGGACGCTACTTCGACTACGGCTTCACCGCCGCCATGGAAGACGAGCTCGACGCCGTCTCACGCGGCGAAGAGTCGTGGATCGAACCCTTGAAGAAGTTCTGGCAGCCCTTCATCGACCAGGTGGAGCAGGTCGAGAAGACCGTCACGCGCGACGAGGCGGCGCAGTCGCGCGAGATCGGCACCGATCCTGCGAGCGGCAAGCCGGTCTCGGTGCGGATGGGCCGCTTCGGTCCTTTCGTCCAGATCGGCACCCGTGAAGACACCGACAAGCCGCGCTTCGCAGGTCTGCGTCCCGGCCAGAAGATGAACACCATCAACTTCGACGAGGCGATGCAGCTCTTCCAGCTGCCCCGCAAGCTCGGTGACAACGCCGAGGGTGAGCCGCTCGAGGCGAACATCGGCCGCTTCGGCCCCTACATCAAGTACGGTGCCAAGTACGCCTCGCTGAAGATCGAGGACGACCCCTACACGATCACCCTCGAGCGCGCCTGCGAGGTGGTCGCCGCCAAGAAGTTGGCCGACGCCAACCGTACCATCCAGGACTTCGGCATCGACGACATCCAGGTGCTCAACGGACGCTATGGGCCGTACATCACCGACAAGGCCCGCAACGCACGCATCCCGAAGGACCGCGACCCGAAGACCTTGACGCTCGAGGAGTGCCGCGCGCTGCTCGCCGCTGCACCGCAACGCCCGGGTCGGGGACGCTTCGGTCGGGGCGGCAAGGACGCCGCCAAGAAGGGCGGTGCCAAAAAGGGCGGCACCCAAAAAAGCGCGGCCAAGAAGGGCGCGACCACACCGGCTGACGACACCGACACCGGACCTGAGATCAAGCGATCGGCTGCCAAGAAGACCCCTGCGAAGAAGAAAAAGAAAGCCGCCGCCAAGAAGCGGGCGGCTAAAACGCTCTAGAATCAGGGCTTGAAATACCGTCACGCCTTCCACGCCGGCAACTTCGCCGATGTGCACAAACACATCATGCTGCTCTCGTTGTTGCGCGCACTCTGCCGCAAGGACAAAGGTTTCCTGCTGCTCGATACCCATGCCGGCCGCGGCTTCTACGACCTTTCGAGCAGCGAGGCCTACCGCAGCCACGAAGCCGACGAGGGCGTCGAGCGCCTGCTCGATGTCGAGGCACCCGCCGAGGGCTGGCCGACCGGGATCAGCGATTACATCGCCGTCGTCGAGACGCTGCGCCGCGAACGCCACGACCGTGCGGCCTATCCGGGTTCGCCGTTGCTCGCGCTGCTCGCACTGCGCCCGCAGGACCGGACGGTGCTCATCGAGACCCAACCGAGCGAGCATGCCGCGCTGCGCGAGGCCGTGGCCGCACTCGCCCGTTACGCGCCGGCGGCGCTCGCAGGCGAACGCAGGGCCGTGGTGGAGCGCGTTGTGATCGAATGCGCCGACGGCTACGGCCGCCTGCCGAATTGGCTGCCCCCGATCGAGCGGCGCGCTCTGGTGTTCATCGATCCGCCCTACGAAGACGGCGTGGCCGACCAACGCGCCGTCGAACAAGCGCTCGTCACCGTGCTCGAACGCCTGCCCTCGGCCGTGGTCGCGCTCTGGTACCCCATCAAGGACCGGCGTGACACCGACGCTTGGCTCGAGCGCCTGCGAGCGCGTCTGCCGAAGCCGCCCGACGCTCCGGCGGTGCCTGCGCTCGTCACCGAACTCTGCCTGCTTCCGCCCGACAACCGGGTCGGCCTGAACGGATCCGGGATGCTCGTGCTCAACCCGCCGTGGCAGATCGATGCGCAGGCCGCGCAGTGGCTGCCCGCCCTGCATCGGGTACTCGACCCCCCGCATCGCGGCAGTTGGTCGCTGCGCTAGTCGGGTCGCTGCGCTAGGCTGCGCGCATGGCCTCGTCCCCACCGACACCCGCCCCCGATCGCTACGCCGTGATCGGCCATCCGATCGCGCACAGTCGCTCGCCTGCGATCCACGCGCACTTCGCCGCAGCCACCGGGCACGCCATCGACTACGGCCGCATCGATGCCGCGCCAGCCGACTTCGAGCGAGCGGTGCGCGGGTTCTTCGCGCAGGGCGGTCGCGGCATGAATGTCACGGTACCGCACAAGGAAGCCGCCGCAGGGCTCGCCGACCACCTCACCGACCGCGCGCGGCTCGCGGCGGCGGTCAACACGCTGGCGCAGCAGCCCGACGGCACGCTGCTCGGCGACAACACCGACGGCGCTGGCCTGATGGCCGATCTCGCGCGTCTCGGCATCGGCGTGCGGAACGCGCGGGTGCTGGTGCTGGGCGCGGGCGGCGCCACCCGCGGCATCCTCGGGCCGCTGCTCGAAGCGGCGCCGGCTTCGCTCACCATCGCCAACCGCACTTCCGAGCGCGCGCAGGCGCTGGCTGCTGCGTTCGAGGCGCAGGCGGGGGCGGCGGATGACAACGCGCCGGCGACCCGGCTCTCGGGTTGCGGCTACGACGCGCTCGCCGCGCAGGCCGGTGACGGCCCCTTCGATCTCGTACTGCATGCGACCTCGCTCGGCCTGCAGGGCGCGACGCCGCCCGTGTCGCCCGGCGTGCTCGGACCGCGGAGCGTCGCCTACGACCTCGGCTACGGCGTGCCGGACACGCCCTTCCTGCGTTGGGCGCGCACCCAGGGCGCAGCGCGCGCCGAGCAGGGCTACGGCATGCTGGTCGAGCAGGCGGCCGAGTCGTTCAGGATATGGCGCGGCCTGCGGCCTGACACCGCCTCGCTGCACCGCGAGGCCGCCGCGCGCTGACCGTTCAGCCCTCGCGCGACCCGCTCAGCCCGTACCGACGCGCATACCAGACGAAAAGCGGCAGTTCCATCAACAAAAATGTCCCGACGGTGAAGCCGAACCAGCCCACCTCGAGGAACATCAGGTCGAAGCGCTGCCCGGTGCCGAAGAACGCGAAGCCCGCCACGGCGATCGCGATCGCGTTGGCCGCAAGGTCGTTGAGCGCCAGCCGGTTCAGGTCGCTGCCTGCGAACCGCGGGTAGACGATGAAATAGGCGCACAGCAGGATCGTCGCGTTGGTGAGCAGGATGAAGGTCTCGGGGCTCTCCAAGGGTCCACCTCCGAACGACGGGTGTCGCAGAACCGTCGCATTCTACCGTGCGGCGCTCCGGTATCCTGCGCAGCGGACCGGTCGCGGCGTACGCCGTCCTGCCGGCCCGCCGACCCTCGCAGCCCACCGTCCCACGGAGACCCCCATGACCATGCGCATCGACCGCCGTCGACTGATCCAGGCCGCCATGTTCGGCCTCGGCGCCCTCACGATCCCGGGCGTCGCCTCCATCCTCCACGCCCGCGGCTTCACGCACGGCGTCGCGAGCGGTGAGCCCGGCGCACGCAGCATGCTGCTCTGGACGCGATACGCATCGGACTCCGGCGCACGGCTGCGGGTCGAGGTGGCGACCGATACGATGTTCACGCGCATCGTCGCCGGCGGCGACGCCTTCGCCGATCCGGAGCGCGACCACACCGCGCGTGTCATCGTCGAAGGCCTCGCGCCCGGCCGCTGGCTCTTCTACCGCTTCATCGCCCCCGATGGCACGATCAGCCCGGTCGGCCGCACACGCACCTTGCCCGAGGGGGATGTCAGCCGTTTCGGCATCGGCCTCTTCTCCTGCTCGAACCTCGGCTTCGGCTGGTTCAACGCCTACGCGCACGCCTGCGAGCGCAGCGACCTCGAACTCATGGTGCATGTCGGCGACTATCTCTATGAATACCCGGTCGGCACCTACCCCGACACCCGAGACATCCTGCCCGGACGCCTGCTGCAACCCTCGCACGAGATCGTTGCGCTCGCCGACTACCGGTTGCGCCACGCCTGCTACCGCCTCGACCCCGACCTGCAGCGCCTGCACCAGTCGTACCCGATGGTCGCAGGCTGGGACGACCACGAGTTCACCAACGACGCTTGGGTCGACGGTGCGCAGAACCACCAGCCTGACACCGAAGGCGATTGGACGACGCGTAAAGCGGCTGCGATGCGCGCCTATCGCGACTGGATGCCGGTGTCCGACCCCGGTCCGGGCGGCGTCGAGTGGGGTACATACGAGATCGGATCTTTGGCCACGCTGTTCAAGCTCGAGACCCGTATCAGCGGCCGCAGCAAGCTCCTCGAATTGGAGGACGCGCTCAAGGGGCGCAAGGATCTCGATCGCGCACTCACCGAGTTCCGTGACGGCGTGCTGCAGGATCCCGCACGGACCATGCTCGGCGCCACGCAGGAAGCCTGGCTCGCCGCCGAGCTCGCCCGATCGCGCCGCTCCGGCACGCGCTGGCAGGTGCTCGCGCAGCAGACGGTGATGGGCGAACGCATCCTGCCGCAACGCGCGCTCGACTGGGTCGCGGACGATGCACCCGACTACCTCAAGCGCGGTGCGCGCGTGGGCGTCGCCGCCGCGAAACTCGGCATGGGCTACGACTTCGATGCTTGGACCGGATTCCCGGCCGCACGCGCACGGCTGCTCGCTGCCGCGCAGCGCGCCGACGCCGACCTCGTCGTGCTCTCAGGTGACAGCCACAACGGCTGGGCCTATGACCTCGCGCACGACGGTCGAGCCGCTGGCATAGACATCGGGACGCACTCGGTGACCTCGCCGGGCATCGAGCAGTTGGCACGACGCGCCGCGCCCGCGGAGGTCAGCGCTGCGCTGCGCGCCACAAACCCGGCTCTGGCGTGGTGCGACACCAGCCAGCGGGGGTACACAAGTGTGCAACTGAGACCCGATGCCATGACGGCCGATTGGCACTTCCTGCGTACCATCGCCGAGCGCGACAGCGCGCTCGCGGGCAGCCACCGCATGCGCGCGGCGCACGGCCGCAGGGTCTGGGACAAGGCCTGAGGCGCGCGGACGTCCGGGCCGATCGAATGGTCGCGCGTCAACTGACGACGCGCAGGTCCCGCGTGTCGAGCCGTTGCTCGATGCGCACCGCGCTCGTCACATCGCGCACCTGCGCGGTGACGCGCACGGCCGCCGGGTCGCTCCAATCGAGCTGCAGCAGCCCGAAGTTCGGCTCGCGCCAAGCCTCGCCGACGCGCCGCGAGTTGGGCGGCAACACCGGCCAGGTCTCGGTGAGCCCGCTCGAGGTGAAGTCCCACAGCGGATACGGCACGTTGGTGCGCAGGCACGAAAACTCCGCGTAGTGCGTGTCGCCGCTGAGGCAGAGGAACCCGTTCGCGCGCTGGCTACGGATCGTCTGCAGCAGACGCTGGTGGTCCTCTGCGTAGTTGATCCACGCCTCCCAACCCGGAAAATCCGCGACCACCTGCAGGCTGGACGCGAAGACGCGCAGGTCAGCGGGCCGCGCGAGCTGCGCCTCCAGCCACTGCCACTGGCGCGCACCGAGCATGGTGGCCTGCGGGTCGGGATTGCGCTCGTAAGGCCCCGGTACCGGCCGACCGGCGCGCTCGAGTTCGACCGTCCAATCGTCGTACTTCTTACCGCCCAAGTCGAGCATGCGGATCGGCGTGCGGTTGAAACGCAGATCCGGCAACAGCACCTGCAGGCGACGCCCACCGGCGCTGAACTCGACCGCGTCGTAGATGCCGTCGCGCGTGCGCCGCAGCGAATCCGTCGGCTCACCCCAGAAGTCGCAGAAGATCCGTTGCGAGACCTCCTTCATGGGATATTCCGCGCCCGCATCGTCCTCGCCGTAATCGTGGTCGTCCCAGGTCGCGAGCACCGGCACCTGGTCACACAATCTTCGGAAGCCCGGCTGCGCCGCGAACTGCGCGTACTTCGCCGAGAGCACGGCAGGATCGCGCGTGTCACCGTAGATGTTGTCGCCCAAAAATATGAAGAGATCCGGATCGGCGGCGAGCACCGCCTCCCAGATCGGCTGCGGCACCGCGCCTTCCGCACAGGAGCCGAAGGCGATGCGCTGCGGTAAACGGGTCGTGTCAGGACGCCGCACCCCGGCGACGACCGGCGTTATGGCGGCCGCTGTGAGCCCGCCTACCGTCGATCCGCCCTCGGCGACCGCCAGCCCGCTGCTGCCGAGCAGAGGCAGGCCCGCTGTCGCCCAGAGCAGATCGCGGCGGGTGGTCAAAACTTCGCCCTCATGGAGAGTTCCTCGAACATCGCAAGCCCGGCGAAACAGAAGCCCGCCGAGGCGTTGAAGAGAGTGTAGTTTGGCACGCTGCCCTGATTAAGCAAAGCACCGTAACCCCCATCGTCGCGCTGTCATCCACGCGCTGTCATGCAATTGACCTTATATGTTCACACCGCTGTGATGCCGCTCGGAGATTCTCGCGCGATGCGCCTCGCCCTGATCACGGACGCCTGGGAGCCGCAGACCAACGGCGTCGTCAGCACTCTGCGCCACACCTGCCGCGAACTCGAAGCGCGCGGCGTTGAGGTGCTATGCGTCACGCCCCGAGGATTTCCGAGCGTGCCGTGCCCGTCCTATCCTGAACTTCGGCTGTCGATGCCGCCGCGCGGACACCTCGACCGCTTGTTCCGAGAGTTCCGACCCGATGCGCTGCACATCGCCACCGAAGGCACGCTCGGACTCGCTGCGCGTAACTGGTGCCTGCGCAACCGTCGACGGTTCAGCACCGCTTACCACACACAATTCCCGGAGTATGTCCGCGCGCGCTGGCCGATCCCGCTCGGCGTGTCCTATCGCTATCTGCGCTGGTTCCACGGTGCTGCTTCCGCGACCATGGTGTCGACACCGTCCATGCGCGAAGTGCTCGCACAACGCGGCTTCCGACGACTGCGCCACTGGGGGCGCGGCGTGGACACCGAACTTTTCCGACCGCAGCCGCGGAGGGACGATACCCCTGTGTTCACCTGCCTCGGTCGGGTCGCCGTCGAGAAGAATGTCGAAGCGTTCCTGGCGCTCGACCTGCCGGGCCGCAAGGAAGTGATCGGTGATGGGCCTGCGCGTATCGATCTACAACGGCGATATCCGGACGCCGTGTTCCACGGCACGCTGCGCGGCGAGGCGCTGGCGGAGCGCTTGGCCGCGGCCAGCGTGCTCATGTTCCCGAGCCGGACCGACACCTTCGGTCTCGTGATGCTCGAGGCGATGGCCTGCGGCGTGCCGGTCGCGGCCTACCCGGTCACGGGTCCGGTCGATGTCATCACTCAGGGCGTGACGGGCGTGATGGACACCGATCTGCGCGTCGCAGCGCTCGCCGCCCTGGCGCTCGATCGCGACGCGGTCCGCGCACACGCCCTCACACGCTCGTGGCGGGCGAGCGCACTCGAGTTCCTCGGCAATCTCGTCCCTGCTCAGACGGCGCTACGCGAGCGCGTCAGACGAGGGCGCCATGCCGCCGCGGCGTCCTGATCCCCACCGACCGCGCCCGACATCGGTGCTGCGTCCGCCCGCGCCGATGCCGCATTGGCTGTGGCGATCGCTCGGTCGGGTCATGGGTGTCGACCATCTCGAGCATCTCTATGCGCAGCTGCCGGGCGGGCTCGGCGCACGCGATTTCGCGGAGGCAGCCCTCACTACGCTCGGCGTGCGCTATTCACTGCGTGCATCGGAGTGGCAGCGACTGCCCGCGACCGGGCCGTTGCTGGTGACGGCCAACCATCCTTACGGCGGCATCGACGGTCTGGCGGCCATCGCGGCGCTGCTCGACCGCCGGCCGGACCTGAAGGTGATCGCGACGCAGAGCCTCGCCGGGCTCGAACCGCTGCGCGGCGTGCTGATTCCGGTCGATAACTTCGGACACAGCGGGAGCCGCGGCACCAATGTGGTCGCGCTCCGACAGGCGTTGCGTCATGTGAAGGCCGGCGGATCGTTGCTGCTGTTCCCCGCGGGGGCGGTCTCGCACCTCGATCTCGCACACCGCTGCATCGCCGATCCGCCCTGGAACCGCACCGCCACGGCGCTGCTCGCGACCGCAGGCGCGCCGGTGGCACCTCTCTATGTCCACGGCAGCAACGGCGCAGGCTTCCAACTGGCGGGCTTGCTGCACCCAGCGCTGCGTACCGCGCTGCTGCCGCGGGAAGTCACCAACAAGCGGGGCACCTGCCTCGACCTGCGCCTCGGCGAGCCGATCGCTGCGGAGCGGCTCGCCGCGCTGGGTGACCCCGGTCGCGTCGAGCGGCTGCTGCGGGTGCGATTGTATTCTTTGGCGGCGCCACGGGCGGCGCCATCCATGGGATCCGCGCTCGCGGCGCCGGCGTCGGCGATCGCCGCGGAACCCGTCGCCCCGTCGGTCCCGCGTGAGGAGTTGGAGTTTGAGCTGCGCGCCTTGGGGGAGACCGGCAGGCTCGCCGTGCTCGGACCGCTCGAGGTGTACTGCGCGCACGGCCAGGCGATCCCGCGGCTGCTCACCGAGATCGGGAGGCTGCGCGAGGAGACCTTCCGCGCCGTCGGTGAGGGTACCGGCAAGGCGCTGGACCTCGACCGCTACGACCGCTGGTACGACCACATCGTCGCGTGGGACACCCGGCGCGGATGCGTGGTGGGCGCCTACCGTGCCGCGCGCATCAACGGGCTGCGACGCAAGTACGGCCGGGCGGCGATCTACCTCAGCACGCTGTTCGATTTCCGCGAGCCGTTCTTCCGTCTGTTGGGTCCGTCGATCGAGCTCGGCCGATCTTTCGTACGCGCGGAGTACCAACGTGGCTTCACCTCGCTGCTCGCGCTATGGCGGGGCATCGGCGAGTATGTCGCCCGACATCCGCGGCACGCACGGCTGATCGGTCCGGTGAGCGTGAGCGCTGATTACGACGAAGCGTCGCGCGCGTTGCTGGTGCGTTATCTGCGTTGGCACCACTTCGATCCCCTGTTGGCAGCGCTGGTCCGGCCACGACTGCCGTTCCGAGAGGTCCGTTCGCTCGCGATGCTGGGCCGCGAAGCTTCAAGCGTACGCGAGGTCGACGATCTCGCCGAATTGATCATGGCCGGCGACGATCCGCGCCGTCGCGGCGCGCCGGTGCTGCTGCGTCAGTACCTGAAGCTCGGTGGGCGAGTGGTCGGCTTCAACATCGACCCCGACTTCGGCCACTCGATCGACTGCCTCACCGTGGTCGACCTGACCCGCACCCCCGACGATGTGCTGGGGAAGTACATGTCACCTGAGGCCCTTGCCCGGTTCAGGGCGGCGACCCGCTCGGGCTGACCACCGTCGGATCGAACGGCGTCAGGAACGCGAACCGCCGGAAGCCCGCGTCGCGCGTGCAGATGCGGCTGATGCCATGCTCGCGCATCAGCACCGCGGTGTGCAGGTCATGCGCGTCGTTCCCCTGCAGCGCGGGTATCTCTGCGACGGTCTGCGCGAGCACCGCGGTGTGCCTATCGGTCGGCGTCAGCATCTGAACGCCGCGCGAGCGCTGCAGAGTCGACACGAACTCCAGCGCGGCCGGCATCGACCAAGGTCGCGGGAATACTTTGGGATGGGTAGCGACGCGCAGGAACTCATAGCAGACACCCCAGGTCAGGAACATCGGCGCGGGTCCGACGCGCCAACGCTCGAGGCTGCTGCGGCAGACTTCATGGAATGGCGAGCATCGGTCCGCGGCGTAGAGCAGGATGTTCGTGTCGACCGCCCACATCAGCCGACACCCATGATCTCGCCCGCCAGGCCATCGTCGGGCATCTCTTGGGTCGCATCTTCGAGCGCCGCGCGGTCAGCGACATCGACCCGCGCCCCGCCGCTGTCCCAGGACGGCAGTTGCGGCCACGGCTGCGCCGCCTCGGCGACGCCGGTCGGCTGAGCGAGCACCTGCCGCAGTCCGGCCTCGACCAGCTCGGACATGGTGACGCGCCGCGCAGCCGCTTCCTGCTTCAGCCGCAGCATCACATGGTCATCGATCACGAGGGTGGTCTTCATATGGAAAACCATATCACGAAAATCGCTTGACGCATCTGCATCAATATGCAGAATACGCGCACTTTTATGCACACCGACCTCCAACAAGGCGATCGCCGAGCCACCATCCTGCGCCTGCTGCGCGGCTCGGCCGTGCGTCGGCAAGGGGAACTGGTGGGCCTCTTGAAGCGCGAGGGCTTCGAGGTCACCCAGTCCTCGGTGAGCCGCGATCTGCGCGATCTCGGGGTGGTCAAAGCAGCGGGCCGCTACCTGCCACCTGAAGCCGGGGCGCGTGCGCTGGATGATTTCGGGGCGCTGCGCCCGTTCGTGCGCGGCGTCGGCACCGCCGGCGCCTCGCTCACCGTGCTGCGCACCACCACCGGCTCGGCGCAGACCGTCGCGGCCGCCATCGACAAGGCCGAGTGGCCGGAGGTCGTCGGCACGATCTCCGGTGACGACACGCTCTTCATCGCCACCGACACCGCCGCGGCGCAGTCCGCGGTCCTCGCGCGCCTGCGCAACCTGTTCCGGCTCTGAGCCGGGAGAACCCCATGTCCCAGCCCATCGTCCTCGCCTATTCCGGCGGTCTCGACACCTCGTTCCTCGTGCCCTGGCTCAAGGAACAGCACGGCCGCCCGATCATCACCGTCACCGTCGACACCGGCGGTATCGACGACGCCACGCGCGAGACCCTGCGCGAGCGTGCGATGGCGCTCGGCGCCGTCGCGCACCATCAGATCGACGCGCGCGCCGACTACTTCGAGCAGGTGCTGCGCTTCCTCATCATGGGCAATGTGCGCCGCGGCAACCTCTACCCGCTCTGCGTCGGCGCCGAGCGCGTCATGCAGGCGCAGACCATCGCACGCATGGCGCGCGAGCTCGGCACCGGCAGCATCGCCCACGGCTGCACCGCCGCCGGCAACGACCAGGTGCGCTTCGAGGTCGCGCTGCGCACGCTCGCGCCGGAGCTCGAGGTGATCGCGCCGGTGCGCGACCGCGCCTTCAAGCGCCAGGAAGAGCTCGACTACCTCACGCAGCGCGGCCTGCCGGTGCCCCCGCACGGCGCCGCCTACTCGATCAACCGCGGTCTCTGGGGCGTGAGCATCGGCGGTAAGGAAACCCTCACCTCGCAGGGCAGCCTGCCCGACGACGCTTGGGTGCTCTCGCGCGACGCGTTCACGAAGCCGCTGCCGCCGCGGCGGATCGTCCTGCAGTTCGAGCAGGGCGTGCCCTGCGGTCTCGACGGTCAAGCGATGACGCCGGTGGCGGTCATCGAAGCGCTGGAGGCGATCGCCGGCCCTTACGGCATCGGCCGCGGCATCCATCTCGGCGACACCATCATCGGCACCAAGGGTCGGGTGGCCTTCGAGGCGCCTGCCGCAGAGGTGCTGCTGAACGCACACCGCGAGCTCGAGAAACTCGTCCTCACCGCGCGTCAGCAGCGCATCAAAGAACTGCTCGCCGGCCCCTACGGCGACTGGGTGCACGAGGGGCAGCTGCTCGACCCGGCCTGCCGCGACATCGAGGCGTTGTTCATCGAATCGCAAGCGCGCGTCACCGGCACGGTGACGGTGCTGCTGCGCCCCGGTTCGGCCTTCGTCGAGGGCACCGATTCAAAGTATTCGCTGATGGCCGCCTCGAAGGGCGTCTACGGCGAGGCCACCGGCGAATGGACGCCGGCCGATGCGCTGGGTTTCTCGCGCATCGTCGGCTTGCCGGGCATGTTCCACCATCGCGCAGGTATACAAGGAGCCGAACGCCAATGAGGACCATCGTCGTCGACAAGATCGCCTCCATCACCCAGGCCTGCGGCCTCGGCCACGAGGTGCGCATCGCCACGGACGACCTGCCGTCCGAGGAAGGCGTCGTCGTGGTGGTGGAGATCCTCTCCGCCAAGGCGAACTACAACACGATCGAGCTCACCAGCGGTCGTATGGCCAAGGTGAACAAGGGCGACATCGTCGTGGGCGCGCTCGGCCACCGCAAGGCGCTGTTCGGGTACTCGGGCCATGTGCCGCCGAAGCTCGCTGCGGGCGATGTCATCCAGATGCTCAACATCGGTGGCGTGCTCGGCATCTGCGACTCGGCCAACCCCGACAAAGGCAAGCCGTTCGATTGCCGCGTGCTCGGCGTGGTGCTCACCTTCCCCTACCTCGGTGAGCGCATCGGCGTTCCGGCGCGCGCCGGCTACCGCAAGCTCGATCTCGCCGCGACCCTCGACACGCAAGGTGTCCCGGTGGTCGCGCTCGCAGGCACCTGCATGGAGGCCGGCAAGACCGCCGCCGCCTGTGCGATGGTGAGCCGGATGCGCCATCGCGGCCTCGTGGTCGATTGCTTCAAGGCGACCGGTGTCTCGCTGCGCCGCGACATCCTCGCCATGGAGGACGCCGGCGCGCGTCATTCCATGATCTTCACCGACCTCGGCATCATCACCTCGACGCCGGCGGTCGGCCCTGCACTCACCCGCACCATGATCACCGAGCTCGCCGCGAAGAAGCCCGATGTCATCGTGTTCGAGCTCGGCGACGGCATCTTGGGCGCCTATGGCGTCGATGCCATCCTCGACTGCGACGACATCCGCGGTGCGCTCACGGGCGTGGTGCTGTCGGCGAACGACCCGGTCGCAGCTTGGGGCGGCGTGAAGCTGATGCGCGAACGCTTCAAGATCGAGCCCTGCGCCGTCACCGGCCCCGCCACCGATAACGCGGTGGGCGTCGACATCATCCGCGACCAGATGGGCGTGCCGGCGTTCAACGCGCTCACCGACGGCATCGGCCTCGGCGACTGCGTGATCGAGGCGATCGGCCTCGCCGCGAAGTTCCCGACCGCACACTGAGCACAGGGACTCCGACTGCCATGTCACGCATCCCCATCCTGATCCTCGGCGGCACCGGCTATGTGGCCGGCGAAGCGCTGCGCCTCGTGCTCGGCCATCCACAGCTTGCGATCGCGGGCGTCCTGTCGGACTCGCAGCCAGGGGAACCGGTCGCGAAAGCCTTCCCGCATCTCGCGCCCGTGCTCGGCGACCTGCGTTTCGTGTCCGAAGCCGGGATCATGACGCTCGTCGCGACACTGCCGGTGAGCGGGGTGTTCGCCGCGGCGCCCCACGGTGTCAGCGCCGCGCTCATCGACCGCCTGCTCAGCGCCGCAGAGGCGGCAGGCACCCGCCCGCGGATCGTCGACATCTCCGCGGATCACCGTTACCCGACCGCCGAGGCCTATGCCGCGGTCTACAAGCACCCGCACGGCGCACCCACACGGCTTGCCGAGTTCAGCTGCGCGTTGCCCGAGCACCTTGCCGTCGCACCGACGCCGCACATCGCGCATCCCGGCTGCTTCGCGACCGCGACGCTGCTCGCCTCGGTGCCGCTGCTCGCCACGGGTCTCGTGACACCGACGCTGTTCGTGAGCGGCGTGACGGGCAGCACGGGCTCCGGGCGCAAGCCCGTCGAGGGCACCCACCACCCGACGCGGCACAGCGACCTCTATGCATACAACGCGCTCGTGCACCGGCACATCCCCGAGATCACAGCCTGTGCCGCGGCAGCGACCGGCGTCACCGCCGACTTCGCCTTCGTGCCGCACTCCGGTCCCTTCGCGCGGGGCATCCATGCCACGGTGCAGGCGACGCTCACGCACCCCGCAGACACCGCGGCCGTGCTCGCCGCACTGCGCTCGTTCTACGCCGGCTCACCGTTCGTGCGCGTCACCGACGGCGCGCCCCGCATCAAGGACATCGTCGGCAGCAACTACGCGACGCTCTCGGCGGCGGCCAACGGCCGCACGGTCGCCGTGATGTGCGCCATCGACAACCTCACCAAAGGCGCAGCCGGCGGCGCGATGCAGTGGATGAACCGCCTGCTCGGCCTGCCCGAAACCACCGGACTCACCCATTCGGCGACAGGTTGGACATGAGCACCACAGATTATCTTGCACCGGTCTTTGCACAGTACCCCATGGAAGTGGTGGGCGCAGAGGGCGTATTCCTGCACACGCGCGATGGGCGTCGGGTGCTCGATCTCTACGGCGGTCACGCCGTGGCGGCGCTCGGCTACGGTCACCCGGGTTGGACCCAAGCGGTGTCGGCACAGGCGGCCGCCTGCAACTTCCAGAGCAATGCCGTACCGATGGAGGTGCGCGCGCGTGCGGCCACCAAGCTCGCACGCTTCGCCGGCAGTCACTTCGACAGCATCTTCTTCGTGAACTCCGGCGCCGAGGCCAACGAGAACGCGCTGCGCATGGCGTTCAAGATGACCCGTCGCTCGCGCATCGTCGCGGTCGAGGACGGGTGGCACGGCCGCACCGCTGCCGCAGGCGCGATCACCTGGGGTGCCGACAAAAAGTGGTATGAGTTCCCGCGGACACCGTTCGAGGTCGGCTGGGTGCCGCGCCGTGATATCGCCGCCATCCCCGGAGTCGTCGGCGAAGATGTCGCCGCGGTGGTCGTCGAGCCCGTGCAGGGCGTCGGCGGCGCCTTCGACATGGGCGCAGAGTTCCTCGCGGCGTTGCGCGCGCGCTGCGATGCGGTCGGTGCACAGCTCATCTTCGACGAAGTGCAGATCGGCGTCGGCCGCAGCGGCCAGCCGTTCGCCGCCGACCTCTATGGCGTGCGGCCCGACATGATCACCACCGCCAAAGCCCTCGGCAACGGCTTCCCTTGCGGCGCGCTGCTGATGACCCCGGCGGTCACCGCCGCGCTCAAGCTCGAGGGCCTCGGCACCACCTTCGGCGGCGGACCCATGGCCTGCGCCGCCATCGAAGCCACGATCGACGCGATCGAGTCGCAGGACCTGATGGCGAACGTCCGACGCGTCTCGCAGTACATCCGCGAGACCTGCACCGTCGGCCCGGTGGTGGGACATCAAGGCGCGGGATTCCTGCATGGGCTGATCTGCGACCGATCGGCCAAGGAGGTCCAAGCCGCCCTGCTTGCGCGGGATATCCTCGCCGGTGTCAGCGCCGATCCGCGCGTGGTCCGGCTGCTGCCGCCCTACACGCTGCGCGAAGCCGAAGTCGACCTGCTGCGTGCGGCACTGGAGGACATGTGAAGCACTTCCTCGACCTCGCCGATCTCAGCCGAGACGAAGTGCTCGATCTCCTCGCCCTCGCGCGCAGGCTCGAGACACACCCCGAGCCGCGCGCCCTCGCGGGCAAGATCCTGGGTCTCGTGTTCTTCAATCCCTCGCTGCGCACGCTCGCCTCCTTCCAGGTCGGCATGCAGCGGCTCGGCGGCAGCTCGTTCGTGATCACCCCGGGGCAAGGGACCTGGCAGCTCGAAACACGGCTCGGCGCGGTGATGGACGGCGGCTGCGCCGAGCACATCCGCGAGGGCCTCCCGGTGCTCGCCTCCTACGCCGATGCGCTCGGCATCCGCGCCTTCGCCGAAGGCAAGGACCTCGCAGAGGACGTCGCCGAGACGCGTTTCAAGGCGATGGCCGCCGTGGTCGACAAACCGCTCATCAACCTCGAGTCGGCGATGAACCATCCCTGCCAATCGCTCGCCGACTGGAAGACGATGGACGAGCTCGCCGTGCCGCAGCGCGCCAAGTTCGTCCTGTCCTGGGCCAACCACCCGCGCGTCACGCCGCTCGCCGTCCCGGCTTCGACGCTGCACATGGCGGCGCACCGCGGCATGGAGGTGGTGGTGCTGCGTCCGGACGGGTTCGCGCTGCCGCCCGAAGTCATGGACAAGGCCCGCACCGCCGCGGCCGCCGCGGGCGGCTCGGTGCGCGAGACCGACGATCGCGTCGAGGCGCTCGCCGGGGCGCAGATCCTCTACGCCAAAGAATGGGGCTCGACGAGGCACTACGGCGACGCCGCAGGCGACGCCGCGCTCCGTGCCGGACTCAAAGATTGGACTGTGCGCGAGGATTGGTTCGCCCGGTCACGGTCCGACTGCAAGTTCATGCACTGCCTGCCGGTGCGGCGCAATGTCGCCGTCGCCGACGAGGTGCTCGACGGCCCGCGCAGCATCGTGCAGCGCGAGGCCTACAACCGCCTGCCCGCCCAGATGGCGGTGCTGCACCGTCTGCTCGCCTGAAGGAGACCTGAAAGATGATCATGCACCGTGCCGACCCTGCCGCCGTCATCCGCGCATTGCGCAGCGCCGCGCCCTACATCCGCCTCTACAAAGGCAAGACCTTCGTCGTGAAGGCGGGCGGTGGCGTGTTCGGCGACCCCGGCGCGACGCGCGCGCTGGTCGAACAGATCGCCGTGCTGCACTCGCTCGGTGTCCGCGTCGTGTTCGTGCACGGCGGCGGCCCGCAGCTCACCGAGGTCACCGAGAAGCTCGGCGTACCCACCCGGATGATCGAAGGCCGCCGCGTCACCGATGCCGAGTCGGTCGATGCGACCGCGATGGTGCTATCAGGGCTCATCAACACCCGCATCCTCGCTGCCTGCCGCGAGCTCAACCTGCCGGCGGTGGGCATCAGCGGCGTCGATGCCGGCCTGATCCAAGCCCACAAACGCGCACCGGTGAAGATGCAGGGCAGCGACGAGACCGTCGACTACGGCTTCGTCGGCGACATCGACCATGTCGACACCGATGTGCTGCGCAAGCTGCTCGACAACGGCTTGATGCCCGTGATCTCGCCGCTTTCGAGCGACGACGCCGGAACGCTGCTCAACATCAACGCCGACACCGTCGCCGCCGCCATCGGCGCGGCGCTCGGTGCCGAGAAACTGGTGCTCTGCACCGGCGCGCCGGGCATCCTCGCCGACATCAACGACCCGACCTCGGTCGTGTCCTACACCGACCTCGCCGGGCTCGCGAAGCTGCGCAGCGAAGGCCGTATCAACGACGGGATGCTGCCGAAGGTCAAAGCCATCGAGAACGCCATCCAGGGCGGCGTGCAGCGCGTGCATGTCATCTCCTACAAGGCGCCCGATGCTATCCTCGCCGAAGTGTTCACCAACGAAGGTACGGGGACGCTCGTGGTCGCAGACATCGGCAAGCTCGCACCGGCAGAGCTCGCGGCAGGCAACGCACCGTCGTGAGCCGCCTCTGGGACAAAGGCGCACCGCTCGATGAGCGGGTGCTCGCCTGGACCGCAGGCGAAGACCACGCGCTCGATGACCGTCTGGTCGCCTACGACGCGCGCGCCAGCATCGCGCATGCGCAGATGCTGCACGCGCAGGGGCTGCTGAGCGCCACCGACCTCGAAGCCATCGAGGACGGGTTGGAAGCGCTCGCCGCCGCGCACGCCCAAGGCGCTTGGCGGGTCGAGCTCGCCGATGAGGACGGCCAGACCGCGCTCGAGCGCCGGCTGACGGCGCGCATCGGCGACGCCGGCGGACGGGTGCACCTTGGCCGCTCGCGCAACGACCAAGTGCTCACGGCGCTGCGCCTCTACCTGCGCGACGCCGCCGAGGACATCGCCCGTGGCGCCGAGTCCGTCGCGCAGTCGCTCGAAGCGCTCGCCGACCGCGAGGGCGAGCTCGCGCTCCCGGGCTACACCCACATGCAACAGGCGATGCCGAGTTCGGTCGCGCTCTGGGCGGGCGGTTTCGCCGCCGAACTGCGCGACGACGCTGCGGGCTTGCGCGCTGTGCAACGCCGTATCGGCAAGAGCCCGCTCGGCTCCGCCGCGGGCTACGGCACACCTGGATTGCCGCTCGACCGTGAGGCGACGCGCCAAGCGCTCGACTTCGACACCGTGCAGCAGCCCGTCACCGCCGTGCAGCTCTCGCGCGGCAAGGCCGAATCGCAGCTGCTGTTCGAGATCACGCTGCTGATGCAGGACCTCGGCCGTTTCGCGACCGACATCTGCCTCTTCTATACGCAGGAGTTCGCGTTCATCCGGCTCGACGATGCGTTCACGACAGGCTCCTCGATCATGCCGCAGAAACGCAACCCGGATGTGTTCGAGCTGCTGCGCGGACGCACCGGTACAGCCCAAGGCTGCCTCGTCGAAGCGCTCGGCATCGTCGCGAAACTGCCTTCGGGCTATCAGCGTGACCTTCAATTATTGAAAGCGCCGCTGTTCCGCGGCATCGACCTCGCGCTCGCCAGCACCGCGATCCTGGCGCCCGCGATCGAGGCGATGGCGTTCGTGCCGGAGAACCTCCGTCTCGACCCCTCGATCCATGCCGCCGAGCGCGCCAACCGGCTGGTCGTCGAAGAAGGTATCCCGTTCCGCGAAGCCTACAAGCGCGTGGGCGCTGAACTTCGTGCCGATGGCGCAGGCGCGGAGGAGAGGCGGTGAGCGCGCCTGCGGATCCGAAGCCCCTCTGGTGGCCGGGCGTCACGCTGGAGGGCATGAACACGCGGTCGGAGCGCACCCTGGTCAGCCACCTCGGGATCCGCCTCACCGAGCTCGGACCGGATTTCCTGCGTGGCACGATGCCGGTGGACGAACGGACCGTGCAGCCCGCGCGCATCCTGCACGGTGGTGCCTCCGTGGTGCTCGCCGAGACGCTCGCAAGCGTCGCCGCGAACTGCTCGATCGATCCCGCACGCTTCGCCGTCGTCGGCCAAGAGATCAACGCCAACCATGTCCGCGCGGCACGCGAGGGCAGCATGGTCGAAGGCACCACCCGCCCACTGCACCTCGGCGCCCGCAGCCAAGTCTGGTCCATCGAGATCGTCAACGCCGCGCGGCAGCTCGTCTGCGTGTCGCGCATCACCCTGGCGGTGATCGACCGCCCCGCCCGCTAGAGGATATCGCCATGACCGATCGCACCCCGGATCCCTCGCTCATCAGCTACACGCACATCATCTACGCCCTGCATGCGTTGTCGGTGGTGATCGCGCTCACCAGCGCCGCCACGGTCATCGGCAGCTTCATCTTCGGCCTGCCCTCCATCGTCGCGGTGGTGATGAACTACATGCGCCGCAAGGACGCCGTCGGCACCTGGATCGACTCGCACTTCCGTTGGCAGATCCGCACGTTCTGGGGCGCTGCATGGTCGACGCTGCTGGTCAGCATCATCTCCGCACCGCTCTTACTCGCGCTGCTGCTCGGCATCGTCACTTTCGTCGTCGGCATCGCGCTCATCAGCGTCTGGGTCATCTACCGCGTGATCCGCGGCTGGCTCGCCCTGCGCGACGGCCGACCGATGCCGGCATGATCGCCGCGCGGTCACCCATGACGGCGCTGGCCGCGGCCGCGGCGCTGCTGCTGGCCGGCTGCGGACAGACCGGCCCGCTGTACCTGCCCGAGCGGGGTGAGGTCGTCACGCGCCCGGCGACGCCCACGCCGTCGCAGCCCCCCGCCGCGCCCGATCCCGCGGTCACGCCGCCCGCGTCACCCACGCCGCCCGCG
>CALGVD010000112.1 GCA_937920275.1 uncultured Pseudomonadota bacterium
GTTTCGCGCTCTCCGTCGGGGTGGTGCTGTTCGCGGCGATCTGGGCATTGCAGCCTACGCCGCTCGGTGCGCATGAAGGCCACGAGCACGCCGATGACACTGCACCGCCGCTTGCAGCGACCACCGGCAGCCGACCGGCGCGGCTCGCCGACGGTAGCGTCTTCATACCGAAGCCCACCCAGCGCTTGTTGGAAGTGCGCACCGTGCGGGTGCTGGAAGGGGATGTGTCGCGTTCACTGCGGCTCGCCGGCGAACTGGTCGGCGATCCGCGCGCGAGCGCTGTCCTGCAGACTTTGCAGGGCGGACGGGTCGCAGGCGAGGGCGGCTCATGGCCCGAGCTCGGTGCCCGCGTGCGTCGTGGGCAGGTGTTGCTGCGTCTCACGCCGAGCGGCTCGGGTGGCGAGCGTGCCGCGACCGCCGCCGAGGCCGCGCGCGTCGAGGCCGAACTTGCGCAGGCGCGGGCCGATCTCGCGCGCCTTGAGGGTCTCGCGGGTGTGGTGTCGCGCGCCGAGGTCGAGACCCAGCGCAGCCGGGTCGGGAGCCTGGCGGCGCAACGCACGGCTTTGCGTGCGCCGTTGTCGATGGGCAGTGAGATCCTCGTCGCGCCCATCGATGGCGTGATCGCCTCCATCGATGCAGCCCCGGGCAGCGTGGTGTCGCCGGGCGAGACGCTGCTCACGATCATCGATCCGGCGCGCATGTCCGTGGCGGCGTTGGCGTTCGAGCCCTTGACCGCCGGCAGCGTCTTGCGTGCCAGCGTCGCGCTGCCCGACGGCGGCACGCTCGAGGCGCGTCTCGTCGGCGTCGGCGCGCAGACCCGCGGCGGTGCCGTGCCGGTGCGCCTCGATCTGATCGGTGTGGCGCCCGGTCTCGTCGCGGGCCGCCCCGTGACCGTGTTCCTCGAGCGTAGCGCCACGGTGCGCGGCCTCGTCCTGCCGAGTGCCGCGGTGATCCGCGCGCCCAACGGTGAGCATGTGGTGTTCGAGAAGCTCGGTGCCGAACGCTTCATGCCCCGGCCGGTGCGCATCGAGCCGGTGTCGGCCGACCGCGTGGTCGTGCTGGCCGGCGTGTCGCCACAGGCACGGGTGGTGGTGCGTGGCGCGTCGCTCATCGGCCAGATCCGCTGAGTCGGACCCATGTTCAACCACCTCATCCTCGGCAGCCTCCGCCACCGCGTTGCGGTCCTCGCGGCCTCAGTGCTGCTCATCGGGCTCGGCGTCTGGGTCGTGCCGCGATTGAATGTCGATGTCCTGCCCGATCTCAACCGTCCGACGGTCAACATCCAGATCGAGGCGCACGGGCTGGCCGCGGAGGAGGTCGAGCAGTTGGTCACCGTGCCCATCGAGGCGGCGATGCAAGGCCTGCCCGGCGTCACGCGCGTGCGCTCGACCTCGAGCCTCGGTCTATCGTTCCTCTATGTCGAGTTCGATTGGGACGCCGACATCTATCGGGCGCGGCAACTCGTCGCTGAGCGTCTCGCGAGCGCCCAATCCTCGCTGCCCGCGGACATCCGTCCGAGCATCGGCCCGATCTCCTCGATCATGGGCGAGATCATGTTGGTGGCGCTCGCCGGTCAGGACGCCGATCCGATGGTGCTGCGCGAGACCGCTGATTTCGTGCTGCGGCCGCGTCTGCTCGCCGTTCCGGGCGTGTCGCAGGTGATCCCCCTCGGTGGACTGGTGCGCGAGTATCGCGTCACGCCGTCGCCCGCGCGCATGCGCCAGCTCGGCGTCACGCTCGATGACATCGAGACCGCGGTGCGCGGGTTCTCGGCCAATGGCGGCGGCGGCTTCATCGACGATCGTGCGCAGGAGTTCGTGATCCGCACGCTCGGTCGCGAGCGTGATCCCGCGGCGCTCGGTGGACTCGTGGTGGCGACGCGCGACGGCGTGCCGGTGCTGTTGTCCTCGGTCGCGGAAGTGGGGTTTGCAGCGCGTCCGCGTCGCGGCAGCGCCGGATTCGGGGGCGAGCCCGCAGTGATCCTCGGCATCCAGAAACAGCCGGGCGTCGACACGCTCGCGTTGACCCGCGAGCTCGAGCGAACGCTTGCATCGATCCGCAGCACCTTGCCACCGGGGGTGACGACGCTCGCGGTGCAGTTCCGGCAGGCGACCTTCATCGAAAGCTCCATCGGCAATGTGCGCACAGTGCTCCTCGAGGCATTGGTGATCGTCGGCATCGTGCTCTTCTTGTTTTTGATGGACACGCGCACCACGCTCATCTCGTTGGTGGCGATCCCGATGTCGGTGATCGTCACCGCGATCGTGTTCTGGCTCGCGGGCCTCTCCATCAACACCATGACCTTGGGCGGGCTCGCGATCGCCATCGGCGAGCTCGTGGATGACGCCGTCGTGGGCGTCGAGAACATCCTGCGGCGGATGCGCGAGAACCGAGGCGCCGCACAGCCGCGATCGGTGCTGCAGGTGGTCGCCGATGCGAGCCTCGAGGTGCGCTCGGGCATCGTCTACGCCACCTTGATCATCGTGCTGGTGTTCGTGCCGCTGTTCGCACTGAGCGGTATCGAGGGGCAACTGTTCGCGCCGCTCGGCGTCGCCTACATCGTTTCGATCCTCGCGAGCCTCGTGGTGTCGGTCACGCTGACGCCGGTGTTGTGCTACTACCTGCTGCCCTCGCTGCAGACCCTCGAGCGGTCCGAGTCGCGGGTGGTGCGCACGCTGAAGGACGCCTATTCGCGGCTGCTCGACCTCGCGTTGCCCCGCGGTCGGCTCGTACTCGCGGTGGCGTTGCTTGCGGTGCTGATCGGCACGATCGGCGCGTGGCGCTTGCCGAAGGCGTTCTTGCCGTCGTTCAACGAAGGCTCGCTGGTGATTTCGCTCGCCTTCAACCCGGGCATCGCTTTGAACGAATCGGAGCGGCTGGGTGCCGTTGCGGAGCGGCTGTTGAAAGGGATCCCGGAGGTCGTGTCGGTGAGCCGGCGCACCGGTCGCGCCGAACTCGATGAGCATGCCGAGGGCGTGCACATGAGCGAGATCGATGTGAACCTCAAGGAGAGCGATCGCGACCGTGCGCAGGTCGTGGACGAGGTCCGCAGTCGGCTCGGACAACTACCGGGATCGGTATCCATCGGCCAGCCGATCAGCCATCGCCTCGACCATCTGCTCTCCGGTGTGCAAGCGGCGTTGGTGGTCAAGATCGCCGGCGATGACCTCGACACGCTGCGGGCGCTCGGCACACAGGCCGAGCAGTTGCTCGCGGGCGTGCCGGGGCTCGTCGACCTACGGCTCGAGCGGCAGGTCCGTGCGCCTGAGATCCATGTGCGGGTCGACGAGGACGCTGCGCGTTTCTACGGCGTCACGCCGGCGGCTGTGTCTCGTCAGTTGGAGCTGCTCGCCGGCGGTGAACGCGTCGCAGAGGTCATCGACGGTCCGCGGCGCTTTGCCGTCTCGCTGCAGCTGGCCGACACCGCACGCACCCGCGCAGGCCTCGCGGAGGTGCTGGTGGACACGCCGCGGGGCGCCGTGCCGCTTTCGAACCTCGCCCGTGTCGAGGAGTCGGACGGTCCCAACCAGATCCAGCGTGAGGACGGGCGTCGGCGCATCGTCGTCTCGGGCAACATCGCGGGCGCGGGGGTCGATGAGGTCGTCGCCGAGATGGAGCGGCGGATGGCGTCCGTGACGCTGCCCTCCGGATATTCGATCTCGATCGAGGGGCAGTTCCGTGCGCAGCAACAGGCCTCGCGCACGATCGGGCTGCTGTCGGTCGTATCGCTCGGGCTGATCTTCCTCGTGCTCTATTCGCGTTACCGCTCGACCGCGCTCGCGCTGATCATCATGGGCAATGTACCGCTCGCCTTGGTCGGCTCGGTCGTCGCCCTCGCGGTCGCGGGTCTTGACCTCTCGGTCGCAGCGATGGTGGGTTTCATCACGCTCGCGGGCATCACTGCGCGCAACGGCATCCTCAAGGTCAGCCACACCCTCAATCTCGTGTTGCGCGAGGGTCAGCCCTTCGATCGCGCCACCATCCGCCGTGCCTGTCTCGAGCGTATGACGCCGGTGCTGATGACGGCGGTATCCGCGGCCGTTGCGCTATTGCCGCTCATGATCGGCGGTGACCAGCCAGGTAAGGAGATCCTGCACCCGGTGGCGGTCACGCTGTTCGGCGGACTCATCACCGCGACACTGCTCGACGCGGTGGTGACACCTGTGCTCATCGAGCGATTCGGTGCGGCCGCACTGGCGCGGTTGCGTGACCATAAACTTGATGCGGGGAACCCCGCGGAGGCTTACTGATGCGTATCTCGACCCTCAAGACTGTCTTTGCAGCACTCGTCCTCGCCCTGTCCGCGAGCCCAGCACTCGCCCAGCAATGGGACATGACGGCGGGTAGCTATCACACCCATCTGATCTTCCATGACGATCGCTTCGAACTGCATCTGCACGACAAGGCGACCCATGGTATCGTCGACACCTCCAAAGGTCGCTACACCGCCACGCTCCTCTCGGGCGGCAAGACCACCGCGGTGCCGATCACCGCGTCGAAGTCCGGCATCCTGACCGGGCGCCCGGTGCCGACAGGCGATTGGGTGCTGTTGTTCCGCGTCGAGGCGCCCAGCCGTGCGCCGGTGCAGGTGCGCTACTCGTCCGGGATGGCCCGCAGCGGGCAGAAGTCCCCCGACAAGAAGAGCCAGGAAGGACATGCCCACGACCATCACTGATCGCTGGCGCGCCTCGATGCGGGTCCTCGTGCTGTGTGCCGTGTCGGTGATGTCCGCCGTCGCGGCGGGCGAGACGACGGTGCTCACGCTGGAGCAAGCGCTGGCGCGGGCTTCGTCCGAGGGTTCTGCAACCCTGATCGCCGCGTCGGAGCGCGAACGGGCGGCGGCCCGCGCGCGGCAGGCACGCGCTTGGGAGAACCCGACGCTGTCGGTCGAGGTCGAGAATGTCCTCGGCCGTGGGCCATACCGGGACTTCGATGCAGCGGAGTCCACGGTGTCGTTGTCGCAGCCGCTGCCCCTCGGCGGTGGGCGTGGCGCGCGTGTGCGTGCTGCGCGATCGGACGAGCAGGCCGCGACGGCGGCGCTCGCACTCGCGGCGCTCGAACTGCGGCGGGATGTCGCCCTCGCCTATGCGGAGGCGATCGCAGCCGACCGTCTTGCGGGTATCGCACGCGAGCGCGCCGCGCTCGGTGCGCAGACACGCGCCGCCGTGGAGCGGCGTCAGGCGGCCGGGCTCGAGTCCGATCTGCAGCGTGCCCGGGTCGAGGTCGAGACCGCCGGCATGCAAGCCGACGCGAGACGCCGCGCAGCCGCGGCGCTCGCGCATCGCCGTGCGCTCGCTGCGCACTGGCGCGAGGCGACGGTGACGGCAGCGCTCGACGAGGCATGGTTCGATGCGGCGCCTGATGTGGCACTCGATGCGGCATTCAATGCGGCAGTTGACGGAGCGCCCGATGCGGCGTCCACCCATCCGCGACTCGTCGTCGCCCGCGCGCGGGTCGAGCAGGCGAGGGCGGAACTCGAGGCGGTTCGACGCGCCCCGTTCAGCGGGCTCGAAGCCACCGTCGGCACACGACGATCCGAGGATGCACCCGGCGCCGATCACGCTTGGGTGCTGGGTCTTTCGATGCCGCTGCCTGTCTGGGATCGCAACGAGGGCGGTATCGCCGAGGCGCGTGGTGCGCTGCAGGGCGCGGAGTTCGATCTCGAGCGTGCCGGCCGAGATCTCCTCGCCGAGCGCGAGGCGGCGCTCGCCGAGCGTGATGCGGCCACGCTCGAGGTGGATGCGCTCACGATGAGCGGGCTGCCCTCGTCAAAATCATTGGCGCATCTCTCCGTCCAAGGCTATGAGGCCGGACGGCTGTCCTTGATCGAGCGGCTCGATGCGGAACGCGCGTTGGTCCAGACGCAGGAGGATCTCGTCGCCGCCCGGCTGCGATTACGGCAGTCCGAGGCGCGGGTCGCCGCCGTGGTCGCCGATGTCGCGGTCGCCGACGCTGCAGGTCGGATCGAAGCCGCTCAGGCCTCGAGCACCGAGCGGTAGACCTCGTCGAACTCGGCGGGGCTTTTCACGCAGACGCTGAGATCCTTCAGCAGGCCGTCGTTGAGGTCGTAGATCCAGCCGTGGACCTCGAGCGCCTTGCCGCGGTCCCAAGCGCTCTGCACGATGGTGGTCTCACCGACGCTCAGCACCTGCTCCATCACGTTCAGTTCGCAGAGCCGGCGCAGCCGCGAGGCCTCATCGGGGAGCTCGTCGAGCCGCGCGCGGTGCTTCTTCATGACATCCTGGACATGACGCAACCAGTTGTCGATGAGCCCCAGCCGGCTGTTGCGCAGCGCGGCCTGTACGCCGCCGCAGCCGTAGTGACCGCAGACGATGACATGTTCGACATCGAGGACATCCACCGCGTACTGCAGCACCGAGAGGCAGTTGAGGTCGGTGTGCACGACGATGTTGGCGACGTTGCGGTGCACGAAGAGCTCGCCGGGCAGCAGCCCCACGATCTCGTTGGCGGGTACGCGGCTGTCGGCGCAGCCGATCCAGAGGTAGTCGGGGGATTGCTGCCCGACCAGCGTCTGGAAGAAGGCGGGGTCACGCGCCTTGACCTCATCGGCCCAGCTTCGGTTGCTCTCGAAGAGCGGGCGCAGGCTTCTCACGGTCGCTCCGGGCGGAGCTCGCGCACAAAGAAATCGCTGATGGTGCGGTAGCCGTGCAGCCCGGTGGTCGGGAAGCGCAGCAACGCGTGCTTGCTGCCGGGGTAGGGCATCACCTCGAAGGGCTTTCCGAGGTCCTGCAGGCGCTTGAAAAGCGCGGTGCTGTGCGTGAAGAGCACGTTGTCGTCCGCCATGCCGTGCATCACGAGCAGCGGTCCTTTGAGTGCTGCGGCGTGTGTCATGACATTGCCGTCGCGGTAGCCTTCGGGGTTGCTCGCGGGCGACCCTGCCTCCGGCACGCCCATGTAGCGTTCGGTGTAATGCGTGTCATAGAGCCGCCAGTCGGTGACCGGTGCGCCGGACACCCCTGCCGCGAAGTGCTCCGGTGCGCGCACCATCGCCATCAGCGCCATGTAGCCGCCGTAGCTCCAGCCCCAGACGCCGATGCGCGCCGGGTCCACGAAAGGCAGGCTGCGCAGGTAGTCCACGCCCTTCACCTGATCCTCGATCTCGATGCTGCCCATACGGTGGTAGAGCGCGGTCTCGAAGGCCCGACCGCGGTGGCCGGAGCCGCGGTTGTCGAGCATGAACACCACGAAGCCCTGCTGTGCGAGGTACTGGCGGTAGTAGCCGCCCCAGGCGCGCTGCACGCGCTGCACGCCGGGGCCGCCGTAGACCTCGACGATCACCGGGTAGCGTTTCGCGGGGTCGAAGCCGAGCGGCTTCAGCATCGAGAAATGCATCACCTGTCCGTCGGCGGCGCGCAGCGTGCCGAACTCGGGGGTGCGATGCGCCGCGAGATAGGGCGCATACGGGTGACCGGCGCCGAGGGTGTTGGCGACCAAGACCGATGGACGCTTACCGGTGGTGGTGTGGCGCAGCGTGAGCGAGGGCGGCGTGTCGGGCGTCGAGAAGGTGTCGAGCCAACGCTGCGCGTCGCCGGCCATCGACACCGAGTGCCAGCCCGCGCCTTCGGTGAGGCGGCGGACGCGTGCCTCGATGCCCGCAGTGTCGGAGGGTCCGGTGAGCGGCGCCGCGTAGAGGTGCCGTTCGATGGGGGTGTCGCGGTTGGCGGTGAAATAGACGAGTCCCTTCGCCTCATCGACGCCCTCGATGGCGCGCTCCCGCGAATCACCGACCACCATCCACTCGCCCGCGGTGACGGGTCGCAGCAGCTTGCCGTCGAGGTCGTAGAGATAGAGGTGCTTGTGGCCGCTGCGATAGGACGCCCAGAGGAAGGCAGGCTGACCCTTCAGGAAGGTGAGATCGTCGTGCAGCTCCACCCAAGTGTCGCTGCGTTCCTCGAGCAGCTGCTGCGCGCTGCCGCGGGCCACATCAACTTTAAGCAGTTCCAAGCGCTTCTGGTCGCGGGTCTGGCGCTGTACGGCGAGCGCGCGCGAATCCGGGAACCAGGCGATGCGGGCGAGGTAGCCGTCGCCTGCGGCGGCGGCGGGCAGTTCGCGCAAGGTCGGTGCATCGCCCGCGGCGTCCGCCCAGGTCGCGACCCAAAGATCGACGCGTGCGTTCGGACGGCCGGCCGCCGGGTAACGCTGGCGGATGACCCGCACCGTCTCGGCGTAGATCTCGAAGCGTTCGACCTCGTCCACGGTCGACTCATCGACGCGCGTGAGCGCGATCATGCGTTCATCGGGCGACCACCAATAGCCGGTGTCGCGGTCCATCTCCTCCTGGGCGATGAACTCGGCCATGCCGAAGGACACGAGCCCCGCGCCCTCGCGTGTGACCGCGGTCTCGCGACCGGTGGCGACCTCGATGACATAGAGGTTCTGCTCACGCACGAAGCTCACAAAGCGGCCACGGGGCGAAAACCGCGAGTCCGTCTCCGCAGCCGCCGTGCTCGTCAGGCGGCGCACCGCAGGGCCAGCGCGCGGGGCCTTGAGATCGTAGAGGAAGAGATCCCCGGCGATCGGGATCAGCAGCAGCCGCGAGTCGGCCGAGAACTGGTAATCCACGATACCGGCGAGGGCGACGGTGCGCTGCCGCTCGCGGCGGGCCTCTTCCTCGGGCGAGAGCGTCCCTTCGTCGGCGACCAGGCTGCGCGAGTCGACGAGCAGCGCGTTACGGCCGGTGGCGATGTCGTGGGCCCAGAGGTCGAGCCGGTCCTTGGACTCGGCGCTGCCCTGAAGGTAGGTGACGAGCTTGCCGTCCGGGGAGAAGCGGGCGCTGCGTAACGACGCGCCGGCAAGATCCGGGCCGTTGAAGAGCCGCTCGAGGGTCAGGCGCTCAGGCGGTTCCGCAGCGGCCGTGACGGCGGGCAGGGCGAGGAGGGCGAGGAGCGCGAGGGGTATCAAAGGCGAGCGATTCGGCATGGGCGGGGTCCGTCCAGTAATATGGGCGTCCTGATCGGCTCGCCCGGCATCGCCGGAGTGTAGAGAGGAACATGCTGCATCGCCACATCCTGCCCCGCTCCCTCGGATACGCCCTCATCGCCATGACCCTGACCCTATCGACCGCGTCTGCTGCGCCCGCCTATCCCGCCGCCGAGCGCGGTACAGTGGTCGATGACTACCAGGGCACGAAGATCGCCGACCCCTATCGGTGGATGGAGGATCCGGCGGCCCCCGCGACCCGCGAGTTCGTGCGTGCGCAGAACGCGCTCGCCCAGCCTTGGCTCGAAGCCCTGCCGCAGCGCGAGCGCCTCAAGCAGCGGCTGACGCAGCTCTGGAACTACGAGCGTGTCGGGCTGCCGCGCGTGAAGGGCGGCCAGTATTTCTTCACCCGCAACGACGGCACCCAGAACCAGAGCGTGCTGTATGTGGCGGACTCCTTGAACGAGACGCCGCGGGTGCTGTTCGACCCGAACGCCGCCAGCCGCGATGCCACGGTCGCACTCGCACGCTTCGAGCCCTCGCCCGACGGCAAGGTGGTCGCCTATTCTTTGTCTGACGGCGGGACCGACTGGGAGATCTGGAAGTTCCGCCGCGTCGCCGACGGCGTCGACCTGCCGGATGAGCTGCGCTTCGTGAAGTTCCAGGGGCTCTCTTGGGCGCCTGACGCCGCGGGGGTCTACTACAGCCGCTATCCGGCGCGCGCCGGTGACGCCGGCCGGGGCGACGACCAAGCCCAGCCGGTGGTGCATTTTCATCGGCTCGGGGAGCCGCAGTCGGCCGACCGGAAGGTCTACCAGGTGACCGACCACCCGCGCCGCACGCCCTCGGCCTCGGTGTCGGACGATGGGCGTTGGCTCTTCGTGTCGCTGTTCGACGGCTACCGTGCCAACGGCGTCGATATCATCGACCTGCGCGACCCCGCCGCCGCACCGCGCCGCCTGTTCGGCGAGTGGGACGCGCGCTACGACATCATCGGCAGCGAAGGCGACACGGCCTATGTGCAGACGACGAACGCCGCGCCGCGCGGCCGCATCATCGCGGTCGACCTCAAGGACCCGACGCCCGCGCGCTGGCGCGAACTCGTCCCGCAGCAGGACATCGCGCTCGATGGCGCAAACTTCGTCGGCGGCAAGATCATCGCCACCTATGTGAAGGATGCGCGCGGCATCGCGCGGATCTTCGACCGCAACGGCGCGCCGCTCGGCGAGGTGGCCTCGCCCGGTCTCGGCACCGTCGGCGGCTTCGGCGGCAACGGCAAGGACACCGAGACTTTTTTCGCCTACACCGACTACCTCACCCCGGGCCGCGTGTTGCGTCTCGACATCGGCACGCAGGCGGTCAGCACCTGGCGCGAACCGAAGATCGCGGGTGATACCTCGCCCTATGTCACGAAGCAGGTGTTCTACACCAGCCAAGACGGTACGCGTGTGCCGATGTTCATCACCCACCGCAAGGATCTCGTGAAGACCGGCGACACGCCGACGATGCTCTACGGCTACGGCGGGTTCAATGTGTCGCTCACGCCGTCGTTCTCGCCCACCGTGTTCGCTTGGCTCGAGATGGGCGGCGTCTACGCCGTCGCCAACCTGCGCGGTGGCGGCGAGTACGGTGATGCTTGGCACGAAGCGGGCACGAAACTCAAAAAGCAGAACGTCTTCGACGACTTCATCGCCGCCGCCGAATTCCTGGTGCGTGACGGTTGGACGAAGCCCGCGCGGCTCGCCATCTCCGGGCGCAGCAACGGCGGCCTGCTGGTCGGCGCCGTGATGCTGCAGCGACCCGAACTCTTCGCCGCAGCGCTGCCCGGTGTCGGCGTGCTCGACATGCTGCGCTACCACACCGCGAGCGCAAACGCGCGCCAGTGGTCCTCGGACTACGGTCTCTCGGAGAACGCCGATGAGTTCCGTGCGTTGCGCGCCTACTCGCCCGTGCACAACGTGAAGCCCGGTGTCTGTTATCCCGCGACGCTCGTGACCACGGCGGATCGCGACGATCGCGTCGTGCCTTGGCACAGCTACAAGTTCGCTGCCGAATTGCAGCGCGGGCAAGGCTGCGCCAAGCCCGTGCTGCTGCGCGTCGAGACCCGCGCCGGCCACGGCGCCGGCAAGCCGACCTGGATGCAGATCGAAGACTTCGCCGACCAGTGGGCGTTCGCGGCGCAGGCGATCGGGTTGACCGCGGCGTTTTGATCGGGCGCGATGTCCGTTTACGGAGGTGCAATCCGTTTGTACCAGGTAGGGCGGATTTTTTCGGAGTCACGCATCATGGCTAGCAGACGATCGCTGAGGATCTTCGGCGTTGTCCTCTTGCTGGCATGCGCGGCGGTGATGCTGCAACGGCTCCGGTCCGGTCCGGAGAGTACGTCGATCACGGTGGGCGATGGGGTGGTCCTCACGATGACGGGGTGCAAGCCCGGTCAGAACAAGGATGGCGATCGTTGTACCTATCCGGACTGACTCGGGGGCGCCCTCGGGGCGGGCCCTGTGGGATAAAGACGGAGACGTGGTATGTCTGAACGCGCAGCCATGCTCAAAGACCATTGGATCGCTTGCGTGATCTATGCGGTCGCGATAGCGCTGGTGATGGTCATCGCGGGGTTGGCCCATGGATTCCGGAGTGATTCGATCTCGCTCAGACTAGTTCTGCTCTCGCTCGCTGGGGTATTAGGCGCGGTCGGTGGCGGCTACGCGAAGGCGCGTAAGGACGCTCGGCGACGCGCTTCGCTGCCACGAGGCTTCCGGGTGCGACATCGGGCCGGTCCGCGGGATGTGGGGTGGTGGGTGTGGGTCGTAGGCGCGATCGCGTGTAGCGTCGGGGCGATCTTTTTTGCTCCGAACAGCGGATTCGAAGTCGTAGGGATGGTGTTTTTGCTGGTCCAGTTCGGTTCGGAGATCGGAGACGCCATCTTCCTCTCGACCCGCAACGAGCCGTAGGGAGCGATCCGCCGCGCCCTCCCTGGCCGGATCTGCCGGCGCGGGTGTCGACCGGGATCCAATGACCTCTGGGGAGGGTCTGACTCTCGAAAGTCATCGCCGTCTGTCATATATTCAGAGCTGCCGCGGGCGGGCCCCGTGGCTCGGTACGCTTATTCGGAGGAGAGCCTTATGGACCGTTTCCGTGATCTCATGCGCCGGGCCTGGACTTGGGCGATCGTTCCACCCGCCCGCGACCCGCAGCGCGGGGAGGGGCTTATCGCTACGGCGGTGGTCTGGCTGGTGGCCCTACCGTACTTCTTCGGCAGCGCGCTCTACTGCGGCATCCTGTTGACCAAATGGGCCGTCGGCGAACCGTTCCGACCCGATGCCTTGTTTGCGGTGGTGTGCGCGACGATGGGCGTCATGGTCTCCGTCATGCTCGGGCTGGCCTTCCGTTCAGTGCGGACA
>CALGVD010000113.1 GCA_937920275.1 uncultured Pseudomonadota bacterium
GGAACATACCAAAGGCGTACCCGTGCTCGCTGCCGTCGGCATCCTCCACATGACCGGCGACAAGGCCTTGCCGAAGTTGCTTGCGGACATGGGCTTCGAGGTGACCCGCATCGCGTATTGACGCCCGCGCGGTGCGGTTGATCAACACGGACCCTGACGTACGATTTAGACTCTTCGGCATCGCTGGGGTCGGTCCTCCAGCCCGAGTCAGGTACGCGAGGGATACCCATGGATGGCAGCGGCGGTAACGAGAATCCTCAGGTCAATGTGTTCGGGGAACCGCTCGCGACCTGCAGCGATGCGCCGAAGACCGGCTGGTACCGCAGCGGCTGCTGCGAGACGGATGTCCAAGATGTCGGGTCGCATACGGTGTGTGCGCAGATGACCACGGCGTTCCTCGAATTCTCGAAGGCCCGCGGCAACGATCTCTCCACGCCACGCCCTGAGTTCGGGTTCCCGGGCCTCAAGGACGGCGATCGTTGGTGCCTTTGCGCAGCGCGATGGCTCGAGGCCCATGAAGCCGGGCGTGCGCCCAAAGTCTTCCTGAAGGCGACGCATCGGCGAGCGCTCGAGATCGTGCCGCTCGCCGCACTCAAGACACACGCCCTCGATCTCGCTTGACCCGTCACGACGCGTTCCGACGCGGCATGCGCGAGATGCTGCCGTTCGGGCCGGGCGTGTTCGCCTGGGGCCTCGTGACCGGCGTCGCGATGGTGAAATCCGGCCTCAGCATCGTCGAGTCTCTCGGTCTCAGCCTGCTCGCCTACGCGGGCAGTGCGCAGCTCGCCGCCCTGCCGCTGATGGCGGTGTTCGCACCGCTCTGGCTGGTCACGCTCGCCGCGATCATCGTCAACCTGCGTTTCGTGGTGTATGCCGCGCTGCTGCGCAGCCACCTGGGGCATCTGTCCGCGAACACCCGGCTCTGGCTCGGTTACTTCACCGGTGATGTCATGTTCGCGCGTTACTCGGCCTTGCTGGCTGAAGAACCGGACTATCCGCATCGCGTGGCCTACTTCGCGGGCGGTGCTACCGCGAACTGGATCATCTGGCAGGTGTCCTCGATCATCGGCATCTTCGCCGCCGGGGCGATCCCGACGTCCTGGGGCCTTGAGCTCGCCGGCACTTTAGCGCTGCTGGCGCTCTTGATTCCGCTATGTCGACACCGGCCGGCGCAGGGGGGTGTGGCCGTGGCGGTCATCGTCGCCGTGATCGCCCACGATCTGCCCCTGCGCCTCGGCCTGCTCGCCGCCACGCTCGCCGGCATGACCGCCGCGATCGCCTTGGAGCGTCGGCTGCGCTCGCCGGCGACTTGAGGGCGTGATGGACGAGACGCTCTATATCTGGTCAGCGATCCTCGGTGTGACGGCAGCCACGTTCATCGCGCGCTCGAGCGTGCTGCTGCTCGGTGAGCGCTTGCAGCTGCCGCCGACCGTGGAGTCGGCCCTGCGCTACGCCCCTGCCTGTGCGCTCGCCGCCATCGTCGCGAACGACCTGCTGTTCACCGCCGGGGCGCTGGACTTGAGCCTTCACAACCCTCGTTGGCTGGCCGGAGGGGTCGCTATCATCATTTTCGCCGCTACTCGCAGCACGATCGGCGTCATTGTCGGCGGGATGGTCGCATTTTGGCTGCTCCGAGCATGGTTTTCTGGCTGACGGTCATCTAGATTTCATATTGATGTCTAAAGGTTGACACCGTGTCAGCAGGGCAGCAAAATTGTGCCCATGAGCGAAATCACGGAACGTCGTCTCGAGGAGAAGGAACGCCGTCGCATCGAGATCCTTGATGCGGCCGAAACCGTCGCCGGGGTGGTCGGTGTCGAAGCGCTCACGATGGACCTCGTGGCGCGCAAGGCACGGCTGTCGCGCGCGCTGTTGTACGTCTATTTCCACGACAAGTCCGCGCTGTTGTTGGCGCTCTGCGTGCGCGCGCTCGATGTGCTGAACGCGCGCTTTGAAGCGGCGACCACCAGCCACCCGGTCGGGATGCGGCAGGTGGTGGCCTGCGGACGCGCCTACGTCGCCTTCGCCGAAGAGTTCCCGGCGCGCTTCGAGGCGCTCGCGCATGTCGAGGCCCAGCAACCGAGCGGCGACCATGACCCCGCCTACGATGCGTTCCTCGCCGCGGGCGATCGCACGCACGGCACGATCTGCGCCGCCATCGAGCGAGGCATGCAGGATGGCAGCATCCGCCCGGAAGCCGGCCCGCCTTCGCTCATCGGTCTGACGCTCTGGGGCTTGATGCATGGCCTGATCCAGCTCTCCATCACGAAGTGCGGCAGTCTCGAACGCGAAGGCGTCGGCCGTGCACAGTTGATCGAGCAGGGCTTCAGTCTGGCCACCGAATCGCTCGCGACGGACGCCGGTCGTGCTGCGCTGCGCGATGACGCCATGGCGCCGGGCGTCCCGGCGACATGAGCGGCGTGCCACTCGCGTCCACGACCGCCGCACTACTGGCCTGTGCGGTGACGCTGGCGCTCGCACCCGCAGCGCCGCTCTTCGCGCAGGCCGCGACCGCCGCACCGTCGCTCGAGATGCGCCGACCCGTCGCAGCGGTGATCGAAGACTATGTCCGGATCGGTCTTGCCTCGAACCTCGCGCTGCAATCCGCGACGCTCGAGGTGGAGCGCAGTCAGGCGGGTCTGGATGCCGCACGCGCGCGCTTCTTCCCCGAGGCCTCGCTCGCCGCACGCTACACCCGCGCCGAAGGCGGCCGCGAGATCACGCTGCCGCTCTCGGGCGCATTCAACCCGGTCTACGGGACGCTCAACGAACTGCTGGCCGCCGATGGCAAGCCCGCGCGTTTCGGCAGCATCGAAGACCCGTCCTTCTCGTTGCTGCGTGAGCGCGAACAGGACACCCGGATATCGGTGGTGCAGCCGCTCTTCGCGCCGGCGATCCCCGCGGCGGTACGCGTGCGCCGCTCCGCACTCGAGGCGAGCGAGTTCGCACGCCTCGCGCTCACCCAACGCCTGCGTCGCGACATCACCATCGGCTATCTCGACTGGTTGCGCGCCGGCCGTGCTGCCACGCTCACCGAGGCCAGCCGGACCTTGCTCGCGGAGAACCTGCGCGTCACCGATTCGCTGTTCCGCAACGGCAAGGTCACGCAAGACCAGGTGTTGCGTGCCCGCGCCGAGCTTCTCGCCGTCGAGCAGCAGGTGATCGAGACCGAAGCCGTGCGCGACCAACTGCGCGGTTTCGTCAATTTCCTGATGAACCGTCCCCTCGACACGCCGCTCGAATCCGCCGACACCGAGGATGAACTGCAGCGGGCCACGCACGACCTGTCAGCGCTGCGCGAGGGGGCGCTGACGCGACGACCGGAGCTCGCGCAAGCCGGCAGCGCGGTCGATGCCGCACGCTCACAGACCGATATCGCCCGCGCCGCCCGTCTGCCGACGCTCGCGCTCGGTATCGACGGCGGCACCCAAGGGGAACGCTACGAGTTCGGCAGCGGCCGCAACTTCGCCACCGTATCGTTGTTGCTCAATTGGACGCTGTTCGACGGCGGTGCACGCCGCGCCGACGAACGCGCTGCGAAACTCGCCGAACGGCAGGCCGGTAACCGTCGTGACGAACTCGCGCTGCAGGTGCAACTCGAGGTCCAGACCGCGCTCGACCGTCTCACGGCCAGCGAACGATCGCTGCAGGCGGCTGAGACCCGCGCCGAAGCGGCGCGCGCGGCGTTCCGCATCGCCGGTCGCAAACGCGACGAAGGCATGGTGAGCCAGGTCGAGTTCCTCGACTCGCGCACCAGCCTCACCAGCGCCGAATTGAATCTCAACGCCGTGCGCTTCCAGCTGCTCGCACGCCAAGCCGAACTCGATTACGCCACCGGAGCGCCGCAGCCGTAAGGCGCGCGCGAACTTGCCATGTCTATCCATCGTACTGCGCCGTCTTCCCCATCCCGTCTGTCCGCGAGAGCGCTCGTCGGGATCATCCTGCTGACGCTCGCCGCCTGCAGCAGCAAAGACGCCCCGGTGGATACACCTGTCGAAGCGGCAGCGATCCCGGTGCGCACGGCGCCCTCCAGCTCAGGACCTGCCGGTCCGTCGATCGGCACCAACGGCTTGATCGCGAGCGAGGACGAGATGCGACTGTCGTTCAAGACCGGCGGCATCATCCGGCGTCTCGCGGTGCGCGAGGGCGATGTGGTGCGCAAGGGCCAGCTGCTCGCCGAGCTCGAGCTCGCCGAGGTCGGCGCGCAGGCCGAGCAGGCCGACCAAGCCGCCGCCAAAGCCGAACGCGACCTCGAGCGCGGAGAGCGCCTGCATGCCGATCAGGTCATCAGCCTCGAGACGCTGCAGAACCTGCGGACACAAGCGGCGGTCGCGCGTGCGGGCCGCAACGCGGCGCGCTTCAACCTCGGCTATTCATCGATCGTGGCGCCGCGCGACGGACGCGTGCTGCGGCGTCTGGCCGAAGAGCGCGAATTCGTTCCACCCGGCCAGCCGGTGGTGGTGCTGGGCTCTGCCGCGCGTGGCCATGTGGTGCGGACCGGACTCGCCGACCGCGAGATCGTCCGGGTCGCACTGGGCGACATCGCCGAAGTGCGCCTCGACGCGTATCCGGACCGCGTCTTTCCCGCCACGGTCAGCGAAGTGGCCGCCGCCGCGGACCCGCGTAACGGTCTGTTCCCCGTGGAAGTGCGCATCGCCCCCGAGGCCGGTGTCGTCCTCGCGACCGGTCTCGTCGCGAAGGTCGATATCGTGCCCGCGGCGAGCCGCCGCAGTACGCTCACGCACATCCCCATCGCTGCGCTCATCGAGGGTCGCGGCGATCAGGCGAGCGTGTTCGTGCTGGACGGCGCAGTCGCCCGCAAGCGGGCCGTCACGGTCGCGTTCTTCAACGGCGAACGGGTCGCACTCACCACCGGCCTCAAGCCCGATGAGCGGGTGATCACCGAAGGGGCGCTCTATCTGCAGGACGGCGATCGCGTCCGCATCGTCGCCGATCCACCGCCGCCCGCCTCGACGCGTCGGAACTGACCGATGACATTCCTTGAATTCCCGATCCGACGCTACCAGTTCACGCTGGTCGCGTTCATGTGCTTGGTCGCGATCGGGCTCTACAGCTTCTCGTCGATCCCGCGCGAAGAAGACCCATCCTTTGAGATCTCCGGTTTCGACATCTCGGCGGTGCTGCCCGGCGCTGACCCGAAAGACCTCGAGCGTCTCGTCACCAAGCCGCTCGAGGACCGTCTCGCAGAGCTCGATGATCTGCGGCAGATGGAGAGCGTGGTCGCGGACGGGGTCTCCTTCACCATCATCGAATTCCTTGCCAGTACCGACGCCGATAAGAAGTACGAAGAGGTCATCCGCGAGATCAACGCGCTGCGCCCCTCGCTTCCACCGGAGCTGCGGCAGCTGAACATCCGTCGCTTCAGCCCCGGCCTCGTCAACATCGTGCAGTACGCCCTCGTCTCCGAGGAGGCGAACTACGGCGATCTGCAGGATCAGGCCCGCGAGCTGAAGGACACGCTGAAGTCGGTGCCGGGTGTACGCACAGCCGAGACCTGGGCTTTCCCGCAACGCGAACTGCGCATCGAGGTGGATCTGCGGCGGATCGCGGAGCTCGGCATCAGCCCGGCGCTCATCGCTCAGGCCTTGGAGAGCGAGAACGCCAACATCCCGGCGGGTATCGTCGATATCGGACCGCGCAGCTTCACCCTCAAGAGCACCGGCGCCTTCACCGACCTCGAGCAGGTGCGCGACACGGTCGTCACTGCGATCGAGGGTCGTGTGGTCCGGGTGCGCGACCTCGGTGAGGTGAAGTGGTCCGAGGGCGAATGGGGGCATATCGGTCGTTTCGACGGCAAGCGCGCGGTGTTCGTCACCGCCAACATGAAATCCGGCTATAACGTCCTCGAGGTGCGCGAGACGATCCTCGCGGCCGTCGAGCGTTGGTCGGTCGGCCTTCCGAAGCGCATCGCGCTCGAACTCGCCTTCGACCAGTCGCGCAACGTCGCGACACGGCTCAACCGCCTCTACCTCGACTTCGGCATCGCGATAGCGGTGGTGTTGCTGACGCTGCTGCCGCTCGGTCTGCGTGCGGCCGGCATCGTCATGATCTCCATCCCGCTGTCGCTGGCCTTCGGCGTCGCGGTGCTCTATTTCCTTGGTTACTCGCTCAACCAGCTGTCGATCGCAGGTTTCGTGGTGGCGCTCGGCCTGTTGGTCGATGATTCCATCGTCGCGGTCGAGAACATCTCTCGTCACCTGCGCATGGGCTACGACCGTACCCGTGCCGCGATCGCCGGGACCCGCCAGATCTTCATCGCCGTCCTCGGCTGTACCGCCACGCTGGTGTTCGCGTTCCTGCCGCTCATGGCGCTACCCGGTGCCGCCGGCAAGTTCATCCGTGTGCTGCCGACCGCGGTGGTCGCGACCATCGTCGGCTCGCTGCTGATCGCGCTCTTCATCATCCCCTTCCTTGCGAGCCGCATGCTGAGCAAAGAAGAGCACAACGAAGGGAACCGGCTGTTGCAGCGGATCATGGACGGCATCCATCGCTACTACCGGCCCGCGCTGCATTATTGCCTTGCCCGACCGAAAGCCACCGTCGCGGTCGCCATCGGTGGCTCCCTGCTGGCGTCGGTGTTGCTGGTGCCGGTGCTCGGTTCCAGTCTGTTCCCGAAAGCCGACACGCCTCAGTTCCTGGTGCAGATCGACACCCCGACCGGTACCAGCTATGCAGAGACCGACCGCACACTGCGCTTCGTCGAAGCTGAAGTGAACAAGGTCCCGGGCATCCGATCGGTGTCCGCGAACCTCGGCCGCGGCAATCCGCAGGTGTACTACAACCACATCCAACGCCAAGAATCCGCCTCCTATGCCGAAGTGCTCGGGGTGCTCGAAAAATACGACCCGAGACGCACGCCAGCCGACCTCGATGCACTGCGGACGCGTCTCGATGGCTATCCTGGTGCGCGGATCTCGGTGCTCGAGTTCCGGAACGGTCCGCCCGTCGCGGCGCCGATCGCGGTGCGCGTCGTCGGCCCCGATCTTGCGATGCTCGACCGGCTTGCGCGTGAGGTGGAGGGCCTGTTGGATACGACGCCCGGCACCCGCGACGTCCGCAATCCGCTGAAGTTCACCCGTACCAACCTGCGGGTCGAAGCCGACACCGCCAAGGCCGCCCTGCTCGGTGTGCCGGCGGTCGAGATCGACCGTACGGTCCGCCTCGCCGTATCCGGTCTGCAAGCCGGCACCTTCAAGGATGACGACGGCGATCAATACCCGATCATGGTACGACCGCCGTTCGAGGCGCGCGCCGACCTGCGCAACCTCGGAGAGGCGCGTTTGACAAGTGTCACCGGTGAATCCTTGCCGCTCTCACAGATCGCGAAGGTCACGCTCGAACCTGCGCCGGTGCTGATCTCACGCTTCGCCCGCGAGCGTGCCGTCACCGTCACCGCACAGGTCGAACGCGACCTCAACACCGGCAAGGTGACCGCTGGCGTCGTCGATCGGCTCGATGAGATGGAATGGCCGCGCGGCTACCGATATGTCCTCGGCGGTGATGCCGAGGCCGGCTCCGAGTCGTTCGCCGGTATCGGCACCGCGGCCATCGTCGCGATCTTCGGCATCTTCGCGATCCTGGTGTTGGAGTTCGGCAGCTTCCGTTCGACGCTGATCGTGCTCACCGTCGTACCGCTCGGCGTGATGGGCGGCATGTTCATGCTGCTCATCACCGGCAACGAGATCTCCTTCACCGCCAGCATCGGCTTCATCGCTTTGATCGGTATCGAGATCAAGAACTCGATATTGTTGGTCGACTTCACCAACCAGCTGCGTGAGGAGGGGGTTGCGCTCGATGAAGCCATCGAGCAGGCCGGTGAGATCCGTTTCCTGCCCATCCTGTTGACCTCCGCCACGGCGATCGGCGGACTGCTGCCGCTCGCGCTGCAGAACTCGGGGCTTTACTCGCCCATGGCCTGGGTGATCATCGGTGGACTCATCACCTCGACGCTGCTCGCGCGGCTCGTCACGCCGGTGATGTACAAGTTGATGCCGCCCGACGGACACGAACCGAAGAACATCGCACCCAGCACCCAGCCGGATGCCGCAGGCGTGCTGCTCTGATGCCGACCGACCGCCCGGTCACGGCTGTATGGCGGCCGCCGGCAAAGGCGGCAACCAACCGAGCCACGAGGCGTGCAGGCTCTGCACATAAAGACGCGAGGGCGTCTCGGTGATCGCCGTCGTCTCCGGGTAGACGCCCGACGGATCCTGCAGATCGGCGACGATCCGGCCGTCCTCGGTGAAGGCGATGACATGACCGTAGGGCTTCGGTACCGGCCACCATGCGCGTGGCAACCGCAAGGTCATTTTGCGCAGCGACGGCCAAGCCGCGAGCCGGTCGATCACGGCGCTGCGAGGTTTGGCGAAGCCGAGCCAGATGCGGCCATCGAGGCCGTGCATGAGGTTGTCAGGATAGCCCGGCAGATCATCAAGCAGCACCTGTGCGAGGGCGCCGGGCGCGGGTTGCGAGAGGTCTAGACCGCGGGCCGATGGGTCGATGCGCCACACCCGGTAGCGCCCGGTCTCATTGACGAGCAAACTTTGGCCGTCCCGCGTGAGCACGATGCCATTGGCGAAGCTCAGGCCACCGGCGACCACTTGGACCGCGGCGCCACCGCTTGCCGCTGCCGCCGGATCGTAGACCAGCACGCGTCCCGTCGCGCTGTTCTCGAGGATGTCGAGCACGCTGGCCTCAAAAGTACCGCCCCAGTCGCGCGGCGCGAACCGCCGCGAGGCATCGGTGAAATAGATCTTGCCATCCGTCGCCACGGCGACGGCATCGGCATAGCGGATCGGCTCACCGGCCATCGTGTCGGCGAGCACCCGCAGCTTGCCCGACCGGTCTATCGACAGCAGGCCACGGATCGCATCAGCCGCATACAGCGTACCGGCGGCGTCGAAATCGAAGCCGAGCACGCGCCCTCCGGTCTCGACGAATACCTCGCGGTCGCTGCCATCAGGCGCCATGCGCAACACGCGCCCCGCTTCGACCGCGACATAGAGCTTGCCGTCCGGACCCAGGGCGACATGCTCAGGTCCCGCCGCGCCGCCGAGCTCGATGCGTTGCAGGTCGGCCAGACGGTTGTTGACCGAATGCACGCCGGTATAGCCGGGCGACGGAGCAGGCTGCCACGCGACCGGCTCGATCGGTACCGGCCACGCGACGAGGTAGCCCGCGATCGCCACGACCAGCAGCGCGAACGCTGCCCACGCGACCTTCGTGCCGGCCCTCGTGCCAGCGCTCATGCCGGCGTTCATGTCGGTAATGGGTGATCGCGGAAGCGCTCGCGCAGGATCGACTTCTGCATCTTACCGGTCGCACCGATCGGGATCGCCTCGACGAACACGACATCATCCGGGATCTGCCACTTGGCGACCTTGCCATCATAGAAGGCGCGCAGTTCAGCCGCGGTCGGCGTCGTGCCCGGCTTCGGCACCACCACCAGCAACGGCCGCTCGTCCCACTTCGGGTGCGGCACGGCGATGCATGCCGCCATCGCCACCGCCGGATGGCCCATCGCGATGTTCTCGATGTCGATCGAGCTGATCCACTCGCCGCCCGACTTGATGACATCCTTGCTGCGATCGGTGATCTGCATGAAGCCGTCTTCATCGATGGTGGCGACATCGCCGGTCGGGAACCAGCCGTCCTGCAGCAAGGTTTCGTGTGCACGTCGGAAATAGTTGGACACCACCCACGGACCGCGCACCAGAAGATCGCCTGCCGATCGACCATCCCAAGGGAGTTCGCGCCCCTCCGGGTCGACCACCTTCATATCGACGCCGAAGATCGCTCGGCCCTGCTTGGCGAGCACCGCGATCTTGGCCTCTTCGTCGAGACCGGCGTGTATGGACTTGAAGCTGCTGCCGGTGCCGAGCGGCGAAGTCTCGGTCATGCCCCAGCCGTGCAGCACATCGACGCCCATGGCGCGGAATGCGCGGATCATCGAGGGCGGGACTGCAGAGCCGCCGATCATGGTACGGCGCAGCGAGCTGAAGCGCAGTCCGTTGCCCTGCACATGGTTGAGTAATGCAAGCCATACCGTCGGGACGCCCGCCGCCATGGTGACCTGTTCAGCCTCGATGAGCTCGTACACCGATTTGCCATCGAGCGCCGGTCCCGGGAACACGATCTTCATGCCGGCCAGCGGCGCGCCGTATGGGAGTCCCCAGCCGTTCACATGGAACATCGGGACCACGGGCAGCACGGCGCCGAGCGAGGTCAGTGCCTGCCCATCGGGCAGCGAGGCCGTGATGGCGTGCAGCAAGGTCGAGCGATGGCTGTAGAGCACTCCCTTCGGATTCCCGGTGGTGCCGCTGGTGTAGCAGAGCGCGGCTGCAGCACGTTCATCGAGACGCGGCCACGCGTACTCGCCGGAATGCGGGGCGATCCAGGCTTCGTAGCTCACCAGTCCCGGGATGCCCGTGTCCGCAGGCAGCGCATCCGCCTCGCAGAGCGCGACCCAGTGCTTCACGGTCGGGCACTTCGCAGCGACCGCTTTCACGAGCGGCAGGAAGCTCAGATCGAAGCAGAAGACCTCGTCCTCGGCGTCGTTCACGATCCAGACCAGCTGGTCGGGCGGCAGACGCGGGTTGAGCGTGTGGACCACGCGCCCGCTTCCGCTCACGCCGTAGTAGAGCTCGAAGTGGCGATAGCCGTTCCAAGCGAGCGTCGCGACGCGCGCGCTCTGCGCAAGGCCGAGTGCATCGAGGGCGTGGGCGAGGCGGCGTGAACGGATCGCGGCATCACGATAGGTGTAGCGATGAAGGTCGCCCTCGATCCGACGCGACACGATCTCCTGCTTGGCATGATGGCGGGCCGCGAACTCGATGAGGTCCGAGATCAGCAGCGGGTGGTCCTGCATCAACCCCAGCATGGCGTTCTCCTCCGAAATCAAAGATGAGACGAGTGTAACCGAACTGCTCAACCGGCCGTTTCGAGCTCCCAAGTCACGAGCAACGACCCTTTGCGCAGCCAAAGACCCGCACCCACTTGCCGGAAGTTCCGCTTGAGGCGTGAGCGGTACCAGTCGGCACTGCGCAGCGTCACCTCACGATCGGTGCGCGTCTGGTCGGCGTTCTCGCGCCAATCACGGCCGGTCAATGCGCTGAAGTACAGCACGCCGCGGCAGAGCCTCGCGAGGTTGGCCATCGCCTTCGCCGCGGCGGCATCGTCCAGATACTGCAAAACGTCGTAGCAGACGACGAGGTCGAACGGCTTTCGGGGACGCCATTCCGCGAGGCTGCCCTCGGTCCATCCGTAGCGCTGGCAAAGATATCCGCTGTACTCGAGCCCGACCCAGGCCGCCCCGGGCAGCGCCCGCATCAGAGGTTCGCGCATCAGACCGAGGCCGCAGCCGGCGTCGAGGACGCTCGACACCGGACAGTCGATATGCCGTACATAGGCCGCGATGAACTCGGCCCGCCGCGCCATCTCGGCGCGTGAAGCCACCGAAGTCCGTCCATCACGATAAAAACGCCGGTAGTACTCGCGCCCGAAGCGCTCACCGCTGTTCACACGAGACCGATACGCATCTGCAAGCCGTCCTCTTCAGCCGTCACCGCCAGAGCCTAACCGTGTCCCCCGGGAGCCGCCAGCGCCGCAGCGGACAGGAAGGGCAATAGACGGTAAAATGACCCATGCCCGTCGCAAAAACACGCCGCACACCGAAGATCGGCTTCGTCAGCCTCGGCTGCCCGAAGGCGCTCGTCGATTCCGAGCGCATCCTCACGCAGCTGCGCGCCGAAGGCTACGCCGTGGCGCCCGACTACGCGTCGGCTGACCTCGTGGTGGTCAACACCTGCGGCTTCATCGACTCGGCGATCGACGAATCGCTGGACGCCATCGGCGAGGCGCTCGAACAGAACGGTAAAGTGGTCGTCACCGGCTGTCTCGGGGCGAACCCGGCGCGCATCCTCGAACGGCATCCGCGCGTGCTCAAGGTCACAGGTCCCCATGCCTACGACGATGTGCTCGCCGCGGTGCACCAACACCTGCCGCCGAAGCACGACCCGTTCCTCGATCTCGTGCCACCGCAAGGCGTGCGCCTCACGCCACGCCACTACGCGTACCTCAAGATCTCCGAAGGCTGCAACAACAAGTGCAGCTTCTGCATCATCCCGGACCTGCGCGGCAAACTTGCGAGCCGCCGCATCGACGATGTGCTGCGCGAAGCCGAGCGTCTGGTGCACGCCGGCGTGCGCGAACTGCTCGTGATCTCCCAGGACACCAGTGCCTATGGCTCGGACCTGCGTTATGCACCGGCGACCTGGCGGGGCGCAGAGTACGAGACCCGCTTCATCGACCTCGCGCGCGGCTTGGGCTCACTCGGGGTCTGGGTGCGGATGCATTATGTGTATCCCTATCCGCATGTCGATGCGGTGCTACCGCTGATGGCCGAGGGCAAGGTGCTGCCTTATCTCGACATCCCGTTCCAGCATGGCAGTCCGACCGTACTGAAGCGTATGAAGCGGCCTGCAGCCGCCGACGGCACGCTCGACCGGTTGCGTGAGTGGCGGCGTGTGTGCCCGGACCTGGTGCTTCGCAGCACCTTCATCGTCGGTTTCCCGGGCGAGACCGAAGCCGAGTTCGAGGAGCTGCTTGCGTGGCTCGACGAGGCCCAGCTCGATCGGGTCGGTGCGTTCAAATATTCACCGGTCGAGGGCGCACGCGCCAACGCCGCGGGCGCGCATGTGGACCCTGCGATCCAGGAAGAGCGCCTTGCCCGTTTCATGGAACGCGCACAGCGCATCAGCGCCGCACGGCTCGCGGCGCGGGTCGGTCGCGAGGAGACCGTTCTGGTGGATGGCATCGAAGACGGTACGGCGATCGCGCGATCGCGCGGCGATGCGCCCGAGATCGACGGCGTGGTGCGGGTGAAGAAAGGTGCCAAGCTCGCGATCGGCGAGTTCGCGCGCGTACGGATCACCGGCGCCGACGCCTATGACCTGACGGCGATCGTGGTCAAAGATACGACAAAGTAGCCACCGAGAGCCGCCCCCTCGCTGGCTCAAGCATCGGGGGTCAGCTCTTTCGGCAAGGCCAGACGGTCTCGAGCGCCGCGGCGATCACACGGTCTGCGCTGTGGTCGAGGATCTCGGGGTTCTGACGCATATAGGTCAAGACGACTTCGACGACCTTCCCTTGGGTGACATCGCCGCCGCCGCAGACCGCCGACCCTGCCAGGGCGTCGTGCACGCCGATGACATAACCGTAGGCCATGCTGTCACGGACATATTCGGTGGAAGCCTTGTCGACCCAACCCTCAAGGCCGACCTTGATCTCTTTGCCGGTCTTGAACTCGGTTCCCTCGACGACCGGGGAAGCGGACATCGCCGCAGGTCCGAGCAACACAGATCCGATCAATAAGGCGAGACGGGTCATGGGGGGTCCCTCGGGTGATGGCGGAGTCAGGGGGCAGGATCGGCGTTTGACCGTGGTTCAACGGCGCCCATAGACTATCGGAAATCCTAGGGATCCCTGAACTCCAGCAGAGGCGGTCGGTCGAACCCCCATGAACACCTCACACCCCTCCTCCTCCCAAGATCCCGGACTGTCCCGGATCCTGCTGCCCGCGCTGCTGCTCGCCCTCGGTCTCGTGGCGGCAGGCTACGCGATCAGCCACGGCCTCGAGCGCTTCCGCATGGCCGACCGCTCCATCACCGTGAAGGGGCTCGCCGAGCGCAGCGTCGAGAGCGACTATGCCACCTGGACACTGACCTTCCGCCGCGCCGGCAACAGCTTCGGGGAAGTACAGAAGCCGCTGACCAGCGATCGCGAGCGCGTCGTCGCCTTCCTCAAAGGCGCAGGCTTCAAGGACGAGGAGATCCAGGTCCGTCCGCTCGAGATCCAAGACCTGCTTTCGCGCGAATATGCGCAGCAGAACCAACCGTTCCGCTACAACGGCGTCGGCCGTGTGCTGGTGAAGTCTGCGCGCGTGGCAGCGGTCGCGGATACGGCGTTCGCCATCGACCCCTTGGTCGCCGCCGGCGTCTCCATCGAACCGGGCAACGGCCCTTGGTATGAACTGCGCGGCTTCAATGAAGCCAAAGCCGCGCTGCTCACCGAGGCGACCCGCAACGCGCGTGAACAGGGCACGAAGTTCGCGGCTGAGGCGGGCGCAAAGCTCGGCCGCCTGCGCAGCGCCAACCAGGGCGTCATCACGCTCTCGGGCGAGGATCAGGGCGGCGACGCCCGCAGTTCACGGACCAAGCGCCTGCGCGTGGTCAGCACCTTCGAGTACGAACTGCGTTAACGCGTCGCCGCGATCCAACCGTCCACCTGCTGCTCGAGCAGATCGAGCGGCAAAGCCCCTGAACGCAGCACCACATCGTGGAAATCCCGGATGTCGAAGCGCGGACCGAGCGCCGCCTTCGCCTTCTCGCGCAGCGCCACGATCTTGAGCATGCCGACCGTATAGGCCGTGGCCTGCCCCGGCATCACGATGTAGCGCTCGGTGGCCTTGGTGGCCGCATCGCGCGTCATCGGCAGCTTCTCGAGGTGGTACGCGATCACCTGCTCGCGCGTCCAACGCTTGGCGTGCAGGCCGGTATCGACGACGAGACGCACCGCGCGCGTCATCTCCATGGTGAGACGCCCGAAATCCTCGTACGGATCGGCGTAGAGGTCGAGCTCCTTCGGCAAGCGCTCGGTGTAGAGGCCCCAACCCTCCGAGTACGCCGTGAAGCCGCCGAAGCGGCGGAAGCGCGGCAGCTCGTCAAGTTCACCCGCGATCGCAAGCTGCATGTGATGGCCCGGGATGCCCTCGTGGTAGGCGAGCGCGGGCAGTTCGTACTTCGGCATGTCGGCCATGCGGTAGAGGTTGGCGTAGTAGACACCGGGACGCTTGCCGTCGGCAGACGGCGATGAGTAGAACGCCTTGCCCGCAGACTTCTCGCGGAAGGGTTCCACGGCCTTCACGACCATCGGCGCCTTCGGCAGCGTGCGGAAGAGCTGCGGCAAGCGCGTACGCATGTCGTCGATCACGCGGGTCGCCTCGGCGAGGTAGGCCGCCCTGCCATCCGGCGTGTCGGGATAGTAGAACCGCGGGTCTGTGCGCACTGCCTCGAAGAATTCCGGCAGGTCGCCCTTGAAGCCGACCTGCGTCATGATGGCGCGCATCTCGTCCTCGATGCGCGCGACCTCGGCGAGCCCCACTGCGTGGATCTGCTCGGCGGTCATCGAGGTGGTGGTATACCCCGCAAGCAGGTGGTCGTAATAGCGGGCACCCTGCGGCAACCGCCAGATGCCGTCGTCGGTGCCCGCGCGGCGCTCGGCGCCTTCCGCATAAGCGATGATGCGCTGATAGGCCGGTCCGACGGACCCGCGCAGCGCCCGCTCCGCGGCGGCCAGCAACCGCGCGCGCGTCGCGTCGTCCGCCGATCCCAGCGCGCCCACCTTGGCCTTGATGTCGGCCCACAGCGGGCTGTCCGAGCCGTCGCCGAACGGCGCACCGGTGATGACATTGCGGGCGTCGGAGGCGACATACGGGAACACGAACTTCGGCGGCAGGATGCCGCGGCGCTCAGACTCGTTCGCCCAGGCGATCGCCTCGTCGACCCGTTTCGCGACGCCCTCGAGGCGCGCGACATAGGCCTCGGCATCCGCCACGCTCTCCACCCGATGGGTGTTGATGAGGAACGCCGGGATCCGTGACTGCAGACCGCTCATCTGGTCGAAGAGGTAGCCGTGGTACTGCCACTCAGCCCCTGCGATCGTCCGCTTCGCGTTGGCGACGAAGATATCGTGGGAGAGCCGCCCTTGCAGCGCCAGTGCATTACGGTCGAAGTCGCGCTCGAGCTCGGCGAGCTGGCGACCGGTGCGCGCGAGGCCCGCGGCCCGTTCGGCTTCGGTGATCGGCGTCCACTCGTCGTAGCGCAGCCGCTGACCGAGCTGTGCCGCGAACTCCGGGCTCGCGGCGACACGCTCATCGAACGCGCGCTCGAAGAACACCGAGGCTCGGGCATCAGCGGTGTCCGTGACCGGCGCAGCCGTGGACCCGGCGGCGAACGCCGCGGACGACAAGGCGACACAGGCCGCCGACAGCAAGATGCGTGAAATGTTCATGAGACAATACTACCGCAACCACCGTGGCGTCCGGCGTGGCGGACCTCCGTCACCGGGATACCGCTAGAGGAACACCATGGATCGACCAGACCCCACCGCAGTGCTGTTCCTCTGTACCCACAACTCCGCTCGAAGCATCCTGGGCGAGGCCTATCTCAACCATATCGGTGCAGGCCGCTTCATCGCGTATTCCGCCGGCAGCACCCCGCGCAGCAGCGGCCAGCCGAACCCGCTCGCACTGCGCACGCTGCAGGAGGCCGGGATCGACACCCAGGGGCTGCGCAGCAAGAGCTGGAGCGATTTCCGGGGCGACGACGCACCACGGATCGACCTCGTGGTCACGGTCTGCGGCGCCGCCGATCAGGCCTGTCCCGTGTTCCCGGGGGCGCCTGCCATGGTGCACTGGGGCTATGACGACCCCAGTGCAGGCGATGCGCCGGATGCGGTGAAACTGCAGGCTTTCCAGGACACGCTCGATCGGATGCGCCGCCGGATCGACGCCTTCGTCACGCTGCCGGACGAGGCGTTGACGCCCCAGCGGATCGCCGACAGCGCTCGAGGGCTGTCGGGCGTATAAGGCAGCGACAGAGGAGCGGCCCATGGGATTCTTCGAACGGTATCTGACGATCTGGGTGCTGGCCTGCATCGCACTCGGCATCCTGTTGGGGGGGCTCGCACCGCAGGCCTTCGCATCGCTCGCTGCGATGGAGTACGCACGGATCAACCTACCGGTGGGTCTGTTGATCTGGGTGATGATCATCCCGATGCTGGTACGGATCGATCTGCGCGCCGTCCGCGATGTGACGCGTCACGCCCGCGGTATCGGCATCACCCTGTTCGTCAACTGGTTGGTGAAGCCGTTCTCGATGGCGCTGCTCGCCGTGCTGTTCCTGCAGCACCTGTTCGCCGACCTGCTGCCTGCTGACCGGATCGGCGAGTACATCGCCGGGCTGATCATCCTCGCGGCGGCGCCCTGCACGGCGATGGTGTTCGTCTGGAGCCGTTTGACGCGCGGCGATCCGGTGTTCACCTTGTCGCAGGTGGCGCTCAACGACGCGATCATGGTGGTCGCGTTCGCGCCCATCGTGGCGCTGCTGCTCGGCATATCAAGCATCACGGTGCCCTGGGAGACGCTGCTGGCGTCCGTCGTGCTCTACATCGGCGCCCCGCTCTTGATCGCGCAGTGGATCCGACGACGGCTGCTGCGCGCCGGACCTGCCACGATGGCGCGCTTCGAGGGCGCCGCAGGCACCGCCTCGATCGCGGCTTTGCTGGCGATGCTCGTGCTGCTGTTCGGGTTGCAGGGACAGGCCGTGCTGCAGCAGCCGCTCATCATCGCGCTTCTGGCGGTACCGATCCTGATACAGGTGTTCTTCACCTCATCGCTCGCGTATGGCCTCAACCGTCTCGCGCGCGAACCGCATCAGGTCGCCGGACCTTCCGCGTTGATCGGCGCCTCAAATTTCTTTGAACTCGCCGTCGCGGTGGCGATCAGTCTGTTCGGCATCCAATCCGGTGCCGCGCTCGCGACCGTGGTCGGCGTGCTCGTCGAAGTGCCGTTCATGCTGGTGGTGGTGCACGCCGTGAACCGCTCGAAGGACTGGTACGAGCGGGGACTGGCGCCGCGCTGAGCGCGCCACAGACCGCAAAACGCCGCTATTCGACCGTCACGCTCTTGGCGAGGTTGCGCGGTTGGTCGACATCGGTGCCGCGCAGGATCGCGACATGGTACGAGAGCAGCTGCAGCGGCAGCGTGTAGACGACGGCCGCCTGAAGATAGCTCACATGCCGCGGCATGGTGATCACCGTGACGCCTTCCGACGGCTCGATGCCGGCGTCCGGATCGGCGAACACGATCAGCTCGCCGCCGCGCGCGCGCACCTCCATCATGTTCGACTTGAGCTTCTCGAGCAGATCGGTGTTCGGCGCGACCACCACCACAGGCATGTCCTCGTCGACGAGCGCGAGCGGCCCATGCTTGAGCTCACCTGCCGCGTAGGCTTCGGCGTGGATGTAGGAGATCTCCTTGAGCTTGAGCGCCCCTTCCATCGCGATCGGATGCATCGTGCCACGACCGAGGAACAGCGCGTGGTGCTTGTCGGCGAAGCGCTTGGCGAGTTCGCGGATGACCGGGTCGAGCGCGAGGGTCTTCTCCATGATGCCCGGCAGCTCGATCAGGCGCGAGACCAGCGTGTGCTCGGCTTCGGGGCGTGCACCGTGGTGGCGTGCCAGCGCGATCACGAGCAGCGACAGCGCCGTGAGTTGGGTGGTGAAGGCCTTGGTGGAGGCGACCCCGATCTCGGGACCCGCACGCGTGAGCATGACGAGCTCTGATTCGCGCACCAACGAGCTCTCGGGCACGTTGCAGATGGCCAGAGAGGACAGATAGCCGCCCGCTTTCGCCAGACGCAGTGCAGCGAGCGTGTCCGCCGTCTCGCCGGACTGGGAGATGGTGACGAACAGGGAATTCTTCGGCACGACCGGTTGGCGATATCGGTATTCGCTCGCGATCTCGACGACGCAGGGCACGCCGGCGATCTGTTCGATGAGATAGCGGGTGACGCAACCGGCATGGTAGCTGGTGCCGCAGGCGACGATGTGCACATGCTCGACCTTGCCGAACACCGCCATCGCCGCAGGACCGAACGCCGCTTCGAGCAGCCGCCCGTGCGCGACGCGCTCTTGCAGGGTGTCCGCGATGGCGCGCGGCTGTTCGTAGATCTCCTTGAGCATGAAATGCGCGTACGGCCCTTTGTCGGCGGCGTCGGCGGAGAGCTCGCTCTGGCGTACTTCGCGCACCGCTGAATTGCCGTCGCGGTCCAGTACGCGGACGCTCGCGCGGCGGACTTCGGCGACATCGCCTTCTTCGAGGAACATGAAGCTGCGCGTCACGGGCAGCAACGCCGACACATCGGAAGCGACGAAGTTCTCGCCGTCGCCGAGACCGATGACCACCGGACAGCCCTCGCGCGCGAGGATGATCCGCTCCGGGTCGGATTCACTGACCACAGCGAGCGCATACGCGCCCTCGAGCTCTGCGACCGTCGCACGCACCGCCTTGAAGAGATCGCCGTGCACCCCGAGATGCTGGTGGATGCGGTGGGCGATGACTTCGGTATCGGTCTCGGAGGTGAAGCTGTAGCCCTTGGCTTCGAGCTCCGCCCGCAGTTCGTCGTGGTTCTCGATGATGCCGTTGTGGACGAGCGCGAGGCCGTCGGCGGAGATATGCGGATGCGCGTTGCGCTCGGAGGGCACGCCGTGGGTCGCCCAACGCGTGTGGGCGATACCGAGGTTGCCATGGGTCGGGGAGGCGTCGATCGCGTCCTGCAGCCGCTGGACCTTGCCGACCGTGCGCACGCGCTTGAGGTGGCCGGTTCCGTTGACGACCGCAACGCCTGCAGAATCGTAGCCGCGGTATTCGAGACGCCTCAAGCCCTCGACGAGCACGGGGACGATGTCACGGTTGGCGATTGCGCCGACGATTCCACACATAGGTCAGGATACTACGCTGTAGTCAGGGAATGCAGACAAAGAAAGATCAGGGCTTGGCCGCCCTACGGCCACCGCTTTTCACCGGGCGCTTCCAGCCCGCGATCGCGACCTGCTTGCCTCGGGCGACGGCGAGAGTGCCCGCAGGCACATCCTTGGTGATCGTGGAGCCGGCGCCGACGGTGGCGCCGTCACCGACCGACACCGGCGCGACCAGCACCGAGTTCGAGCCGGTATGGGCGTCGGCGCCGATGACGGTGTGGTGCTTGTTCGCGCCGTCGTAGTTGGCGACGATGGTGCCAGCGCCGATGTTGGCGCGTGGGCCGACGCTCGCGTCCCCCACATAGGCCAAGTGGTTGGCCTTGGCGCCTGCGCCCATCGTCGAGTTCTTGATCTCGACGAAGTTGCCGATGTGCACATCGGGGCCGAGCGCCGCGCCGGGGCGCAGCCGCGCAAAAGGCCCGATGATCGCGCCGGCGCCGACCGTCGCGCCCTCGATGACGCAGTATGCGTTGAGGCGCACGCCGGCCGCGATCTCGCAGTCTCGCAGCACGCAGCCCGGGCCGACGATCACGCCGTCGCCGAGCACCACGCGACCCTCGAACACGGCGTTGATGTCGATGAAGACGTCACGGCCGACCACGAGCTCACCGCGCACATCGACGCGCGCAGGATCGGCGAGCGTGACGCCTGCCTTCAGCAACGCGCGCGCGCACGCGCCACGCAGTTCCGCCTCGACCTCGGCGAGCTGGATCCTGTCGTTGATACCGAGCACCTCGGCGACCGTCGGCGCAGCGAGTGGCGCGACCTTGATCTTGTCCTTCACCGCCATCGCGATGATGTCGGTGAGGTAGTACTCACCCTGCGCATTGGCGTTGCGCAGCTTGCCGAGCCAACCGCGTAGGCGCTTGACAGGCACGGCCATGATGCCGGTGTTGCCCTCGCGGATACGGCGCTCGCGCGCGTTGGCGTCTTTCTGTTCGACGATCCGCAATACTTTGCCGCGCGCATCGCGCACAATGCGGCCATAGCCGGTGGGATCGGGGAGCTCGACGGTGAGCAGGCCGAGCGACTTCGGACCTGCGAGCGCGACCAGCGCGCGCAGCGTCTCCGGCTGCACCAACGGCACATCGCCGTAGAGCACGAGCACGATCTCATCGTCATGCAGCGCAGGCAATGCCTGCTGCATGGCGTGCCCGGTGCCCTTCTGCTCCGCCTGCAACACCCAGGAACTGCGCGGCGCAACGACGGCGAGCTCGGCGCCGAGCGCGGTCTGTACCTGCTCGCCACCGTGACCGTACACGACATGCACCGCAGCGGGTTCGAGGGCGCGCGCAGCCGCGAGCACATGCCCGAGCAGAGGCCGACCGGCGAGCGGCTGCAAGACTTTCGGCAAGGCGGAGTTCATCCGTTTGCCTTGACCTGCTGCAAGGATGACGATGGAGAGCGTCATGGGGGACGCGCCGGGGCCGTCAGCCGCGGGTCTTGCGGAGTTTCTGCAGCATCCTGAGCTGCGCTGCGGCACGGACGAGTTCAGCAAGCGCCTCGGCCTGCTCCAACTGGTCGATCTTGCCCTGCAGGGCCTCTTCAGCACGCTTCTTGGCGTCGAGGGCGGCTGCCTCATCAAGATCCTTCGCCCGTATCGCCGTGTCCGCGAGCACCGTGATCTTCTTCGGCTGCACTTCGAGCGCGCCACCCCCGACGAAGAACAGGAGTTCCTCGCCCGACGGGGTCTGCACACGCACTTCACCGGCGTTGAGGAGCGTCAGCAACGGCGCGTGGCGTGGCGCGATGCCGATCTCGCCCTGCGTGGCCGGCACGAACACCATCTTCGCCGGACCGGAATAGATCTCGCCCTCGGCGCTGACGATGTCGCAATGGATGGTGCTGTCGGCGGCCATGTGTAATCGCTCTGGTTCGGTGCGGCGTGCTGCAGTGGGGCGTGCGGAGCGCGCCCTTACTGCAGCGTCTTGGCCTTCTCGATGGCCTCGTCGATCGAGCCCACCATGTAGAAGGCCTGCTCGGGCAGATGATCGTACTGGCCTTCAAGGATCCCCTTGAAGCCGTGGATGGTGTCCTTGAGCGGGACGATCTTGCCGTCCTGTCCGGTGAACACCTTCGCGACGTTGAACGGCTGCGACAGGAAGCGCTGGATCTTGCGAGCGCGGAACACCGTGAGCTTGTCCTCCTCGGAGAGCTCGTCCATGCCGAGGATCGCGATGATGTCCTGCAGCTCCTTGTAGCGCTGCAACACCTGCTGCACGGCACGGGCGGTGTTGTAGTGCTCCTCGCCGACGACCAAGGGGTCGAGCTGGCGCGAGGTGGAGTCGAGCGGATCGACCGCCGGGTAGATGCCGAGCGCCGCGATCTGGCGCGACAGCACGACGGTCGCATCGAGGTGGGCGAAGGTCGTGGCGGGCGACGGGTCGGTCAGGTCGTCCGCGGGGACATACACAGCCTGGATCGAGGTGATCGAGCCGGTCTTGGTGGAGGTGATGCGCTCCTGCAGCACGCCCATCTCTTCGGCGAGCGTCGGCTGGTAACCCACCGCCGAAGGCATACGCCCGAGCAGTGCCGACACCTCGGTGCCCGCCAGCGTGTAGCGATAGATGTTGTCGACGAAGAACAGCACATCGCGACCCTTGCCGCCGTCTTCGCGCACTTCGTCGCGGAAGTATTCGGCCATGGTGAGGCCGGTGAGCGCGACGCGCAGACGGTTGCCCGGCGGCTCGTTCATCTGACCGTAGACCATCGCCACCTTCGAGTTCTCGAGGTTCACGAGATCGATGACGCCCGACTCCGCCATCTCGTGGTAGAAATCGTTGCCTTCGCGGGTACGCTCGCCGACACCGGCGAACACCGAGAGGCCGCTGTACTGCTTGGCGATGTTGTTGATGAGCTCGAGCATGTTGACGGTCTTGCCGACGCCGGCACCGCCGAAGAGACCCACCTTGCCGCCCTTGGCGAACGGCACCAGCAGGTCGATGACCTTGATGCCCGTGACCAGCAGGTCGCTGCCGCCGGCCTGCTCGTCGTAGGCAGGCGCCGGACGATGGATCGACCAATGTTCCTTGGCGGCGACCGGACCGCGGTTGTCCTGCGGCGCGCCGAGCACATCCATGATGCGACCGAGCGTCGCCCGACCGACGGGCACCGAGATCGCCGCACCGGTGGTCTCGACCTCGAGGCCGCGCTTGAGGCCTTCGGAAGCGCCCATCGCGATGGTGCGCACGATGCCGTCGCCGAGCTGCTGCTGCACCTCGAGGGTGAGGTCGACGTCCTTGAGCTTGAGCGCTTCGTAGATCTTCGGGATCGAATCGCGCGGGAACTCCACGTCGATGACCGCGCCGATGATCTGGGTGATTTTGCCGGTTGCCATGTCGGTGTCCTGTGCCTTTTATCCGTGAATATCTTTGAAGACGCTGCGCGGGTCAGACCGCTGCCGCGCCGCCGACGATCTCTGCCAACTCTTTCGTGATCGCCGCCTGCCGTGCCTTGTTGTAGATGAGCTGCAGGTCGCCGATCAGATTGCCCGCGTTGTCCGAGGCCGCCTTCATGGCGACCATACGCGCCGCCATCTCGCAGGCCACGCTCTCGACCGCTCCGCGGTAGACCTGTGACTCGATGTAGCGCATCAGTACGCCATCGAGGATCTCGGCGGCGCTGGGTTCGTAGAGGTAATCCCAATGGTCCTGCAGATCGTCCGCATCCGTGGTCTCCACCGGCAACAGCTGTGTCACCACCGGCTTCTGCGTCATGGTGTTGACGAACTGCGCGTTGACGATGAACAGCCGGTCGATGCCGCCGTCCTTGTAGGCGTCGAGCATGACCTTCACCGCGCCGAGCAGGTCCTTCAGATGCGGCTTGTCGCCGAGACCGGTGGTGCTCGCGAGGATCGGCAGGCCGAGACGGCGGAAGAACGCCAGCCCCTTGCTGCCGAGCACGCAGAGACTGACCTTCGCGTCTTTACCCTGCCAGTCACGCATCAGACCCAGCGTGCTCTTGAAGACGTTGGTGTTGAGCGCGCCGCAGAGACCGCGATCGCTCGACACGATGATGATCCCGATGTGCTTCGCCTCACGCTCGACGAGGAACGGATGCTTGTAGTCGGGGTTCGCTTTGTTGAGGTGTCCGATCACGGTGCGGATCTTGTCGGCGTACGGACGGGCCAAGCGCATCCGCTCCTGGGCGCGGCGCATCTTGCTCGCCGCGACCATCTCCATCGCCTTGGTGATCTTCTGAGTGCTCTTCACACTCGCGATCTTGGTGCGGATCTCTTTGGTGCCTGGCATCTCTTTTCGCCTGTGGCGTGGCTCAGTAGGTGCCGTTGGCCGCGAAGTCCTCGCAGATCGCCTTCAGCGTCGCCTCGTGCTTCTTGAGCACGGGCTCGGCGTTGATGGCGTCCAGCGAGGCCTTGTGCGAGGACTTGGCGAAGCTCTGCAGCGCCGCCTCAAAATCCACGATCTTCTTGCGATCGATCTTGTCCATGTAGCCGCTGTTGACGGCATAGATGGAGAGCGCCATCTCGGCGACCGACATCGGCGCGTACTGCTTCTGCTTCATGACCTCGGTCACGCGCTGGCCGCGCTCGAGCTGCTTGCGGGTGGCCTCGTCGAGGTCGGAGGCGAACTGCGAGAACGCCGCGAGCTCGCGGTACTGCGCGAGCGCGAGGCGGATACCGCCGCCCAGGCGCTTGATGATGTCGGTCTGCGCGGCGCCGCCGACGCGCGACACCGAGATGCCGGCGTTCATCGCCGGACGGATGCCGGAGTTGAAGAGGTCGGTCTCGAGGAAGATCTGACCGTCGGTGATCGAGATGACGTTGGTCGGCACGAACGCGGTGACGTCGCCCGCCTGCGTCTCGATGATCGGCAATCCGGTCAACGAGCCGGTCTTGCCCTTGACGGCACCCTTGGTCGCCATCTCGACATATTCCTCGTTGACCCGGGCGCTGCGCTCGAGCAGCCGCGAGTGGAGATAGAACACGTCGCCGGGGAACGCCTCGCGGCCCGGCGGACGGCGCAGCAGCAGCGAGATCTGGCGGTAAGCGACGGCCTGCTTCGAGAGATCGTCGTAGATGATGAGCGCGTCTTCACCGTTGTCCATGAAGTACTCGCCCATCGTCACACCGGCGTACGCCGACAGGTACTGCATGGCGGCCGGCGTCGAGGCCGAGGCGGCGACGATGATGGTGTGACCCATCGCGCCGTTCTCCTCGAGCTTGCGCACCACGTTGGCGATCGAGGACTGCTTCTGTCCGATCGCGACATAGATGCATTTGATGCCCGAGGACTTCTGGTTGATGATCGTGTCGATGGCCATCGCGGTCTTGCCGGTCTGACGGTCGCCGATGATCAATTCGCGTTGGCCGCGGCCGACCGGCACCATCGCGTCGACGGCCTTGTAGCCGGTCTGTACCGGCTGGCTCACCGACTTGCGGTAGATGACGCCGGGCGCGACGCGCTCGATGGGCGAGGTGCGGGTGGTCTTGAGCGGACCCTTGCCGTCGATCGGCGTGCCGAGCGCATCGACGACGCGGCCGAGCAGCTCAGGACCGACCGGCACTTCGAGGATGCGGCCCGTGGTCTTCACGGTATCGCCTTCCTTCAGCGACTTGTAGTCGCCGAGGACGACGGAACCGACCGAGTCCTGCTCCAGGTTCAGCGCGAGGCCGAACAGGTTGCCGGGGAACTCGATCATCTCGCCGTAGCGCACATCGGCCAGGCCATGGATGCGGCAGATGCCGTCCGTGACCGAGACGATGGTGCCGGTGTTGCGCGCCTCGGCCGCAGAGTCGAACTTGTCGATGCGCTGCTTGATGAGGTCGCTGATCTCGGATGCCTTGATGGACATGGCTGTTACCTTTCTACGTATCCGTGGTGGGGCGGCGCGTCAGGCGCCGGCCATGGTGTTTGCGAGACGCTCGACACGCCCGCGCAGCGAGCCATCGATGACGAAGTCGCCTGCGCGCACGACCGCCCCGCCGATCAGCGAGGGGTCGACCGTGGCGGTGAGGCGCACGGTGCGGCGCAGGCGGCGCGTGAGCGCCTGCGCGAGTTTGTCGGACTGCTCCGCCGTGAGCGGAAACGCCGACGCGACCGTCACATCGACGGTGTTCTCGACATCGGCACGCAGCGCTTCGTACTGCGCTGCGACCTGCGGCAACAACGCGAGCCGGTTGTTGTCGGCGAGCAGCTGGATGAAGTTGTGGGCTTTGCCGTCGCCTGCCGCACCCGCGACCTCCGCGACCAACGCGACGAGATCGGCGCGCAGCACGTGGGGGTTTCCGATAAGCGATGCGACGCGCTCGTCGGCCACCGCAGCGCCCGCGCGCGCCAGCATCTCGCCCCAGGGCGCGAGTTGGCCGGCCGCGTGCGCGTGCTCGAAAGCGGCGCGAGCGTAAGGCCGGGCGACTGTCGCCGAATCAGCCACGGGCGATCTCGTCGGCGAGCTTGTCGATGAGCTGGGTGTGCGCCTTGGCATCGACCTCACGCTCGAGCAGCCGCGAAGCACCCGACACGACCATCGTGCCGAAGTCCTTGCGCAGCTGTTCGCGGGCGCGGCCGGTCTCGGTCGCGACCTCTTCACGCGCGGCGATCACGATGCGTGCGCCCTCGGCCTGCGCCGTGCGCTTCGCGGCCTCAACGGCCTCGTTGGCACGACGGGCGGCCTGGTCCTCGACCAACTTGGCGCGTTCGCGCGCCTCGCGGACGATGGTCTCGGCGCGGCTTGTGGCTTCACCGAGTTCCTTCTGTCCTTTGTCGGCGGCGGCGAGGCCGTCGGCGATCTGCTTCTGACGGGCTTCGATGGCGGCCATGATCTCCGGCCAACCGAAACGCATCACGAGCCAAGCCACCGCGAGGAACGCGAGGCCTTGGACGATCAGCGTGACTGTGATGCTCATGCTCTGCTACCCCTGTTGCCGTTGACGGCCATCCTTGCGGATGGACGCGGGACGGATTCAGCCGACGCCGAGCGCCGACAGGAAGGGGTTCGCGAAGATGAGCAACAGCGCGATGGCGACGCCGATGATGGGGATGGCGTCGAGCAAGCCAGCGACGATGAACATCTTGGTCTGCAGCATGTTGGTCAGCTCAGGCTGGCGGGCGGCACCCTCCAGGAACTTGCCGCCGAGCAGCGCGAAGCCGATCGCAGTCCCGAGCGCACCGAGACCGATGAGCAGGCCCGCGGCGATCACGGTCATGCTCATGACATCGGCGATCTGGGTGATGTTTTCCATTGCGAAATCTCCGTAAGTGACGACGAACAGCGAAAACGGGACGGGAGCTCAATGCTCCTGCACGGCCATGCTCAGATAGACGATCGTGAGCGTCATGAAGATGAAGGCCTGCAAAGTGATGACCAGGATGTGGAACACGGTCCAGAGGAACCCTGCGAACCATTGCAGCGGCGCCATCACCCAAGTGATGCCGCTGGCGAAACCGGCGCCGAGCGTCATGCAGGCGATGAGGATGAAGATGAGCTCACCCGCGTACATGTTGCCGAACAGACGCAGGCTGAGCGACAACGGCCGCACCAGCTCTTCGATGAGCCGTAAGAGAAGGTTGGCCGGCGCGACCATGATCTTGCCGATGACACCATGCGCGTGGAACGGCGCGGTGAAGAACTCGCCGACGAATTTGCCGACGCCCTTGTGCTTGATGGCGTAGTACTGGATGAGGACGAACACGCACAGCGCCATGCCCACCGTGGTCGAGAGGTCCGCCGTGGACACCACGCGCAGGTACGGGATCCCGGCGGCATGGGCGGTGGCGGGCAGCAGGTCGACCGGGATCATGTCCATGAAGTTCATCAGGAACACGAGCGCGAAGATGGTGAGCGCGAGCGGCGCGATGAACTTGGTCTTGGCGGGGAAGGTGTCTTTGACGATGCCGTCGACGCCCTCGACCATCATCTCGATCGCGCACTGCAGCTTGCCCGGGACCCCGGCGGTCGCGCGCCGCGCCACGCGGATGAAGAAGAACAGGAAGAGACCGGCGAGCAGCAACTTGAAGAAGATGCTGTCGATGTTGAGGGTCATGAACGGGGAATCGCCCACCGAGACTTTGAGGTGCTCGAGGTGGTGCTTGATGTAGCCGGTCATCCCTCCCGCGTCACCTTCAGCAGCCATCTAAAGAACCCCTCACCTTAAAAACGCTATGCCGACCCAAAAACCCGCCTGCGCCGCCAGCATCCCGAGCAGGAAGGGCAGCGGCGACAGCGTCATCACGCCGAGCGCCAACCAGACCGCCGTCACCACCCAGAGCCATTTCAGCCCCTGGCCCGCCCACATCGCGCGGGCGATCCGCGGTGCCGCGGCCGCGCCTGGCGCGAACAGCAACCACCCGAAGAGCAGATTGCCGGTCGCCACCACCACACCGCCCGCCAACGCCGCGCGGGCCGCCGGAGCGCCGGACATGACCGCCGCCCCGACCGCGACTGCAGCGGCCGCTGCCAACTGCAATGCAGCGTAGCGACTCGCCAGACGCTTGCCCCGGGACGCTGGATCGTTCATGCGATGCGCATCCGTTCACACCATGCCGGTAGGCAAACCAGAGCGCCCGAGGGGCCCTCCGAGGGCGGCGAATTGTAGGCATATCGCCCGGCGGGTTCAACCAATATTGGAACCCGATGTACCGCGCGTTTCCGGGCGAGGCCGGACGCCGACTTTAGTGGATGTGCTGGAGGATGCCGTCGAGCTCATCCAGAGAATTGTAGGCAACGACCACGCGTCCCTTACCGGTCTTGCCGGAATGGTCGATGACCACCTTGGCGCCCAGGGTTTCAGCGAGCCGAGATTCGAGGGCGGTGACATTCGGATCCCTGCCGCTGCGGCCACCGCCGCCCTTGCGACCGGTCTCAGCACCCTCACCACCCGTCACATTGGTCAGCCGGCGGACCAATGCTTCTGTTTCTCTGACGGATAAGGATTTTTTACAGACCAATCGTGCCACTTCAACCTGCTGGCGCTGCTCGGACAGGCCCAGCAGGGCGCGGGCGTGTCCCATCTCCAGCTCGCGACGGTCGACCCACTCGGCGACTTCCGGGGCCAGATCCAACAGCCGCAGCAAGTTGCTGACGGCCGCGCGGGATCGGCCGACCGCATCAGCGGCTTCCTGATGGGTGACCTGGAACTCCCGGATCAGACGGTCGAGGGCGCGGGCCTCTTCCATCGGGTTGAGATCCTCGCGCTGGATGTTCTCGATGAGCGCCATCGCGATGGCGCCTTCGTCCGGCACCCGACGCACCACGGCGGGGATGTCCGGCAGACCGGCGATCTGGGCGGCCCGCCAACGGCGCTCACCCGCGATGATCTCGTAGCGCTGACCGGGCGCCCCGGCAGCCGATGGCGCGGCACCGGGCATCTCGATGGGGCGCACCACGATCGGCTGCACCACGCCCTGCGCCTTGATCGATTGGGCGAGCGCATCGAGGGTCTCGGGACGCATGTCGACGCGGGGCTGGTAACGACCCCGTTGCAGCACATCGAGCGGCAGGCTCACGAGTTCGTCTCGGGCGGGGAGCGGGGCATCCGCCGCGACACCGGTCGGAGCGGGCGCTGGACGGCGCGCGTTCGCCTGACCGAGCAGGGCTTCGAGACCGCGGCCGAGGCTGGGCTTTTTCGGGTTCATGGCCGCGATGATAGCGGACTCTGGTGCGCCGCCACGGCGACCGGCGCCTTGGCCGGCACCGCCGGGCGGTTCTCCGGGATGCCGAGATAGATCTCGCGGAACGACACATAGCAGAGCGCGCCGAAGAAGCAGTACAGCACGGGGACCAGGAACGGCAACCACACGCCGCAGATCACCGGCAGCACGACGAACAACAGTCCGATGCCGAGCAGCGGCCCGAGATTGCGGACCTGGCCGGCCGCGCCGACGCGCCAAGCGTCACGGAAGGGCAGGCCGAGCAGTGTCATGCAAGGGAACTGGAAGAAAGATGTGACGCCCGGGATGTTGAACCCGAAATAACTCAGGCCGAGCGCGAACGCGGGGTAGACAAAGATCTGCCGCATCGCTATGAAACCGTCGCTCGACAACGCGTCCATCGCATTCCGGGAGGTGTAGAGGATGTTCCACCACTCGACACCGGGCCGCGCGAGCAGAACGGCCCACACGACTGCAGCGACCGCCACGACCCCGGCGGTGTACGACAGCAGCACCCGCGCGTGGCTGCGCAGCATCGCGAACGCCTCGCCGATCCGCAGCGGTCCCGTGCGATCGAGCCGAGCCGCGATGAGGATACAGGCGAGCAGCGTACCGAAGGCGAGCAGGCCGGCGAGCAAGGGGAAGCGGTGCGCGACCGAGAGCCACAGGCACATGAGCAGCACCAGGCCGACCCAGAAGCCGAGCCCGCGCCACAACAGCTGCAACGCCTGCCGCACCCAGCGCAGCAGCGCGCCGGGCGCCGCGGTGCGCGGCTCGAGGATCATGGGGCGATCAGGCGCCCGACGGCGCGCTGTCCGACAGCGGCGCGCTCGGCGGTGCGGACGACGGCGCATCGCCGCGACGGATCATCTCGCCGGCGAGCGCGAGATAAGCGAGTGCGCCGCGTGATTCCTTGTCGTGAAGCAGCGCCGGTTTGCCGAACGACGGCGCCTCGGCGAGCCGCACATTGCGCGGCACGATGGTGCGGAACACCTTGTCGCCGAAGAACGCGATCAACTGGTCGCTGACTTCGTTGGTGAGGTTGTTCCGCGGGTCGTACATGGTACGCAGCACGCCTTCGATCTCGAGCGCGGGGTTGGCAGCAGCACGGATCTGCTCGATGGTGGACATGAGGGCGGTCAATCCCTCGAGCGCGTAGTACTCGCACTGCATCGGCACCAGCACGCTGTCGGCAGCGACCAGCGCATTCACGGTCAAAAGATTGAGCGAAGGTGGGCAATCGATGAAGATGAAATCATAGCCGTTGCGCACCGGCGCGAGCGCCTCGCGCAACCGCGTCTCGCGTCCTGCCGGCATCGACAGCAACTGCACCTCGGCGGCCACCAGATCCTGGTTGGCGGGCAACAGCGCCATCGGCGGCTCGGCGATCTCGACCCGGGCCTCCGTGAAACGACAATCGCCGACCAGGACATCACCGACCGTACGGAACAAGGAGGATTTCTCCACGCCGCAGCCCATGGTGGCGTTGCCCTGCGGATCGAGGTCGATGAGCAACACACGCCGATTCGTCATCGCCAGCGACGCGGCAAGGTTCACAGCGGTGGTGGTCTTGCCCACCCCGCCCTTCTGATTGGCGACAGCGATCACTCGGGACATGTACGCAGTCTACCCGCTCGGTGGCCGGAGCAAGCGCCGCAGCACGAGGATGTGCCGTTCGGCGTCGAGGCCCGGCACCTCGATGTCGAGATCCGCTTCGATCTGCCATCCGGCAGGCAGCGCGGCACGCTCTGCGGAATCACGCCGCCCTTTCATGGCGAGCACACGGGTCTCGGGACCGCACAACGCGGCGACCTGACGCAGCAGTACGGGCAAGGGCGCAAACGCTCGCGCCACCACCGTATCGAACGGCGCTGAGGGCTGCCACTCGCCGGCTCGGGCCTGCAGCGCCTCGACATTCGGCAGACCGAGCGTGCGCACCACGTGGGCCACGAACCGCACCTTCTTGCCGTTGGAATCGATGAGCGTGAAATACCGCTGCGGGTGCACCACTGCGAGCGGCAACCCGGGAAATCCCGCCCCCGTACCGACATCGGCGATCCGCGAGCCGACCAGGTGACCGCTCACCGACAGGCTGTCGAGGAGGTGATGCGTCAGCATCTCGGCGGGCGTGGTGACGGCGGTGAGGTTGTAGCTGCGGTTCCAGCGAACGAGCTCCTCGAGCAAGCGCAGCATCGTCGCGGCCTGCCCGGCTTCGAGCACCACGCCAAGGCGCGCCGCGCCTTCGATGAGCGGCTGCGGTCCGCTCACGCGCCAGCGCCGATCTTCACCACCGTGCGGCCGGTGACGGTGCCGTCGAGATAGGCCTGGAACGCCTGAGGTAGTTCGTCGAAACCGAGGGTGCGGGTCACGATGCGATCGAGGTGGCGCGGCTTCAGGTCGGTGGCGATGCGGTTCCAGACCACGAGCCGCATCGGCCGCAGCGTCGCCGCGGAGTTGATGCCGAGCAGGTTGACGCCGCGGATGATGAACGGCATCACGGTGGTGCGCAGTTCGGCACCCCCGGTGAGACCGATGCTGGCGATGTTGCCCCAGTTGTCGACCGTACGGGTCAACCAGGTGAGCGTGTCACCGCCGACGTTGTCGATCGCGCCGGCGTATCGTGCGGCCTCGAGCGGGCGCTTGCCGTGATCGACCTCGCCGCGCAGCAACACCTGCGCCGCACCGAGCGCCCGCAGGTAATCCACCGATCCCGCCTTGCCGGTGACGGCGATGACCTCGTAGCCGCGCCCGGCGAGCATGTCGATCGCGATGCTGCCGACACCCCCGGTGGCACCGGTCACGACCACCGGACCGTTCTGCGGCGACTGGCCGTTGTGCTCCATGCGGTGGATGGCGAGCGCCGCGGTGAATCCTGCGGTGCCGAGCGACATCGCCGTGTAGGCATCGAGGCCAGGCGGCATCGGGATCACCCACTCGCCCTTGAGTCGCGCGAACTCGGCATAGCCGCCATCGTGCGCCTCGGACAGCCCGCAACCGGTCGCGAGCACCGCATCACCCGGGCGGTAGCGCGCATCGGTCGAGGATTCGACCACGCCCGCGAGGTCGATGCCACCGACCAACGGGTACTTGCGCAGGATGCGGCCGGCGCCGGTCGCAGCGAGCGCGTCCTTATAGTTGATGTCGGAATACTGGACGCGCACCACGACTTCGCCAGGCGCGAGGTCGTCGATCGTCAGCGGCTCCATGCGCGCGACGATCTTGCCGTCGATCTCGTGGATGCGGAATCCTTTGAACGTGCCGATCATCTGCTGTCTCCCTTCGATCCGGTCCGCGCGGGGGTCAACGCGCGCGACGCGCGCACCAGGCCAAAAGGCCGTCGGCATTGAGGTCGAAATCGAGCCCCGCCCACTCATCGAGCAGCGACTCCGGACCCGTGGCGCCGAAGCCCCGCCATTCCGCGAGCACGATGGCGCGCAGCGCTGATCGCAGCGCATCGCGGGCCTCGCCTGGCGAATTCATATCCGCCACCGCAAGCGCCGCGGCGGTGAAACGCTCGACCATACGCACGAGGTCATCGCCGACGCGCGCGATGTCGCTGATGCGTCCGTAGTGGGTGAGGTAGGCCGCACGCGGGGCGAGCGCCACGACTCGGCGGATGGAGGCGATCAGTTGCTGCGGGTCGAACTGCGTGGGGCTGGTGGTGGGCAGCGCGAACGGCCGACCCTGCACCGCGAGCGGCGGATAGGCGAGACCGAAGGTGTCCCCGGTGAAAACGACCTGCGCGGCATGATCGAGATAGGCTTGGTGATGCAGCGCATGGCCGGGTGTGTGCACCACCTCGATCGTGCGGCTGCCGAGCGCCAAGCGCTCACCGTCGGCGGTGGGCGACACGCGCGCGCTGTCGATGGGCAGCAGGTCACCATAGAGCCGGGCGTAATCCTCCGCGCCGTACACCGCGATCGAGGCATCGATCAGCTTGCGCGGGTCGATCATGTGCGGCGCGCCGCGCGGATGCACCGCCAGACGCGCGCTCGGCAAGGCTTGTAACAACTGTCCCGCACCACCGGCATGGTCGAGATGGACATGGGTGAGCAGCAGCCAGTCGACCGCCGTCGGCGCGAGCCCGTGCGCGGTGAGCGCGTCCAACAAGTGCGGTACCGAATGCGCAGTACCGCAATCGACGAAGGCCGCCCGTCCGTCCTGGATCACGAGGTGCGCCGCATCGAACGAGGGGCGGACATAGTGGGTGTCGATGGTGTGTATGCCATCGTCGTGTCGCGTGTCGTCCATGGACGCTCCAAAGTCTGCTGGCGGACCGCCAAGCGGTATGATTCTAAGGCAATCGACCTCGACCCCGCCCGGAGACTCCCCATGCCCCACCGCATCGTCGCGCCGCTGCTCGCCTTCCTCGCCGCTTTGCTTGCATCGGCGACCGTGTCGGCCACACCGCCGCCCCGTATCGAGCGCGGCAACCTCGTGCTCGAAGGGGTGCCGCCGCATCCGCCCCGGATCCTCGAGACCCTCGACCCGTGGTTGACCGGTCGCGGCGCGACTTTCCGCGATTTCCTCCCCGATGGCGGTCTGCTCATCTCGACGCGCTTCGGTGAGGTCGAGCAAGCGCACCGCGTGGTGATGCCGATGGGTATGCGTGAGCAACTGACCTTCGGCACCGAGCCGGTGGGCGCACTGAGCGCGAACCCTCAGCAGGACGGCGGCTTCGTGTTCGCGCGCGACCGCGGCGGTGACGAGAACGCGCAGCTCTATCATTACCGCGCGCAGGACCGCAGCTTGAGACTGCTCACCGACGGGCGCTCCCGGCACGGCGGCGCGATCTGGTCGCGCGACGGCCAGCGCCTCGCCTTCGCCGGCAATGCGCGTGACGGCATCGCCACCGACATCTATATCGCAGAGATGGCGGCGGCAGCCCCTGCCTCGGCCGCCCAAAGCCCAGCGCCTCGGCTCGCCGTCGCCGCGCAAGGCGAGAACTGGTCACCGGTCGATTGGTCGCCGGATGGCTCGCAGCTGCTGTTGTTGGCGACGAGTTCCGTGACTGATGCGCGCCTGTATGTCGCCGATGTCGCAAGCGGCGCGTTCCGGCTGCTGTCGCTCGGCGGCACGACCGGCAAGGCCGGGCCGCGCACCGGTATCGGCAGCGCGCGGTTCAGCGCCGATGGACGCGGCATCTGGTTCACCGCCGAATTGGGCGGCGAGTTCCAGCAACTGCGCTTCCTCGACCTCGCCGACGGCAGCCTGCGGGCGCTCACCGCCCTGATCCCTTGGGACATCGATGACTTCGAGCCCAGCCCGGATGGTCGCTGGCTCGCCTACATCGCCAACATCGATGGCTACGGCAAGCTGTCGGTGATGGATCTCGGCTCGATGCGCACCGTCGAGCCTGCGGGGCTGCCTGCCGGCATCGTCTCCGGCCTGCGCTTCGACCGCTCGGGGTCGAAACTCGGCATGACGCTCGAATCCGCGCAGTCACCACGCGATGCGTGGGTGCTCGATCTCGCGCGCAACGAGGCCACGCGCTGGACCGCGAGCGAAGGCGCGGCGGTCGACCCCGCACGGCTGGTGCCCGCGGAGCTCATACGCTATCCCACCTGGGACCGCGCACAGGGCGGCGCGCGGCGCATCCCAGCCTTCGTCTACCGGCCGCGCGGACCCGGCCCGCATCCGGTCGTCATCGACATCCACGGCGGTCCCGAAGGCCAGTCCCGGCCCGGCTACAGCGCTTGGACGCAGTACATCGTCAATGAACTGGGCTTCGCGGTGGTGCAGCCGAATGTGCGCGGCTCCACCGGCTACGGCCGGACCTTCACGATGCTCGACAACGGCCGTTTGCGCGAGGATTCGGTGCGCGACATCGGGGCTTTGCTGACCTGGATCGCCGCGCAGCCCGACCTCGATCAACAGCGGGTCGTGGTGAGCGGCGGTTCATACGGCGGCTATATGGTGCTCGCGTCGATGGTGACCTTCGGTGACCGGCTGCGCGGCGGCATCGATGTGGTCGGCATCAGCAATTTCGTGACCTTCCTCACCAACACCGCGGCCTATCGCCGCGATCTGCGGCGCGTCGAGTACGGCGACGAGCGCGATCCGTCGATGCGCGCCTTCCTGCAGCGGATCTCACCGCTGACCCGCGCCGAGGCGATCCGCAAACCGCTGTTGGTGGTGCAGGGACTCAACGATCCGAGGGTGCCGGCCTCCGAGAGCGAACAGCTGGTGGCGCGGGTGCGCGCCAACGGCGCCGAGGTCTGGTATGTGGCGGCGCGCGACGAAGGTCATGGCTTTCGGAAGAAGTCCAACCGGGACTTCGACCTACGGACACGGGCGACTTTCCTCGAGCGTCTCAGAGACGCCCCCTGACGGCTGCGGTCAGCGCCGAGTGGGCCGATTGACCGTGTCGAGGCTGGGACGCTGGGCCGCGTAGTACGCGGAGATCACCTTGATGTCCCGTGCCGAAAGCTGCCCCGCGAAGCCGCCCATGATGGCGTTCTTGCGACCGCCCTTCTTGTAGTCGGTGAGGGCGCGCTCGAGGTAATCGGCGTGTTGGCCGGCGAGGGTCGGGTATTGCGGCGTGATGCCGATGCCGTCGGTGCCATGGCAGGCGACGCAGGTCTGCGCGGCCTCTGGGAGCTTGCCGATCGGTTTCGCCGTGACCGGAGCCTTCACGAGCGGACCTGAGAGGAAGGCGGCCATATCGGCGAACTGCTCGTCAGACCAGCCCGCGGCGTTCGCGTACATCGTGGCGTGGCTGCGCTCGCCGTTCCGGTAAGCCTGCAATGAGAGGACAAGGTACTCCGCGTGCTGGCCGCGCAGTTTCGGCACACGGTAGCTCGGATAGGCGTTCTTGTAGTTCGGGATGGCGTGGCATCCGAGGCAGGTGTACGCGAGTTTTGCGCCGCGCTCAGCGTTGCCGGTCGACTGGGCGAGACCCGACGGGGCGAAAGATGCCACCACAACGGACAGCGCAGCAAGGAACTTCGTCACCATAACCCCCGAACACCAGTAATCATGCGAAAAGCAGGCGGCGATGTTAAGGTTTTGCGCCCCGGAATTCCACCATGACCTGCGCATGATCGCCCTTCTGCAACGAGTATCCTCCGCCAGTGTCGATGTCGCTGGCGAGCGCATCGGCGCGATCGGGCCGGGTCTTCTGGTCTTGGTCGGGGTGCAGCCTCTCGATGACGAACGCACCGCAGGGCGGTTGCTCGAGCGCCTGCTCGCCTACCGGGTCTTCGGCGATCCGCAGGGCCGCATGAACCTGTCCCTCCGCGATACGGGCGGCGACCTGCTGCTGGTGCCCCAGTTCACCCTTGCCGCCGATACGCGCAAGGGCAACCGCCCGGGATTCACCACCGCGGCGACGCCAGACGAAGCGGCGCGACTGTTCGGCCATCTGGTCGGCCTCGCTCGGGCAGCCCACCCTGTGGTCGCCACCGGCCGGTTCGGGGCGGACATGCGCGTTTCGTTGTGTAACGAAGGACCCGTAACCTTCTGGCTGGAAGTCCCCCCCGGGGGCACTTTGCCCTATCATCCGTCGTAATCTTCGCCTGCCCTCCAGGCGCCATCGAGAAGGAGATCGTCATGGGTATCGGAATGCGTGAATTGCTGATCATCCTGCTCGTGGTGCTGGTGGTGTTCGGCGCCAAGAAGTTGCGCACCATCGGCGCGGACCTTGGCGCGGCCGTCAAAGGCTTCAAGAAAGGCATGAACGACGGCGATGCAGATGAAAGCGTGCGGCAGATCAAGCAGGAAGCCGCCGACGCCGAGTTCCCGGAGACCCAGGCCAAGGCGGCTCAAAGCCCCGGTCGATCAGACCCGGGCAACGGCGGTCCCTCCTCCGACCGACAGGCCTGATCCGCACCCGCGCGGCGGGTGCCTGCCCGATGTTCGAGGTCGGCTTCAGCGAATTGCTGCTGATCATGGTGCTTGCGCTTCTGGTGCTCGGACCGCAGAAGCTGCCCAAGGTCGTGGCCGAAGTGGGCCGCTGGATGGGACGGGCTCGCGCGATGGCGCGCCAGTTCCGCGAGCAACTCGAGGTCGAGGCTGCCGAATCCCAGCGTCCACCGCC
>CALGVD010000114.1 GCA_937920275.1 uncultured Pseudomonadota bacterium
GACCACCACGACGACGAGCACGGATACGAGCCGCCCGATGTGCGCCTCGACATGACGCAGCGTCGTTACGATGCCGTGGCGGAATGGTCGCCCTCCTCCGGCGCGGTGGACGCGCTGCGCCTGCGCGCCGCCCGCAACGATTATGAGCATGTCGAGATCGAAGGCAACGGCGAGATCGGCACCCGCTATGCGCAGGTCGGCGACGAGGTCCGCCTCAGTGCCGATCATTCGGTCGGCACCGGGCGTGGCGTGTTCGGCGTGCAGGTCCGCAGACTCGAGTTCGACGCAGAAGGCGAGGAGGCGTTCCTGCCGCCGTCGGTGACCCGAAACACCGGGTTCTTCGCGTTCCAGGAACACCGCTTGGGCGCGGTCACCCTCGAGGTCGGCGCGCGCTACGAGAAACAGCATATCCGTACCGCCGATCCCGACACGCTTCCCGACTACCAAGGCAGCACGCTCGGCGGTTCACTGGGCGCGCTCTGGGCGCTGCGCCCCGGCGCGACGCTGGCGCTGCAACTGACGCGCTCAGAGCGACACCCGACCGCCACCGAGCTCTATGCCGACGGGCCGCACCTCGCCGTGGGCCGCTACGAGATCGGCGATGCCGACCTCGATACGGAGCGCGGCCTCACCGCCGACCTCGCGCTGCGCTTCAGCGGAGACGCTGGCTGGCGCGGCAGCGTCGGCGTCTTCGTCGGCGACTACGATCGCTACATCGTCGCGCAGCCGACCGGCGAGATCGACGACGAGTTGCCGGTGATCGAATTCGAGTCGCGCGACGCGCGCTTCACGGGCGCGGAGTTCGAGATCGGCCATGACGCCCTCGCGACGACCGGCATCGGTGCGCTCGGTCTGCGCCTGTTCGGCGATCTCGTGCGTGCCGAGGACGGCGCCGGCACGCCGCTGCCGCAGATCCCACCGCTGCGCCTCGGCACCGAGGCCTCGCTCACCGGGACGCGGCTGCGCCTCGGCCTCGAGGCCATCTGGCACGACAGCCAGGACCGTATCGCCGACGGCGAGCGCCGCACCGAGGGCTACACCCTGCTGAACCTCGAGGCGTCCTGGCGGCAGCCCGTGGGCGCCGCCGGGTTGTCGGTGTTCCTGCGAGGCAGCAACCTGCTCGACGAGGAGGCACGCCGCCACGTCTCACCGCTGAAGGATTATGCTCCGCTGGCAGGCCGCGCCATCTCGGGCGGACTGCGCCTCGAGTTCTGACCACTGACCGTCGATACTGACGGTCGATGCTGATGGAGGTCCGCCGATGAGCCGCTACCCCTTACGCGCCGCGCTGCTGTCGAGCCTGCCACTGCTCGGTCTCACCCTCGCCACCGCCGACGAGATGCACCACCACGGCAAGCATGTGCATGGTGAGGTGACCGTGAACCTCGCGCTCGAGGGCGTCACGCTCATCGCCGAGATCGAGGCCACCGGCGCACAGGTGCTCGGCTTTGAGCGGGCGCCGCGCGATACGGCCGAGCGCGCGGCCGTGGCGGCCGCCGAGGTCTGGTTCCGCAGCGGGCGCGAGATGATCGGTGTACCGACCGCCGCCGGCTGCCGTCTCACCGCCAGCGCCTTCACGCCGCCAAAGATCGGCAGCGGACATGTCGATTTCCGCGGGCGCTACACCTTCACCTGTGCCGACCCGGCTGCGCTGGCTTGGGCTGAACCTTGGGCGCTGCGGCGCATGCAGGGCGTCGAGAAGACCGAGGTCAACATCATCGCACCGGGCGTGCAGCGTCAGGAGATCCTCCGGGAAACCGCCGGCCGCATCGCCTTGCGGTAAAATATTGGGGTGAACCGGCCTACCCATCCCGACGCTGACCCTCCTGCCGCAGACCCTGCGGCCCCCGCTCCGCCCAGCACGCAGGGTGCGGCGATCGATGTCCGTGATCTGCTCTTCAGTTGGCCGCGGAAGCCGCCGTTGCTCGAAGTGCCTGCGATGGTCGTGGCGCGAGGTGAACGCGTGTTCCTGCGTGGCCCGAGCGGCAGCGGCAAGAGCACGCTGCTCGGTCTCATCGGTGGCGTGCTGGTACCGCAACGCGGCAGTGTGCAGCTGCTCGGGACCGACCTTGCGTCACTCTCGCCGAGCGCCCGCGACCGTTTCCGCGGTGAACATCTCGGCTTCATCTTCCAGATGTTCAATCTCATCCCCTATCTCAGCGTGCTCGAGAACGTGATCCTGCCGGCGCAGTTCTCCCCGGCCCGTGCCGCACGGGTGCCCGGTCGCGATCTTGCAGCCGAAGGGCGGCGACTGCTCGGCGCGCTCGGGTTGGGCTCTGCGGACCTGCTGGCACGCCCGGTGACCGAGCTCTCCATCGGGCAGCAACAACGGGTCGCTGCGGCCCGCGCCTTGCTCGGTCGGCCTGAGATCCTGGTCGCCGATGAGCCGACCTCGGCGCTCGACCACGATGCACGCGGCCAGTTCCTGCAGTTGCTGATGGATGAATGCCGCGCGCAGGGCACGACGCTGCTCTTCGTCAGCCACGACACCTCGCTCGGCGGTCTGTTCGACCGCGTGCTCTCGCTCGCCGATCTCAACCGTGCGATCGACGCCGGAGCGGCGGCTTGAAGACCCTCACGCTCGCGTTTCGGTCGCTGCGCAACCGCCGTACCACGGCGCTGCTGACGCTCGCCGCCATCGCGGTCAGCGTCGCGCTGCTGCTGGGCGTGCAGAAGACACGCACCGCCGCCCGTGAAGGCTTCGCCAACACCGTCTCGGGGGTCGACCTCATCGTCGGCGCACGCTCCGGTCAGCTCAACCTGCTGCTCTATTCCGTGTTCCGGGTCGGCGACGCCACCGCCAACGTCAGTTGGGAGACCTACCAAAAAGTCGCAGGCCGCAGCGATGTCGCCTGGACCATCCCGCTCTCACTCGGCGACTCGCATCGTGGCTTCCGCGTGCTCGGTACCAACCTCGACTATTTCCGCCACTACCGCTTCGCGGGCGGGCGGGAACTCACCTTCAAGACAGGCCAGCCTTTCGCCGACCTCTACGACACCGTGCTCGGCGCCGAGGTGGCGCAGCAGCTCGGCTACCGGCTCGGCGACCCCATCGTCATCGCCCACGGTCTCGGCAAGGTCAGCTTCGCCAACCACGAGGACAAGCCGTTCCGGGTCGTCGGCATCCTTGCGCGCACCGGCACACCGGTCGATCGGACCGTGCATGTGAGCCTCGAGGCGCTCACCGCCATCCACATCGACTGGCAATCCGGCATGCGCGCACTGCCCGGCGGACGCGTCGATGCCGAGACGGCGCGGACGATGGCGTTGACGCCCACCTCCATCACCGCCTTCATGGTGGGCATGGAGAACCGCGTCATGACCTTCGGGCTGCAGCGTGCCGTCAATGATTACCGCCAGGAGGCGCTGCTCGCCATCATCCCCGGGGTCGCGCTCACACAGCTCTGGAACCTGGTCGGCATCGCCGACACAGCGCTCATGATCATCGCCGCCTTCGTGGTGCTCGCAGGCCTGCTCGGCATGCTCACCGCCATCCTCACCAGCCTCAACGAACGGCGGCGCGAGATGGCGATCCTGCGCTCGGTCGGCGCGCAGCCGCGGCATGTCTTCACGCTTTTGATCACCGAAGCCGGGCTGCTCGCGACGGGCGGGGTCGCAGCCGGTGTCGCGCTCTGCTACGGACTGATCGCCGCAGCGCGCCCCCTGCTCGAGCGTCGCTTCGGCATCTTCCTCGAACCGGGCGGCCTGACCGGTTACGATATGGCGCTGCTCGGCGCGATCATCCTCGCCGCGCTGCTGATGGGCGCGCTGCCCGCGTGGCGGGCCTATCGCAACACCCTCTCCGACGGCCTCACCTTGCGGGTCTGATCATGCACACGAAACGTCTCCGCCTCGTCACGCTCAGCGCCCTGCTCGTCGTCTCGCTGTGCAGCGCCGTCGCCCAGAGCATCACCCCGCCACCGGTCGGCACCCCGGCGCCGGTCGTCAAACCCGGCCCCAAGGTGCCCGCGGGCGCCGCGCGTGAACTCGACTGGGACGAACTGCTGCCGCAGGATGCCCGTGCGCGCTTCTCGGGCGGACCACCGCCCCCGACCCACGACACCTTGGGCGAGGGCGGACTCGCCGCGCAGCAGATGATGGATTTCTCGGTCAACAAAGCGCTCGACGGCGCGCTGATCAAGATCCCGGGGTTCATCGTACCGCTCGATGTCGGCAAGGACGGTCTGGTCACGGACTTCTTCCTCGTGCCCTACTTCGGCGCCTGCATCCATGTGCCGCCGCCGCCGCCCAACCAGATCGTGCATGTACGCATCAGCAAGGGCATCGCCCTCGACTCCATCTACGAAGCGTACTGGATCACCGGTCGCATGAAGGTGGTGAACAAGTCGACCCGCCTCGGTGCCTCGGCCTACCAATTGGCCGCCTCCAATGTCGAGATCTACAAGTACTGAGGGATCGGCCATGCCCACGCTGTTCGAGCGCATCGTCGCCCGCGAGTTGCCTGCCGATATCGTCCATCAGGACGATCGCGTGACGGCCTTCCGCGACATCCATCCTCGCGCGCCGGTGCACATCCTCGTCGTCCCCAACAAGCCCATCGCGACCGCCGACGACATCGATGACAGCGACGAAGCCCTCGTCGGGCACATGTTCACCGTCGCACGCGACCTGGCGCGCCGCGAAGGCATCGCAGCGAACGGCTACCGCCTCATCATCAACTGTCGTGAACACGGCGGGCAGGAGGTCTACCACCTGCACGTCCATCTGGTCGGCGGCGCACCGCTCGGCCCGATGATCAGCGCGAGGTGATCCGCCCATGAGCCGCAACCTTTATCCGCCGATCGAAGCCCACCGCAGCGGCTGGCTGCGTGTCTCCGATCTGCACGAGATCTATTGGGAAGAGAGCGGCAACCCGACCGGCAAACCGGTGGTGTTCCTGCACGGTGGCCCGGGCGGCGGCACCGATCCGCGCCAACGCCGGTTCTTCGACCCTGCGCGCTACCGCATCGTGCTGTTCGACCAACGCGGCTGCGGCCAGAGCCGCCCCCATGCGAGCTTGGTCGACAACACCACCTGGCACCTCGTCGAGGACATGGAGCGACTGCGCGTCCACCTCGGCATCGAGCGCTGGCAGCTCTTCGGCGGTTCTTGGGGTTCGACGCTGGCGCTCGCCTACGCGCAGACCCATCCGACGCGGGTCACCGAGCTCGTGCTGCGGGGGATCTTCCTGGTGCGCCCTTGGGAGTTCGATTGGTTCTACGGGACACCGGACGGCACCGGCGCGCTGTACCCCGATCTCTATGCCGAGTTCGTCGGGCTGCTCACGCCAGCCGAGCGCAGCGAGGTGATGACGGCCTACTATCGCCGTCTCACCAGCGACGATGCCGCCGTGCGCGGCGAAGCCGCCCGTCGCTGGTCGAAATGGGAGGGCGCCACGAGCTTCCTGCGCCTCGACCCCGGCTACATCGCCACGTTCGACGATGCCGAATTCGCCGACGCGTTCGCACGCATCGAGTGCCATTACTTCATCAACGGCGGCTTCCTGCACGACCCCAACCAGCTCCTCGATGGGGTGCCGAAGATCCGCCATATCCCGGCGGTGATCGTGCAAGGCCGCTATGACATCGTCTGCCCGATGAAGAGCGCGTGGGATCTGCACTGCGCCTGGCCGGAAGCCGAGCTGCGCGTCGTACCGGATGCCGGACACTCCGCGTTCGAACCCGGCATCCTCGCCGAGTTGGTCGCCGCCACCGATCGCTACGCCGACCGCTGAGCGGAACACGCCGGCAGCAGCCCCCCTGCGGCGAGCCACTGCCGCGCATCATCGGCATCCTCGTGGAACCAACGCGCGGCGGACCCGAGCCTGAAACTGTAGCCCCAAGCGTCCATGTCCGACATCACCCGTGCGGCGCTCGTCCCGGGCAGGACATCCGCCCACAGGATCTGCAGGTAGCAGACCGCGCTCTCCTCGGCCTCATCGCCGCCCGCGTCGCGCTCGAGCGTCGCCCTGCGTGGCGGGGTCATGCAGACCCAGTGCGCCGCCTCGTGCAGCACCGAATGCAGCGGCGTGTCCGCGCGCCAGAAGAGCGTATCGCCGATGAGCCCCGCTTCGGCGCCGCCCCAATAAGAACCGGGGATCTCGGCGTCGGGAGGCACGCGGTGCAGTCGCAGACCGGACGGCCCGAGCAGCGCTCGCAGTGCGGCAAGCATCGGCTCGTCGATACGCTGCACGACAGCCCTCAGCGCAGGCCCGAGATCCGCTGCAGCACCACGCCGACCAGCTCCTCGGCGAGCGCTTCCCGCAACTGCTCGCGCTCGCGCTGCTTGGCGAGCACGCGCCGCTCGTCGAAGGTCAGGTTGCGCGAAGCGGTGAGCTCAGAGGTCTCGACACGGCGCACCCCGGCGCTCTCGAGCGACCAATGGACCACATAGGTGTACTCGTACTCACGCGGCACATTGCGTGCCGACAAAGCGGCCACACGCTCCAAGAACTCGTCGCGCTCGATGCGCAGGACCGCTGTGCTCGGGGCGTCCGGCGAGGTCGGCACGGCCGAGGTCGCGAGCGTCACGCCCGCCGCACGCAGCCGACGCTGCAACGCATCGGCGAAGGCGGTGCGCGGTTCAGCGGTGTCGATCCGCACCACCGACACCTCGCGCGGCAGCGGCGCGGCACCTTGCAGCACGAAACCGCAGCCGCCGGTGAGCGCCAGGCACACCACGAGCGCGGCGCGCGGGATGAACTGGGCCTCACGCGGACCGCACGCCATCACACCACCACATTCACGAGCTTGCGCGGCACCACGATCACCCTCTTCGGGGTCGCCTCGCCGACGAATCGCCGCACCATGTCGTCGGCGAGCGCGAGGGCGCGCACGGCGGCCTCGTCCGCATCGACCGACACGGAGATCTGGCTGCGCAGTTTGCCGTTGACCTGCACCGCGAGCGTGATCTCATCCTGCACCAACGCCTGTGCGTCGGCGGACGGCCAGCGCACATCGACCAGCGCGGTGTCGTGGCCGAGCGCTGCCCAGAGCGCGTGGGTGATGTGCGGCACCATCGGCGAGAGCGCGATGACAGCGATCTCCAGCGCCTCCTGGACCACCGCACGACCGGTGGCCGAGCGGTCCTCGAAGCGGCTGATCGCGTTGAGCAGTTCCATCACCGCCGCCACGGCCGTGTTGAAGGTGCGGCGCCGCCCGATGTCGTCGGTGACCTTGGCGAGGGTCTGGTGGGCGGCGCGACGCAGCGCCTTCTGCGGGGCCGCCAACGGACCGGATGCGAGCGCCTCGCCGATCGCGGGTGCAGGCCCGGCAGAGACATGCTCGTGCACCGCCTTCCAGAGACGGCGCAGGAAACGGAACGATCCCTGCACGCCTTCGTCCGACCACTCGAGTGTCTGCTCGGGCGGCGAGGCGAACATCATGAAGAGCCGCGCCGTATCGGCGCCGAACTTCTCGACGAGGCTCTGCGGATCGACCCCGTTGTTCTTGGACTTCGACATGGTGCCGAGACCGTCGTAGCGCACCTCGAGCGTGCTGCCATCAGGACGAGTGGCGATGTAGCGCTTCTCGCCAGCTTCGTCGACGACATCCACATCGGCGGGATTGAAGAAGCTGCGCCGGCCGGTGGCGGGCTGCTGCGAGTAGATATGGTTCAGCACCATACCCTGCGTGAAGAGGTTGGCGAACGGTTCATCGAGGTCGACGAGGCCGAGGTCGCGCATCACCTTGGTCCAGAAGCGCGCATAGAGCAGGTGCAGGATCGCGTGCTCGATGCCGCCGATGTACTGGTCCACCGGCAGCCAATAACGCGCGCGTTCATCCACCATCGATCGTGCGTTGTCCGGCGAGGCGAAACGCAGGAAATACCAGGACGAATCCACGAAGGTGTCCATGGTGTCGGTCTCGCGCCGCGCCGACCGGCCGCAAGCGGGGCAATCGACCTTGAAGAAAGCGGGCGTCTTGCCGAGCGGATTGCCGCTGCCATCGGGCACAAGGTCCTCCGGCAGCACCACCGGCAACTGCGCGTCCGGCACCGGGACCTCGCCGCAATGATCGCAATGGATCAAGGGGATCGGACAGCCCCAGTAACGTTGCCGCGAGATGCCCCAGTCGCGCAGCCGGAACTGCACACGCTTGCGGCCGAGGCTGCGCGCTTCGAGCGCCGCCGTGATGGCATCGACCGCGACCTGGAAGCTGAGCCCTGTGAAATCGCCGGAATCGATCGTCAGTCCCTGCTCGCCGTAGGACGGTTGCCATGGCGCTTCGACCGTCTGCCACTCGACGCCCTCGGGCCGCACGACGGTGCGGATCGCGATGCCGTTCTGCGAGGCGAACTCGAAATCGCGTTCGTCGTGCGCGGGCACGCCCATCACCGCACCCTCGCCGTAGCCCATCAGCACATAGTTGGCGACCCAGACCTCGATCGGCTTGCCGGTGAAGGGATGCCGCACATGCAGCCCGGTCGGCCGACCCTTCTTCTCCATGGTGGCGACATCCGCCTCCATGGTGCTGCCGCGGCGGCACTCGTCGATGAAGGCCTGCAGCGCGGGGTCGCGCGCGCCCGCGGCGAGCGCGAGCGGATGCTCGGCAGCGACGGCCATGAAGGTCACGCCGAACAGCGTGTCGACACGGGTGGTGAACACCTTGAGCGCGGGCAGGTCCACCGCCGTCGCGTCGAGCGCGGCACGCGCATCGTCGGCCAGCGGGAAGGACACCTCCGCCCCCTCGCTGCGGCCGATCCAGTTGGCCTGCATCGTGCGCACGCGCTCGGGCCAGCCATCGAGACCCTTGAGCGCACCGAGCAGCTCATCGGCGTAGGCCGTGATGTTGAGGTAGTACATCGGGATCTCGCGCTTCTCGACGAGCGCGCCGGTGCGCCAGCCACGACCGTCGATCACCTGCTCGTTGGCGAGCACGGTCTGGTCGAGCGGATCCCAGTTCACGGCGCCGGTCTTTTTATACGCGATGCCTTTTTCGCGCATCCGCAGGAACAGCCATTGATTCCAGCGGTAATAGGACGGGTCGCAGGTCGCGAACTCACGCTCCCAGTCGAGCGCGAACCCGAGCGCCTGCAACTGCTTCTTCATGTACGCGATGTTGTCGCGGGTCCATTTGGCGGGCGCGACGCCGTTGGCCATCGCGGCGTTCTCCGCGGGCAGACCGAACGCATCCCAACCCATCGGCTGCATCACATTGCGGCCCTGCATGCGCATGAAGCGCGACAGCGCATCGCCGATGGCGTAGTTGCGCACATGACCCATGTGCAACCGCCCGGAGGGATACGGGAACATGGAGAGACAGTAGAACTTCTCGCCGCGGGCTGAGGGACCCGCGTCCGGTGCAGGATCTAGACCCGCGAAGCTGCGGTGATCGGCCCAGTGCTGCTGTGCGGCACGCTCCACGGCGGCCGGGTCGTATCGTTCTTCCATGGCAAAACCGCGCAATTCCCGGATAAAAATGCAATCCGGGAGGATACACGACCGGCTGCACCGCTGCGCGACCGGCCATGTAGAGGACGGGTCAGCCGGGGCGGACCGGGATGAACACCTGCTGGTCACCACGCTGCACGAGCAAAGCGACCACCTTGCCGGCCTGCGAGACGGCGTCGCGGAATTCCTTGAGCGAGCGGGTGCGTTTGCCGTTCACACCGAGGATCAGATCGCCCCGCTGGATGCCCGACTCCCCGGCGGCGCCCTGGGCACGCTCTACGAGCAGCATGCCGTCCGCCGCTGCACCGTCCGTGGCGCGCCGTGCGCGCTCCTCGCTCGTGAGTTCGCGTACCACGAGACCGAGTCGATCCGCCACGTTGACCGGTGCCGCCGACTTGCCCACATCGGCCACCGTCGCCGCCGGCGGATCGAGCTCGCCGATGCGCACCGACAGGCGCTTGGTGGCGCGATCGCGCCAGATCTCAAGCGGTGCCTCGGTGCCCGGCCGGATCAGGCCGATCACCGTCGGCAGTTCCTCCGAGCGCTCGATGAGCCGCCCATTGGCCGCGAGGATGATGTCGCCCTCACGCAGACCGGCTTTTGCCGCGGGCCCACCCGGCTCGACGCTGTTCACCAATGCACCACGCGGTCGGTCGAGACCGAAGCCCTCAGCGATGTCGGAGTTGACCACGCCGATGGCGACGCCGATCTTGCCGCGTGCGACGCGGCCGTTCGCCACGAGCTGGCGCTGGATGTCGGTGGCGAGATCGATGGGGATCGCGAACGAGATGCCCATGTAGCCGCCCGAGCGGCTGTAGATCTGGGAGTTGATGCCGACCACTTCACCGTCGAGGTTGAAGAGCGGACCACCTGAATTGCCGGGATTCACCGCGACATCGGTCTGGATGAAGTTGACGAAGCGCGATTCCTGGCCGCCGAGCCCGCGACCGGTCGAACTGACGACGCCCGCCGTGACGCTGTTCTCGAAACCGAACGGCGAACCGATCGCGAACACCCATTCGCCGGGACGCAGCTTCTTCGGGTCACCGAGGCGTACCGAAGGCAATCCCTTGGCCTCGATGCGCAGCACGGCGACATCAGTCGCCTTGTCGAGCCCGACCAGCTCCGCCTTGAACTCGCGGCGGTCGGTCAGCCGGACGATGATCTCGTCGGCCTCGTCGACCACATGCGCGTTGGTCAGGAGCAGCCCGTCCGGGCTGATGATGAAGCCCGAACCCTTGCCGCCCGGCTGGCGCATCGAGGGGCCATCCTCACCGTCGTCCTGCGACGAGGGCGGACCGCCGCGCGGATCCCGCCCACCCGGCGCACCCGGCATCCCGGGCAGACCGAAGCGACGGAAGAACTCGAACATCGGGTCGTCCGGCGCCATACCGCGACCGCGCAACGGCACCCGCTTGCCCTTGGTGGAGATGTTGACCACGGCTGGACCGTGCTGCTGCACCAAAGAAGCGAAGTCGGGCAACATCATGCGGCCTTGGACGGCAGGCGTCGCCGGCGTGCGCGCCGCGGCGACATCCGAGGGTGTGGCCGCTTGGGCGACACCGGAGGCTTGGGCGACACCGGAGGAGGAGGCGGTGGAGGCCTGCGGCTGACAGGCCGTGAAGACCAGCACGGCTGACACCGCAGCGAGGCTGCGACGCACGAAGGGACGCTGAAGCATGGACAGTACCCGGTTCATGGTGACCTCATCCTAGACCATGGCGCAGAGGGAAAAGTTCACGCCGGCGGGCGGACGGCGTCCCCCACCAGCGCGCGCCGTCGGGCGCGCCATAACGCGGCGGCAAGCAAGGCCAGCGCGGATACGATGAGGGGCAGATTGCCTGTTCGCGCGTAGGGCGGCAAGCCACTTCGGGGTTCGACGGCCGCCCGCAGCACCGCCGCTCGGTACTCCGGTGCCGTTGCGACCAGTTCGCCCCGCGGGCCGATCACCGCCGAAACGCCGTCGTTGGCGGCACGGATCATGAACCGCCGCGCTTCCTGGGCCCGCATCCGCGAGATCTGCAGGTGTTGATAGCGGGCGGGCGAACGCCCGAACCAGGCGTCGTTGGTGACATTGACGAGCGCGGTCGCCTCCTCGAGCGCCGGCAACCGCGAAGACGCATAACCGTCCTCGTAGCAGATGCTGGCCTCGAGCACGAGCCCGGCGATGCGCAACGGCGACTGCCGCGCCGCGCCCGCGGTGAAGTCGGAGTAAGGCAGGCTCATCAGGCGCAGCCACCGACGCACCGGCGCCGGCACCGGGAAGAACTCGGCGAATGGCACGAGATGGTGCTTGTCGTAGAACTGCGGATCCTCACCGAACGCGAGGATGGAGTTGAAATAGAGCGGCTCAGCGCCCTTTTCGAGCACCTCCGAGCGGATCAAGCCCATCAGCAGGCTGCTGCCATGCACCTCGGTCTGCTGCGCCAAAGACCGCAGCAACGGGATGTGGTTGTTGGCGAGGTCGGGGATCGCAGCCTCTGGCCACACGATCAGCGGCACACCGAGCGATCGGAGCGTGAGGTCACGATAGCGGGTGATGGTGACCTCGAGGTTCTCCGCGACCCACTTCTGGTCCTGCGGGATGGCGCCCTGGATGACCGCCACCTGTACCGGCGCGCCGGCTGGACGGGTCCAATCGATGCGATCGAGCGCCGCACCGAGCGGCCACGGCACGATCAGCAGCGCCCACGGCAGGAACGACCGCGGCAGGAACGACCGTGGCAGGAACGACCGTGGCAGATCGCCCGTCGCCCACTCGCGCTGCAGCATGACGAGCGCACCGGCCATCGTGACCAACACAAGGGAGATGAGGTGCGCGCCGCCGATCGGCGCGTAGCCCGCAAGCCAGGTATCGGTCTGCGTGTAGCCGAGCGACAACCAGCCGAAGCCCGAGAGGAACCAACCCCGCAGCCACTCGAGCAGCCACCACAGCGCCGGCAGTCCGGCGAGCCAGCGCCACGGACCCGTCACAGGCAGCCAGCGCGCCGCGAGATAACCCAGCAGCGCGTGATAGCCGGCCATCAAGGCGACCAAGGCCGCTACCAGCGACACCGCGAGCCAGACCGGCGCCTTGCCGAAACCCTGGATGCTGAGATAAAGCCACCAGGTCCCGGCGGCGAACATGCCGACCCCGAAACAGAACCCGAGCCAGGCTGCGCGGCGTGGTGCAACGCCCTCCAACGCGAGGAACAAGAGCGCCGGCGCCGCCACCGCCAAAGGCCAGAGACCGGTGGGCGCGAATGCGAGCGTGAGCAACGCGCCGGCGGACAGCACCAGAAGGGGCGCCCAGCGTTGAGGCAACACCGGCGCCGGCAGCGAGGGCTCTGCAGCGTTCAGTCGCTGCTCCCACGCTCCTCGAGCGGCAGTAAATCACGCGGCGCGGTGACCTTGATCGCCTCCACACGCCGACGATCGACGCGCAGCACCCGTAGTTCGAGTTCGCCCACCTGCAGCACCTCACCACGACGCGGCATCCGCCCGAGCTTCTGCATGACGAGCCCGGCAACGGTGTCGAAAGCCTCATCCGAGAGGTCGGTACCGAAGAATTCGTTGAAGCTGTCGATCGGTGTGGCGCCACGCACCAAGTATTGACCCTCGGACTCGCGACGGATGTCGTGTTCCTCGTCGACATCGAACTCGTCGTCGATGTCACCCACGATCTGCTCGATGGCGTCCTCGATCGTGACGAGCCCGGCGACCCCGCCGTACTCGTCGATCACGATGGCCATATGGTTTCGGTTGCGGCGGAACTCTTTGAGGAGGACGTTGACCCGCTTGGATTCCGGCACTACGACCGCCGGACGCGTGCACTCGCGGATGTCGAAATCTTCGGCGTCGCCTGAGGCGAACACCCGCAGCACATCTTTGGCGAGCAGGATGCCGACGATGTCGTCACGGTCGTCATCCATCACCGGGAAGCGTGAGTGGCCCGACTCGACCAGCACCGGCAGCAGCTTGGAGGGCGGATCGTCGCGGCGTACCACCACCATCTGCGCGCGGGGCACCATGATGTCGCGCACCTGCAACTCCGCGACGCCGAGCACACCTTCCAGCATCCGCAGGGCGTCCGCATCGATCAGCCCGCTGTCGGCCGCCTGACGCAGTTGCAGCGAGAGATCTTCACGATCGTCCGCTTCGCCGGACAATGCCCGACCGAGTTTGCGCATCCAGTTCATCGCACCGCTACCTGTATTGGTCATGTTCCTCGCCTTCGGGGGGCGCATAAGGGTCAGAAAAACCGAGGGCTGCAAGCACCCGTCGTTCACGGCGCTCCATGCGCCGAGCGTCGATCGTACGCTCGTGGTCGTAGCCGAGCAGATGCAGGCAACCGTGGACCACCAAGTGTGCCCAATGCGCGATGGGCGGCTTGCCCTGCCGTGCCGCCTCGCGCGCCACCACCGGCGCGCAGAGCACGATGTCTCCGAGCGGCCGGGTGCGTCGTCTGGCAGCGCCCGTGGCTGCGGGAGCGCCGGTCGGCACCGGGAACGAGAGGACGTTGGTGGCGTAATCCCGCCCGCGCCAGACGAGATTGAGCTTCCGCCCCTCAGCCAGTCCCACCACCCGCACGGCGACCTCGGCGCCGTCGCCCCGCGACCCGGCGGCAGCGCGCGCCCAGGTCGTGAAGCGTGCAGCGGCCGGCAAGGCGCTGCGCACGCTGCTCTGAAGATCGACGGCGAGCGGTGGCCGTGAGGGGGCTGGTCGGCTCATCGAGGCGGATCACCTGCGTTCGGCTGGGCTTCGTAAGCCTGCACGATGCGCTGCACCAATGGATGGCGCACGACATCGCGCGCCTCGAAGAACTGGAAGCCGATGCCGTGTACGCCGCGCAGCACACCGAGCACATGGCGCAGCCCGGACATCCGTCCAGGCGGCAGGTCGGTCTGCGTGACATCGCCCGTCACCACGGCGCGGGAGCCGAACCCCATGCGGGTCAGGAACATCTTCATCTGCTCGACGGTGGTGTTCTGTGCCTCATCGAGGATGATGAACGAGTCGTTCAGAGAGCGACCACGCATGAAAGCGAGCGGCGCGACCTCGATGATGTTGCGTTCGATGAGCTTGGCGACCCGCTCGAAGCCCATCATCTCGTAGAGCGCGTCGTACATGGGCCGCAGATAGGGATCGACCTTCTGAGTGAGATCGCCTGGCAGGAACCCCAGACGCTCGCCCGCCTCGACTGCGGGCCGTACCAGCACGATCCGGCGGACCCGGTCGGACTGCAGCGCCTCCACCGCGCACGCGACGGCGAGATAGGTCTTGCCGGTGCCCGCAGGGCCGATCCCGAAGGTGAGGTCTTGGCGACGGATGCAGCGCATGTACTCCCGCTGGTTGGCGCCCCTCGGCCGCAGCGTCCCGCGCAGCGTGCGCACGGTCGGCTCGTCCTCCTGCTCGGCCGCGTCAGCCGGGGCATCCACGCCGCGATCCGCGTGGTCACGCAACGCCAGATGCACCGCTTCGGGCGTGATGTCCTCGGTGTGCGCCAGCGACGCAAGTTCGCGCAGCAACGGCTCAGCCGACGCCGCGCCCGCGCCGATCGCGACGAAAGCATTGCCGCGACGGCGCAGCTCCACGCCGAGCCGCGCTTCGATGAGCCGCAGGTTCGCATCGAGTGGACCGCAGAGCGCGGCAAGCATCGTGTTGTCGGCTGTGGCCAGTTCGAACTCTTGGCGCTGGGGGGGCTCCGCGGAACGCTCAGGCATGGGCCACCTCGGCTGCAAGGATCCGGCCGCGCAGCGAATGCGAACGGGCCTCGGTGATCTCGACATCGACGAAACGGCCGACCAACGCAGAGGGTCCCGGGAAATTGACCCAGCGGTTGTCCTCGGTCCGTCCCGCGAGTTCGGTGACATCGCGACGCGAGGGCTTGGCGACCAACACCCGCTGACGGCTACCCACCATCGCAAGGCTGCGGGCGTGGGCCTGTTCATCGAGCAGCGCCTGCAGGCGCACCAGCCGCGCCTGCTTCTCCTCGGGCGAGACTTCGTCGGGCAGCGAGGCGGCAGGCGTCCCCGGCCGACGGCTGTAGAGGAAACTGAAGGATTGGTCGATGTCCAGATCGCGCACCAGACGCAGCGTCGCTTCGAAGTCACGCTCGGTCTCACCGGGAAAGCCGACGATGAAATCGGAGGACACGGCGATCCCGGGCCGCACGGCGCGCAGCCGACGGATGCGGTCCTTGAATTCGAGCGCCGTATAACCGCGTTTCATGAGCGATAAGATGCGGTCAGAACCCGACTGCACCGGCAAGTGCAGATGTGCCGCAAGCTTCGGCACGCTGGCGTAAGCCTCGATGAGGCTCTCGTCGAACTCGAGCGGATGCGAGGTGGTGAAGCGGATGCGGCCGACGCCCGGCAGGGCTGCCACATGGTGTACGAGCGTGGCGAGGTCGGCCTCGAAGCCATCATCCATCGGACCACGGTACGCGTTGACATTCTGGCCGAGCAGCGTGACCTCGCGCACGCCCTGCGCGACGAGCGACCGCACTTCATCCATCACGGACTCGAACGGGCGACTGATCTCCTCGCCCCGCGTATACGGGACGACACAGAAACTGCAGTACTTGCTGCAGCCTTCCATGATGGAGACGAACGCCGAGGCGCCTTCCGCGCGCGGCGCGGGCAGGTGGTCGAACTTCTCGATCTCGGGGAAGCTGATGTCGACGACGGCGCGACCGTGGCTGCGCAGCTCGGCGAGCATCTCCGGCAAACGATGCAAGGTCTGCGGGCCGAACACGAGGTCGACCTGCGGGGCGCGCGCCGTGATCGCTGCGCCTTCTTGGCTCGCGACGCAACCCCCGACCCCGATGACCACTTCCGGCCGGCGCGCCTTGATCGCGCGCCATTCACCGAGCAACGAAAACACCTTGTCCTGCGCCTTCTCGCGCACCGAGCAGGTGTTCATGATCAGGACATCGGCCTGCTCCGGATCGTCGGTAGGCTCGAGGCCCTCTGCCGAGGCGAGCACGTCGCCCATGCGGGCAGAGTCGTACTCGTTCATCTGGCAGCCGAAGGACTTGATGAAATAGCGGCCTGGCATGCGCTCAGAACGGGATGTCATCGTCGAAACTTTCCTTGTCGTCGGCACGCGGACCCTCGTAGCCGCCCGCATCGCCACCACGACCGCCGCTACCGGAGGAGGCGCGGGCCTCGCCTCGGCCCTCGCCGCGACCCTCGCCGCCCATGCCGCCGCGGCTGCCGAGCATCTGCATCTCGTTGGCGACGATCTCGGTGGTGTAGCGGTCGTTGCCGGCCTTGTCCTGCCACTTACGGGTACGCAGGCGGCCTTCGATATAGACCTGCGAACCTTTGCGCAGGTACTCGCCGGAGATCTCGGCCAAGCGGCCGAACATCGCGACGCTATGCCATTCGGTCTGCTCTTTCATCTCGCCGGTCGTCTTGTCCTTCCAGGACTCGGAGGTGGCGATACGAAGATTGCAGACCGTCATGCCGGAGGGCATGGCTTTGGTTTCTGGATCCTGACCAAGATTGCCGACGAGGATGACTTTGTTGATGCCGCGCGCCATGGGTAAGTCCTGTGTTCGGGGTGGTGCCGACGGCCCTGCGCCGGCGTCGGGCGGCGGGCCAAACATGAACCGCCGCATGGGGAGATTCTAGTCGCCCCCCGCCTTGCCTGCACCGCCAATATCCGGGCAAATCACGCCGATTTGGGCGCTTGCCGTGCGGGCAAGGTAGACTGACCGGCTGTTTCCCTTGGACATCGGTCGTCACCCCTCCCCACCATGCAGCCGATCCGGATCCGGGGCGCGCGCACCCACAACCTGCGCAATCTAGACCTCGACATCCCCCGCGACCGCCTGGTCGTGGTGACCGGGCTGTCAGGTTCGGGCAAGTCCTCGCTCGCCTTCGACACCCTCTATGCCGAGGGACAACGCCGCTACGTCGAGTCGCTGTCGGCCTACGCCCGGCAATTCCTCTCCGTGATGGACAAACCCGATGTGGACCACATCGAGGGCCTCTCGCCCGCCATCGCCATCGAGCAGAAGGCCGCCTCCCACAACCCGCGCTCCACCGTCGGTACGGTCACCGAGATCCACGACTACCTGCGTCTGCTCTACGCGCGGGCGGGCGTACCCCACTGCCCCGACCACGGTCTGCCGCTCGAAGCCCAGACCGTGAGCCAGATGGTGGATCAGGTGCTGCAGATGACCGAGGGGACCGCCGTGCTGCTGCTTGCACCCCTGGTGCAGGATCGCAAGGGCAGCCACGAGACGACCCTGCGCGACCTCCAGTCGCAAGGCTTCGTGCGCGCCCGCATCGACGGCCAAGTGCACGAACTCGATGCCGCGCCGGAACTCGATGCAAGGCGCAAGCACAGCATCGATGCGGTGATCGACCGCCTGCGGCTGCGTCCCGACGCCGCGCAGCGCCTCGCCGAGTCCTTCGAGACCGCGCTGCGGCTCTCCGGTGGCACGGCGCGGGTGGTGACGCTCGAGGAACAGGATGCGGGCGGTGCGGGACTGCTGTTCTCCAATCGCCACGCCTGCACGGTCTGCGGCCACGCCGTGCCGACACTCGAACCGAAGATGTTCTCCTTCAACAGCCCCGCCGGCGCCTGCCCGACCTGCGACGGTCTGGGTGAGCAGCCTTTCTTCGACCCTGCGCGGCTCGTCGCCTTCCCGCACCTGTCGCTCGCGGGCGGCGCGGTGCGCGGCTGGGACCGCCACAACCCGCATTACCTGCAAGTCATCAGCGCGCTGGCCACCCACTACGGTTTCGACATCGAGGAGCCTTGGCAGGAACTGCCGGAACGGGTGCGAGAGGTGCTGCTCAACGGCAGCGGCGATGAACTCATCACCTTCACCTATGCCGCTGCCCGCGGCAGCAGCACCGAACGGCGGCATCCTTTCGAGGGCATGCTTCGCAACATCGAGCGTCGCTGGAACGACACCGAATCGCCGACGGTGCGCGAGGAACTCGCCCGCTACCGCGGCCTGCGCCCCTGCCCCGACTGCGGTGGCAGTCGGCTCAACCGCGATGCCCGCCATGTCAGGGTCGGCGGGCGGACCCTCCCCGAGATCACCCGTCTCGCGGTAAGCGAGGCGGCGGCGCTGCACACGGCGCTGCGGCTGCCCGGTTGGCGCGGCGAAGTCGCCAGCAAGGTGGTCCATGAGATCTCCGAACGGCTTCGCTTCCTGGTCGATGTCGGACTCGAGTACCTGACCCTCGACCGTGCGGCGGACAGCCTCTCGGGCGGGGAGGCGCAGCGCATCCGGCTCGCCAGCCAGGTCGGCTCGGGTCTCACCGGCGTCATGTACATCCTTGATGAACCTTCCATAGGCCTGCATCAACGCGACAACGGCCGGCTGCTGGCGACGCTGCGCCGCTTGCGCGACCTCGGCAACACCGTGATCGTCGTCGAACATGACGAGGAGGCGATCCTCGCCGCAGACCATGTGATCGATCTCGGACCCGGCGCGGGAGCGCACGGTGGCGCGGTGGTCGCCTCTGGCACGCCGGCGCAGATCAAAGCGGACCCGCATTCCCTGACCGGGCGATACCTGGCCGGTACGGAGCGCATCGAGGTGCCCGCGGTCCGCACTCCGCCGCAACCGGGGCGTGAGCTCCGGGTGATCGGCGCGACCGGAAACAATCTCAGGGATGTCACGGTCGGCTTCCCGCTCGGTCTCTTCACCTGTGTCACCGGGGTCTCCGGTTCGGGCAAGAGCACACTCGTCAACGATACGCTGCTGCGCCGTGCGCTCGCCCAACTCGGCGGCGGGCCGTCCGATGCAGCGCCCTGTCGCGGTCTCGAGGGCCTCGGTCATATCGATCGCGTGATCGAGATCGACCAGGACCCGCTCGGTCGCACGCCGCGCTCGAACCCTGCCACCTACACCGGACTGTTCGCGGGTCTGCGGGAACTCTTCTCCCAAGTGCCCGAAGCACGCAGCCGCGGCTACGACGTGGGACGCTTCAGCTTCAATGTAAAAGGGGGTCGATGCGAGGCCTGCCAAGGCGATGGCGTGATGCGCATCGAGATGCACTTCCTGCCCGATGTCTACGTGCCCTGCGACACCTGCGGTGGTCGGCGCTACAACCGCGAGACGCTGGAGATCCGCTATCGCGGCCGCAACATCCACGAAGTGCTCGAGATGACCGTGGAGGATGCGTCGCCGTTCTTCCGCAACATCCCTGCCGTGCATCCGAAGCTGCAGACGCTGATCGATGTCGGACTCGGGTACCTGAAACTCGGACAGAACGCGACCACCCTCTCCGGCGGTGAAGCGCAGCGCGTCAAACTCGCGCGCGAGCTCTCCAAGCGCGCCACCGGGCGCACGCTGTATGTGCTCGATGAGCCCACCACCGGGCTGCATTTCCACGATGTGGCGCAGTTGCTCCGGGTGCTGCAACGGTTGCGCGACGAGGGCAACACCGTGGTGGTGATCGAGCACAACCTCGATGTGATCAAGGCGGCGGACTGGCTCATCGACCTGGGTCCGGAGGGCGGCTCGGGTGGGGGTGAGTTGGTCGCGACCGGCACACCTGAGGCGGTGGCGCTTGTGCCGACCTCGCACACCGGACGCTATCTTGCGCCGCTGCTCCGTCCGTCCGGGGCCGCGCCGTCCGTCGCGAGATCCGGCGCCAGAGCGGTGCGAGCGAAGAAACGCTGACGCACTTCGCCATCGACGAGCGTCTCTTGATGGCGGCCCTCGGTGTAGCGGCGTACCGTGCCGCGCCAGAACTTCACAGCGGGTGCGTGGCGTTGCAAGGCTGCGGTCCGCCATTCGCCGCCGAACCGGTCGAACAACAACATCGCGGCCGCCCGCCCCACTCCGCGGCCGCGCTGATCCGGCTCGACATAGTATTCGGCCACACTGCGTGACGACGGCGATTCCCGTCGAATCAAAGAAAAACCCGCCGGCTGCCCGTCACGCAGCAACAGGATCACATCGGCGTCCCTCGCGGTGATCCAATGCCGCGCCTCTTCGAGCGCCGACAGATCGAGCGCGCCCGGAGCACCATCACCGTGGTCGGCGACCGCCATCACGGCCGCCTCACCTGCGAATTCACGCAGCCAACGGGCATAGGCTGCGATGAACCATCGACGATCTTCGATGCGTTCGCGCGCATCCCGCAGACCCACAGGCATCGATCGGCTCTCCGCGGTCACCCAAAAAAAACAGGCCCGGGAGGTGTCACCACCAGCCCGGGCCCGTCGCAGGGCCTGGTGGCCCTTTCAAGGAGCAATCCTCTTCAGAGAATTACTGCTTGGCCTCTTCGACAACGGCCGTCGCAGCATCGACGGTCGCGTCAGCGGCCTCCGTCACGGCATCGGCGGTCGCGTCGACAGCGGCGCCCGCAGCGTCGGTCGCAGCGGCAGCAGCGTCGGTCGCAGCGGCAGCGGCGTCGGTCGCAGCAGCAGCGGCTTCGGTGGCGGCTGCGTCAACAACGGCAGCAGCCTCTTCCTTCTTCACGCAAGCGGTCAGGGCGAGCGCCGCGAGAACCGCGGCGAGAGCGAGCTTCGTCTTCATTGTGAAATTTCCCCAAAAATAGAGTGGACAAGTGGAAATCAAACAACCTAGCTAGTTTGTCTGGCGACTCAAGTCGCGCGCGAATGCTACAGGTTTTTACGGGGATTTGGAACGAATATACCGGCTATAGCCGCTGTCAGTCCGGCGCAACAGCGTCCGGAGGGGTGGGGAGGGTGGGGGTGGCTGGCCGGCCAGCCGGGCAGATAGCCTAGAATGTCACCCCATCTCAACACTGCGGCGGGCATCCGCCCCCCCCAAGCAGGCCCCCCATGCCGAACGCCGACACCCCAACCCTCCTCTTCAACGCCCACCTCGCCACGATCGGCGAACGGACCGCGGCAGCCTTGCAGGCCTGCAAGTTCGACGGGCTCATCCTGCATGCCGGGGAGGCCATCGAGATCTTCCTCGACGACCATAACTACCCCTTCAAAGCCCATGCCCCCTTCCGATGGTGGGCGCCGCTGCTGGATGCGCCAGGGTCGATGGTGGTCGTCCGGCCAGGGCATCCGCCGAGGCTGTTGTTCCGGGTAGAGACCGACTTCTGGTACCAACCGGCGACGCTGCCCGCGCGGGGTTGGCCGGAGTCGTTCGAGGTGGTCACCGTCCACTCGGCCGAGGAGGTCCGTGCCGCGCTGCCGGCGGACCTCAGCCGTTTCGCTTGGATCGGCGATCCGGCTCCCTCGCTCAGCACCCTCGCGCCCGGGGCGATCAACCCGGCGGAACTGATGCGCCGGCTGGACCATGCCAGGGGACGCAAGACCCCCTACGAGATCGCTTGCCTGCGCGAGGCGAACCGCATCGGCGCGCGCGGCCATCGCGCCGCCGAGACCTGTTTCCGCAGCGGCGGCAGCGAGTACGAGATCCACCAAGCCTTCGCCACGGCCTGCGGCCAACGCGAGCATGAACTGCCCTACAACGCCATCGTTGCGCTCAACGAAGCCGCCGCCGTGCTGCATTACCAGGTGCTGCGTCGTGACCGCCCCGCCCCGCCCCGCTCGTTGTTGCTCGATGCCGGGGCGAGCTACGCCGGCTACGGCAGCGATATCACCCGTACCTGGTCACACTCGGATCCGGACTTCGCCGCCTTGGTGGGGGAGATGGACGCGCTTCAGCGCGGTCTGTGCGCCATGGCGGCACCGGGGGTCGATTGGCGGGACATCCATCTGTCGGCGGTTGAACGCATCGCGACTCTGCTGCGCGACGCGGGGGTGATCCGCTGCGGAGTGGAGGAGTCGCTCGACAACGGTGTGGCCCGCCTTTTTTTCCCGCATGGCATCGGGCATATGCTTGGCCTGCAGGTGCACGATGTCGGCGGCTTCATGGAGGATGAAAGCGGCACCACCTCGCTTCCGCGCCCGAGACAGGATCCCGCGCTGCGCCTGACCCGCCTCTTAGAGCCGGGATTCGTGGTCACGATGGAACCCGGCCTCTACTTCATCGAGGCACGGTTAGCTCCGGCGCGCTCCGGCCCGCTCGCAGCGCATATCGACTGGGCGCGCGTGGCGGCGCTGCAACCCTTCGGCGGCATCCGGATCGAGGATGACCTCGCCATCACCGCCGAGGGTTGCGACAACCTCACCCGTGAGGCGTTCAGCCTTTCCTGAGCGCGTCGCGGATCTCCTCGAGGAGCACTTCGCTGCGCGGCGGCGGCGGCGCTTCAGCCGGTGCAGGCTCGCGCTTCAGGCGGTTGATGGCCTTGATGGCGACGAACAGCGCCAGCGCGATGATCGTGAAATCGAAGACCGTCTGAAGGAAAGCGCCCCACTTCAGCACGACATCGGCGCCGTCAGCGCCGGTACCGAGCGATGTTCCGAGCTCGTTGAACGAAACGCCGCCCACGGCCTTGCCGAGCACCGGCATCACGACATCGCCGACGAATGACGACACGATCTTGCCGAACGCACCGCCGATCACGACACCGACCGCAAGGTCGATGACATTGCCGCGCATGGCGAACTCACGGAATTCTTTTGCGATACTCATGTCTGGATCCTCCCCCTGTTGTGGTCGCGGGCTCAATCGGCCCGCCTCGATCGCAAGTGTAGCCGGTGGGCCCGCCCGCGGCAGTCGTACCAAGGCACTACTGGACCAAGGCACTAGATGAGGGGGGGGGGGTGGAGGCTCGACTGGCGGCCCCTAGATAGCAGAAGGCCGGCGTCCCTTGCGGATACGCCGGCCCAGAACTGACCAACCGTCCCCCGATCGACGGTATCCCGATCGACGGTGACCCGCCCCCCTGCGGAGGCGGTGTTCAGCCGATGGCTGCGGCAGCCTTACGGACCCGCGGCTTGACGCCCTTCGGCGTGTTGCCACCCGCGGCGGGTTTCGCCGTCTTGGCCTTCTTGGCCTTGGCCTTAGCCTTGCCCTTGCCCTTGGTAGCACCGGCCTCGCTGAGCGTATCCTCAGTTGCGGGCGCAGCGCGATCGACGAGCTGCATCAGGGCCATCTCGGCGGAGTCGCCCGGGCGCGGCATCATGTGCAGGATGCGGGTATAACCGCCCGCACGGGCCTGGAACCGCGGCCCCAGGTCGTCGAAGAGCTTCTCGACCACCGGCATGTCGCGCAGGCGGGCGAACGCCAACCGCCGACGGGACTCGGTGTCCGTCTTGCCGAGCGTGATCAGCGGCTCGACGACACGGCGCAATTCCTTGGCCTTGGCCAGGGTGGTACGGATGGTTTCGTGACGCAGCAGCGCAACGCTGAGATTCCGCAGCAGCGCGCGGCGATGCGGAGCGTTACGCGACAACTGTCGCCCGATGAGTCTATGACGCATATCGAACCTCGATAAATCAGCATGGCAGCACGGCCTTGGCGGCCGCGCCTACCCGTTACATGAGCCCGGCGCGCTCGTCGTCGTGGCGCAGGCCAGCCGGCGGCCAACCATCCAGACGCATACCGAGCATGAGCCCGTGGCTCTGCAGGACTTCCTTGATCTCCGTGAGCGACTTCTTGCCCAAGTTGGGCGTGCGCAGCAGCTCGACTTCGGTGCGCTGCACGAGATCACCGATGTAGTGGATGTTCTCGGCCTTCAGGCAGTTCGCGCTGCGGACCGTGAGCTCGAGCTCATCGACCGGACGCAGCAGGATCGGATCGAACTGCGCGGACTCGGACTTGCCGCTGGCGTCTTCTTCGCCCTGCAGATCGACGAACACCGACAGCTGGTCCTTCAGGATGCTGCCGGCGCGACGGATCGCCTCTTCCGAGTCGATCGTGCCGTTGGTCTCGATGTCGATGATGAGCTTGTCGAGATCGGTGCGCTGCTCGACACGGGCGGCCTCGACCGCATAGGTCACTCGGCGGACCGGGCTGAACGACGCATCGAGCTGCAGACGGCCGATCGGCCGCGTCGCTTCCTCGAACACCGCGCGTTGCGACGCCGGGCGATACCCGCGTCCACGCTCGATCCGCAGGACCATGGTGAGCTCGCCCGCCTTGGTGAGGTTGGCGATCACGAGATCCGGATTGACGACCTCGATGTCATGGTCGAGCTGGATGTCCCCCGCGGTCACCGGCCCCGGACCCTTCTTGGAGAGGCGCAGCTCGGCCGAGTCGCGCGAATGCATGCGGATGGCGACCTGCTTGAGGTTGAGGAGGATATCGACCACATCCTCCTGGACGCCTTCGATGGAGGTGTACTCGTGCAGCACGCCCTCGATCTCCGCTTCCGTGATGGCCGCTCCGGGCATCGAAGAAAGCAGTACGCGGCGCAGCGCATTGCCGAGCGTATGGCCGAAGCCACGCTCGAACGGCTCTATGACCACCCGGGCCTGACGCGGGGCGAGCGGGCTCACCTTGACCACGCGGGGCTTGAGGAATTCGTTGACAGATCCTTGCATATTCGGTGCCTCTGCTCTGGCGAACCAGGCGATTACTTCGAGTACAACTCGATGACCAGGTTCTCGTTGATGTCGGGCAGGATCTCGTCCCGCGCCGGCACCTGCTTGAAGACGCCTTTCATCTCCTTGTCGTCCACCTGCACCCACTCGGGCAAACCGACCTGCGAGGCGATCTGCATCGCGCTCTGGATGCGCAGCTGCTTGCGGGCCTTCTCGCGGATCTGGACGATGTCGCCCGCGCGCAGTTGGCAGGATGCGATGGTGACGACGTTGCCGTTCACCTGCACGCCTTTGTGGCTGACGAGCTGGCGGGCCTCGGAGCGCGTGGCCGCGAATCCCATGCGGTATACCACGTTGTCGAGACGGCACTCGAGCAGCTTCAACAGGTTCTCACCGGTCGAGCCGGTGCGACGGGCCGCCTCGGTGTAGTAGTTCGCGAACTGCCGCTCGAGCACGCCGTACATACGGCGCAGCTTCTGCTTCTCACGCAGCTGGCTGCCGTACTCGGACAGACGGCTCTTGCGCTCGCTCTTGACGCCGCCGGGCGGCACCTGCAGCTTGCACTTCGATTCGAGCGGCTTCACGCCGCTCTTCAGGAAAAGGTCGGTGCCCTCGCGACGCGCGAGCTTGCACTTGGGTCCAATATAACGGGCCATTCGATATGCCTCTGGAGGGGTTCGGTTCGCGGCGTCAGACGCGGCGTTTCTTGGGCGGCCGGCAGCCGTTGTGAGGGATCGGCGTGACATCCGCGATGCTGGTGATCTTCAGTCCGCAGTTGTTGAGCGCCCGGACCGCCGACTCGCGACCCGGTCCCGGACCCGCGACCCGGACTTCGACGTTGCGCAGCCCGTGCTCTTGCGCGGCGTTCCCGGCTTTCTCAGCGGCCACCTGCGCAGCGAACGGCGTCGACTTGCGTGAGCCGCGGAAGCCACAACCACCCGAGGTCGCCCACGAGAGCGTGTTGCCCTGGCGGTCGGTGATCGTGATGATCGTGTTGTTGAAGGACGCATGCACATGCGCGATTCCGTCGAGCACGTTCTTGCGCGCCTTCTTCGGCTTCTTGGCGCCGCCGGCGCCCTGCTGCTTGTTGTCTGCCATATCTTGCCTGCTGCCTTATGCCTTGCCCGGGGGCGCGTTGAGCTTGACTGCCTGCTTGCGCGGGCCCTTTCGCGTGCGCGCATTGGTGCGCGTGCGCTGGCCACGGATCGGCAACCCCTTGCGGTGGCGCAAGCCACGGTAGGTGCCGAGGTCCATGAGCCGCTTGATGTTCATCGACACCTCACGCCGCAGATCGCCTTCCACCAGCCCCTTGGCGAGCTGGGCGCGGATCGCACCCACCTCAGCGTCAGTGAGATCTTTGACCTTGGTGGTCGGGTCTACGCCCGCCGCCTCGCAGACAGCGCGCGAGCGCGTGCGCCCGACACCGAAGATGTGCGTGAGTCCGATGACCACATGCTTGTTCATCGGGATGTTTATGCCGGCGATACGTGCCATGTTTCCTTGCCCCGAAGCCGCCTGAACGCGCGGCATTCTAATGGAAAAACCTTGATTCTCAACCCTGCCGCTGCTTGTGCCGCGGTTCCTTGCAGATCACGTAGACGACGCCGCGGCGCCGCACGATCTTGCAGTCCTTGCAGATTTTCTTGACGGATGGACGAACTTTCATTTCGGTTACCTTTCACTCACTGCGGAGCGCCAGAGCGGCCATAACCCATGAGGTTGGCCTGCTTCAGCAGCCCCGGATACTGGTGGGACATCAGATGGGCTTGCAGCTGCGACAGGAAGTCCATGGCGACCACCACCACGATCAGCAGCGAGGTGCCGCCGAACACGAGCAGCAGATCGCCGCCGCCGAGGCGGGTCTGCGATATCAGGAGTTCCGGCAGCAAGCAGACGCTGGCGACGTAGATGGCGCCCCACAAGGTCAGCCGCGTCAGCACTTTGTCGATGTACTCGCCGGTCTGCTGGCCAGGACGGATCCCGGGGATGAAGGCGCCGGACTTCTTGAGGTTGTCGGAGGTCTCGCGCGCATTGAACACGAGCGCCGTATAGAAGAAGCAGAAGAACATGATCAAGGAGCCGTAGAGCAGCAGATGCAAGGGCTGACCGTAGCCGAGCGTGGCGGAGAAGGTCTGCAGCGCTGCGGCGACAGGCCCCTCACCGGTGCCGAAGAACTGGGCGATGGTCGCGGGCACCAACAGCAGGCTCGAGGCGAAGATCGCCGGGATCACGCCCGCCATGTTGAGCTTGAAGGGCAGGTGGCTGGTCTGCCCGGCCATGACGCGCCGGCCCACCTGCCGCTTCGCATAGTGCACCGCGATGCGGCGCTGCGCGCGCTCCACATAGACGACGATCGCCGTCACGCCGAGCACCAATACAAGCAGGACGATGGCCTGGATGCCGGACATCTCACCGGTGTTGACCGCCTCGACGGTACGGCCGACCGCGCCCGGCAGTCCGGCGATGATGCCCGCAAGGATGAGCATGGAGATCCCGTTGCCGATGCCGCGCTCGGTCACCTGCTCCCCAAGCCACATCAGGAACATGGTCCCGGTGGTCATGGTGATGGTGGCGATGAACAGGAACGCCCAACCGGGCTGATTGACCATGCCGCCGTTCTGCAACGCGGTGGCGGCACCCAACGACTGGAACACCGCGAGGAAAACCGTACCGTAGCGTGTGATCTGGGTGAGCTTGCGCCGGCCGGCCTCGCCTTCCTTGCGGTACTCCTCCCAAGGCGGATACACCATCGAGACCATCTGCACGATGATCGAGGCGGAGATGTAGGGCATGACGCCCATCGCAAAGATCGACAAGCGCTCGAGGGCGCCGCCCGAGAACATGTTGGCCATGCCGAGCAAGGTGCCGGCGTTGTCTTCGAAGAAACGCGCCATCTCGGCCGGGTCGATCCCCGGAACCGGGATGAAAGTGCCGATGCGATAGACGATCAGGGCGCCGAGCAGGAACAGCAGCCGCGTGCGCACCTCGCCGAAGCGGGTGGCGTCCGCGAGAGTCGCTGCTGCATTGCCTGCAATGTTCGCCAATGGAGTTCCCTCAGGCCTCGATCTGGCCGCCAGCGGCCTCGATGGCCGCCTTGGCGCCCTTGGTGGCGCCGACACCCTTGAGGGTCACTGCCCGGCTGATGCTGCCCGAGAGGACGACTTTCGCGACTTCGGTGTGCATCGGGACCACGTTGGCGGCCTTGAGCGCGGCGAGGTCGATGACATCGGCCTTCACCTTGGCGAGTTCGTCGAGGCGGACCTCGGCACGGGTGGCCTTCATCGCCGAACGGAAGCCGACCTTCGGCATCCGGCGCTGCAGCGGCATCTGGCCGCCTTCGAAGCCGACCTTGTGGTAGCCGCCCTTGCGTGCACGCTGGCCCTTGACGCCGCGACCGCAGGTCTTGCCCTGGCCTGCCGAGGCGCCGCGTCCGACGCGCAGCCGCGGCCGCTTGGATCCCGGTGCCGGCTTGATGGTGTTGATGCGCATGTCAGTTGACTCCTTAGGCTTCCGCGACGACGAGCAGGTGCCGTGCCGTGCGGATGAGGCCGCGGTTCTCTGGCGTATCGGCCACGGTCACCGTCTGGTGGCGGCGGCGCAGGCCGAGCCCACGCACCGACTGGGCGATGTTGGCGATCTGCCCGTGGATGCTTCTGTTCAAAGTGACCTTGAGCTGCTTGGAAGTCATGTCCTTAACCCATGATCTCTTCGAGGGACTTACCGCGCTTCGCAGCGATGTTCTCGGGCGAGCGCACCGCAGCGAGGGCGTTGACGGTCGCGCGCACGACATTGATGGCATTGCGCGACCCATAGCTCTTCGCGAGGACGTTGCGCACGCCGGCGCATTCGAGCACCGCGCGCATGCCACCGCCTGCGATGACACCCGTACCATCGGATGCCGGCTGCATCAGGACGCGGGTCGCGCCATGGCTGCCTCTCACCGAGTAATGCAGGGTCTCGTTGCGCAGCGCGACATTGACCATGTTCTTGCGGGCCGCAGCCATCGCCTTCGAGATGGCCACCGGCACCTCGCGCGCCTTGCCGAAGCCGAAGCCGACTCGGCCGGCGCCGTCACCGACCACGGTCAGGGCTGTGAAGCCGAACTGGCGTCCACCCTTCACGGTCTTCGAGGTGCGGTTGACCGCGACCAGCTTCTCGAGGAAGTCGTCGGTCGCCTGGGATCTTTCGGGTCGTGCCATTGGAGATGCCCTACCTTAGAACTCTAGACCAGCTTCACGCGCGGCTTCAGCCAACGCCTTGATGCGGCCGTGATACATGAAACCGGCGCGGTCGAACGCCACTTTGTCGATGCCCGCGGCCTTCGCACGCTCGGCGATGGCGCGGCCGACGGCCTTGGCGGCCTCGACGTTGCCGGTGCCCTTGAGACCCTCGACCACCGCGTCCTGCACGGTGGAAGCGGTCGCGATGACCTGCGCGCCGCCCGCATCGAACACCTGTGCATAGATATGACGGGGCGTGCGGTGCACGGTCAGCCGAGGCGTGCCCAGCTCGCGGATGCGAGCCCGGGTGCGCACAGCGCGTCTTTGACGACGGTCTTTCTTTGAAATCTGCATCGTTCGTTCCTCAGCCGTACCGGCCGGTCACTTCTTCTTGCCTTCCTTGAGCACGATCTTCTCGCCGGCGTAACGCACACCCTTGCCCTTGTAGGGCTCAGGCGGACGCAGTCCGCGGATCTTGGCGGCCACCTGGCCGATGCTCTGCTTGTCGCTGCCCTTGAGCAGGATCTCGGTCTGGCTCGGCGCCTCGACCGTGATGCCCTCGGGCATGTCCATCGCGATGGGATGCGAGAAACCGAGCGTGAGGTTCAGGGTCTTGCCCTGCACCGCCGCACGGAAGCCGACACCCACGAGCTCGAGCTTGCGCTCAAAGCCCTTGCTCACACCGGTCACGACGTTGGCGAGATGCGCGCGCACCGCGCCGGCCTGCATGCGGTTGCTGGCGTCGTATCGCAGTTCAAGCTGCTTATCGGCCTGCACGACCTTCACGCCACCGGTCAGCGCCACCTTCAGGCTGCCTTTGGCGCCCTGCACGGTGACGAGTTCGTCGGTGATGGTGGCCGTCACGCCCTGGGGCAGCGGAACGGGTTGCTTGGCTACACGGCTCATTCTGGTTCTCCGGTCGGCTGCGTCAGGCCACGATGCACAGGACTTCGCCGCCCTGGCCGATCGCCCGCGCCTGCTTGTCGGTCATCACGCCCTTCGGGGTCGAGACGATCACGGTGCCCATGCCGCTCTGGACCTTCGGCAGTTCGTCCTTGCCGCGGTAGATGCGCAGACCGGGTCGCGACACACGCTCGATGCGGTCGATGACCGGGCGGCCTTCGTAATACTTGAGGGCGATGGTGAGGGTGCTCTTGGCGCCATCCGCAGCGACGCGGAAGTCGGCGACATAGCCCTCATCCTTCAGGACCTTGACGACCGCCTGCTTCAGACGCGACGAACCGAGGCTCACCTCGCTCTTACGGGCGAGCTGCGCGTTACGGATGCGGGTCAACAGGTCGGCGATGGGATCGGTCATGCTCATGTGGCGTGCGCTCCTACCAGCTCGCCTTGGACACGCCGGGGAGCTCGCCCCGGTTCACGGCCTCGCGGATCTTCACGCGGGCCAATCCGAACTTGCGATACACGCCGCGGGGCCGGCCGGTGATGGCGCAGCGACGGCGTCCACGGCTCGGGCTCGCGTCACGCGGCAACTTCTGCAACGACGCGACCGCGGCTGCGCGTTCATCCGCCGAGGACTTCGGGCTGCGGATCGCCGCCTTCAGGGCGGCGCGCTTGACAGCGTACTTCTTCACGGTCGCGGTGCGACGCTTCTCGCGTTCGACCATGCTGGTCTTGGCCATGTTCTTGTCTGCCCTGTTACTTGCGGAAGGGGAAACTGAAGGCTTCGAGCAGAGCCCGTCCCGCCTTGTCGTCCTTCGCCGTGGTGGTGATGGTGATATCCATGCCCCGGAGCTGGTCGATCTGGTCGTACTGGATCTCCGGGAAGATGATCTGTTCCTTGACGCCCATGTTGTAGTTGCCACGGCCATCGAAGGACCTGGCGGAGACGCCGCGGAAGTCACGGATACGGGGCATCGCGACCGAGATCAAGCGGTCGAGGAACTCGTACATGCGGGGCCCACGCAGCGTCACCTTACAGCCGATCGCGAGACCTTCGCGCAGCTTGAAGGACGCGATGGACTTGCGCGACTGGCACATCACGGGCTTCTGGCCGGTGATCTTCGCGAGATCCCCTGCCGCAGCCTCGACGACCTTCTTGTCTGCGACCGCCTCGCCGACGCCCATGTTGACCGTGATCTTGGTGATCTTCGGCACTTCCATCGCGTTGGTGATGCCGAGGTCCTTGCGCAGCTGCGGGACGACGGTATCGCGGTAGAACTGTTGTAGCCTTGCCATGTGCAGGTACCCGTGTCGCGACGCCTCAGGCGTCGACGACTTCTCCGTTGGACTTGAAGAAACGCACGCGCTTGCCGTCCGCCAGCGCCTTGATGCCGACACGGTCGGCCTTCTGCGTGGCGGGGTTGAACAGCGCGACCTTCGAGGCGTGCAGCGGAGCTTCCTTCTCGATGATGCCGCCAGCCTTGTTCTGTTGCGGGTTGCCGCGGGTATGCCGCTTCACCCGGTTGATGTTCTCTACGAGCAGCTTACCGTCGTCGAGCACGGACACGACCGCACCCTTGCGACCCTTATCGCGGCCCGAAATGACGATGACGTTGTCACCTTTGCGGATCTTCCTCATGGCGCGCCTCAGAGCACTTCCGGTGCCAGCGAGATGATCTTCATGAATTGGGCGGTACGCAGCTCACGGGTCACGGGCCCGAAGATGCGCGTACCGATCGGTTCCAGCTTGCTCGACAACAGCACGGCAGCGTTGCCATCGAACTTGATGAGCGAGCCGTCCGGCCGACGCACACCATGGCGCGTCCGCACCACGACAGCGTCGTAGACCTCGCCTTTCTTGACCTTGCCACGCGGGATGGCGTCCTTGACGCTGACCTTGATGAGGTCTCCGACGGCGGCATAACGACGGCGCGTGCCACCCATGACCTTGATGCACATCAGGGTCTTGGCGCCGCTGTTGTCGGCTGCAGCGAGCATGCTCTGGAGCTGGATCATGATGCCCGCTCCAGCACCGACACCAGCCGCCAGCTCTTGCGGCGCGACAGCGGGCGGCACTCGGCGATGGTCACGGTGTCACCGGTGCGCGACTCGTTCGACTCGTCGTGCGCGAGCAGCTTCGTGGTACGGCGGATGAACTTGCCGTAACGCGGATGCTTGACGAGGCGCTGGACCTCGACGGCGATGGTCTTGTCCATCTTGTTGCTGACCACGCGACCCGTGAGGGTGCGCTGTGTAGTGATGTTGGTCGTTTCGGTCATGACTTACTTCCCCGACTCCTTCGCGGCCTTCTCGGCGAGCACCGTCTTCAGGCGTGCGATGTCCTTGCGTACCCGACCGAAGTCGTGCGGCTTGACGGCCTGCCCGGTGGCGCGCTGCATCCGCAGTGAGAACTGCTCGCGGCGTGCCTTGAGCAGGTCCTGGTTGAGATCGCGCGAGTTCTTGGCGCGCAGTTCTTTGGCGTTCATGTCAGCGCACCTGCCGCTTCACGAAAGATGTGGTGACCGAGAGCTTGGCGCCGGCCAACCGGAACGCCTCGCGTGCGGTCTTCTCGTCGACCCCTTCCATCTCGAAGAGGATCTTCCCGGGCTTCACCTTGGCGATCCAGTACTCCACGTTGCCCTTACCCGCGCCCATGCGGACCTCGAGGGGCTTCTTGGAGACCGGCACATCGGGGAAGACGCGGATCCAGATCTGGCCACCGCGCTTCACGGCACGGGCCATGGCGCGACGGGCAGCTTCGATCTCGCGTGCCGTCATACGCGCGCGCTCGGTGGCCTTGAGGCCGAATTGGCCGAACGCGACGGAGTTTCCGCGCTGCGCAAGCCCGGCGTTGTCGCCCTTGAACTGCTTGCGGTACTTGGTTCGCTTGGGTTGCATCATGGCTGCAGTGCTCCTCAGGCCGCCGGTGCCGCAGCGGGCGGCGTGGCGACAACAGCATCCGCCGCGGCGACCTCGGCTTCCGGGGCGGCCTTCGACATGTCTTCCTTCTCGAAGACCTCGCCCTTGAAGATCCAGACCTTGACGCCGATGACGCCATAGGTCGTGCGCGCCTCACCGAGACCGTAGTCGATGTCGGCACGGAAGGTGTGCAGCGGCACGCGGCCTTCACGGGAACTTTCGGTGCGGGCGATCTCGGACCCGTTCAGGCGACCCGAGAGGCGCACCTTCACGCCGAGCGCACCGCTGCGCATCGTGCTCATCACGGCGCGCTTCATGGCACGACGGAACATCACGCGCTTCTCGATCTGCTGCGCGATACCGTCGGCGACGAGCTTCGCGTCGAGCTCGGGCTTGCGGATCTCCGCGATGTTGATGCGGATGTCGGAGACCGGCCGGCCGAGCAGCTTCGCCGTCTCTTGGCGCAGCTTGTCGATGTCCTCACCCTTCTTGCCGATGACGATGCCGGGACGCGCCGTCTGGATGGTGATGCTGACCTTGTTGGCGGCGCGCTCGATCTGGATCGTGGACACCGAAGCCTCAGCCAGCTTCTTGCGCAGGAACTCGCGGATGCGGAAGTCCGTGTGGACATGCAGCGGGAACTGGCGCTTCGAGGCGTACCACTTCGAGGTCCAATCGCGTGTGATGCCGAGGCGGATGCCGATCGGATTGACTTTCTGGCCCATGGATCAGTCCTTCCTGCCGTCGCTGACCACGACGGTGATGTGGCTGTTGCGCTTCACGATGCGAGCACCGCGGCCTTTGGCGCGAGCGGCGAAGCGCTTCAGCACCGGTGCGGTGTCGACCATGATCCGGTAGACCTTGAGTTCGTCGATGTCGGCGCCGTTGTTGTTCTCGGCGTTGGCGATGGCCGACTGCAGCACCTTGAGGATGATCTCAGCGCCCTTCTTGGGCATGAAACGCAGGGTCGCGAGCGCATTGCCCACGGCCTTGCCACGCACCTGGTCGGCGACGAGGCGGCACTTCTGCGGCGAGATACGCGCGTGCTTGAGTTTGGCGGTGACTTCCATCTGCATCTCTCCCCGGCTCAGGCCGAGACCTTCTTGTCGCCGGAGTGCGACTTGAAGGTGCGGGTGGGGGAGAACTCGCCGAGCTTGTGCCCGACCATGTTCTCGGTGATGAGCACCGGGATGTGCTGCTTGCCGTTGTGCACGGCGATGGTGAGACCCACCATCTCAGGCAGCACCATCGAACGGCGCGACCATGTCTTGATGGGCTTGCGATCGTTCTTGGCGACGGCGACCGCGACCTTCTTCTCGAGGTGCAGGTCGACGAACGGGCCTTTTTTGAGTGAACGCGGCACGGTGTGCTCCTAAATCCTGGATCCGCTCAGCGGATCTTGTTCTGGCGGCGCTGCACGATCATGTTGGTCGTGCGCTTGTTGGTGCGGGTCTTCTTGCCCTTGGTGTTCCAACCCCAAGGTGAGACCGGATGGGGATTTCCTTGGCCGGACTTGCCCTCACCACCACCGTGCGGGTGATCGACGGGGTTCATCGCGAGACCACGCACCGTCGGGCGGATGCCGAGCCAACGCTTTGCACCGGCCTTGCCGTAGCTGCGCAGGTTGTGCTCGCCGTTGCTCATCTCGCCGATGGTGGCCCGGCAGTCGATGTGGACCTTGCGGGTCTCACCGGACTTCAGGCGGATGTACGCATGGATGCCTTCACGGGCGGTGTACTGCACCGAATTGCCGGCGCTGCGCGCCAACTGCCCGCCCTTGCCGGGCTTCATCTCGACGTTGTGCACCGTCGAGCCGACCGGGACATGGCGCAGCTGCATCGCATTGCCAGGCTTGATCGGCGAGTCGGCGCCCGAGCGGACTTCGTCGCCCGGCACCACGCCTTTGGGGGCGAGGATGTAGCGACGCTCACCGTCGGCGTACTTGATGAGGGCGATGTGCCCGGTGCGGTTCGGGTCGTGCTCGATACGCTCGACCGTCCCCTTGACGCCGTCTTTGTCGCGCTTGAAGTCGATGATGCGGTACTTCTGGTGTGCACCGCCGCCCTTGTGGCGGGTGGTGATACGACCATAGCTGTTGCGACCACCGGTCTTGCTCTGGCTGGTGGTGAGCGGCTCGTACGGCCCACCCTTCCACAGATGCGACTTGTCGACCTTGACGACGAACCGGGTACCCGGCGACGTCGGTTTCATCTTGATGAGCGGCATCAGCCCTTCCTCGATTCGTAGTCGATGGTCTGGCCCGGCGCGAGGCTCACGTAGGCCTTTTTCCAATCTTGGGTGCGGCCCGGCGTCTTGCCGAACCGGCGGGTCTTGCCCGATTCATTGACCACATTCACGGCAGCGACCTTCACCTCGAACATGAGTTCGACGGCGGCCTTGATGTCCGGCTTCGACGCATCACGCCGGACGCGGAACGTGTACTGGTTCGCGTTCTGCATGGCGAGCGCGGTCTTCTCGGTGATGTGCGGGGCGACCAGCACATTCATCAGACGCTCAGGGCTGAGGGTGGAAACGACGGCGCTCATTGCAGGCGCTCCTCGATGAGTTTGACGGCGCCGACGGTCATCAGCACCTTGTCGTAGCTGACGAGCGCGAGCGGGTTCAGTGCGGTGACGGGCAGCACCTCGACATGCGGAAGGTTGCGCGCGGCGAGGAACAACTTCTCGTCGATGGCCTCGACGACGATCAGCACATGGGTGAGTGCCATGGACTTCAGTTGCGCGGCGAGCAGGCGGGTCTTCGGGGCTTCGAGGTCGATGCCCTGCGTCACGATGAGCCGGTCCTGGCGCACGAGTTCCGAGAGCATCGAGCGCAGCGCGCCGCGATACATCTTGCGGTTGACCTTCTGTGCGAAATCCCGGGGCTTGGCGGCGAACGCGCGACCACCGCCCACCCAGATCGGGCTGCGGCTCGAGCCGGCACGCGCCTGACCGGTGCCCTTCTGGCTGTGGGGCTTCTTGCCGCCACCACGCACTTCGGCCTTGGTCAACTGGGCCTTGGTCCCGGCGCGACCGGCATTGCGGTAGGCGGTGACGACCTGATGGACCAGCGCTTCGTTGTACTCGTGGCCGAAAGCGGCTTCGGAGAGTTGCAGCTCGTTGGAGCCGCCTGCGATTTTGATCTTCATGACCTGCTAGCTCCGGGTCACTTCTTGCCAGGCTTGGCCGTCGCGGCCGCCTTGGTGGGGATGATCTTGTTGCGCTTGGCGAGACGGGCCGCCTTCAGGGACGGACGGATGACGACTTGGCCGCCCTCCGAACCCGGCACGGCGCCACGCACCAGCACGAGGTTCCGCTCGGCATCCACCTCGACGACCTTCAGGTTCTCGGTGGTGCGGCGTACGACGCCCATGTGGCCCGACATGCGCTTGCCTTGGAAAACGCGGCCCGGCGTCTGACGCTGACCGATCGAGCCCGGCGTACGGTGCGAGACCGACACACCGTGCGAGGCGTTGTGGCCGGAGAAGTTGTGCCGCTTCATGGTGCCGGCGAAGCCCTTGCCGATGGTGGTCCCGGTGACATCGACCACTTGGCCCGCCTTGAAGAGGTCGGCCTTGAGCTCAGCGCCGACCGCGAGGTCGTCGCCTTCCTTGTCGGCGAGGCGGAACTCGAGCAGCGCCTTGCCCGGCGCGGTACCGGCCTTGGCGAAATGCCCTGCGAGCGCCTTACCCACCAACTGCGGTCGACGGGAGCCGTAGGTGACCTGGATCGCGCGGTAACCGTCCTTTGCGGCGGTCTTGACCTGCGTGACACGGTTCGGGAGGACCTCGATGACGGTCACCGGAACGGATTCTCCCGCCTCGGTGAACACCCGGGTCATGCCGCACTTGCGGCCAACAAGACCGATAGTCATGTGCCAATCACTCCTGCGCACACTTCGATTGGTGTGCGCAAAAAAATACCGTTCCCGGTCGCCCGGGAGCAGAGAAAGACGACTTGAAGTGGCCGGCGACAGAAAGTCGCTGGCTGCCTCGAGTGGTCTTGACGGCTTGCCTTGGGGGCACTCCGCCAACCTCGCCCGAATCCGCCGAATCCGGCGGCCCGCCCCCAGAAAAGATCCCGGGGTCAAAATAGGGGGACGAATCTTAATCGGGCCGCGCGCGGGATGCAAGCGTCATCGCTGACCCCGTTCTGACCCCGGCCCTTGCGGCCCCGTCCCCGGGGCCACGCGGGCCGTCGATCGTCAGTTCAGCTTGATCTGCACATCCACCCCGGCCGGCAACTCGAGACGCATCAGCGCGTCCACGGTCTTGTCGGTCGGGTTGAGGATGTCCATCACTCGCTTGTGGGTACGCAGCTCGAACTGGTCGCGGGCGTCCTTGTCGCCGTGCGGGCTGACCAGCAGCGTGTAACGCTCCATCTTGGTCGGCAGCGGCACCGGGCCCTTGACGGTGGCACCGGTGCGCTTCGCCGTCTCGACGATCTCGCGTGCGGAGGTGTCGATCAGGCGGTGGTCGAAAGCCTTGAGCCTGATGCGGATGTTCTGGTTGGCCATTTTCTTTGGTTATCCTGGAAGTGAATGGGATCCGGAAGGGCGCCGAGCGCCTTACTTCAGGATCTTCGCGACCACACCGGCGCCGACAGTACGGCCGCCTTCG
>CALGVD010000115.1 GCA_937920275.1 uncultured Pseudomonadota bacterium
GGTGAAACGAGCAGGAGCTCGTTGCTGTCCGTTCATCAGATCAGACCCATCCCCGGCGGCACCGTACAGCCTCCACCACACGCGCGATGCTTTCCTCGCGAAACGGGTGCAGGGTCGGATACGGCGAGCGCTTGGTCGCGATCCGGAGCTCGCCCTCGAGTCCCGACATCCGCAGCACCTCATCCGCCATGGCAAGCGATCGCTGAAGTCGAGGAAGACTCATGGCGATATCATGCCACCGTCCACGCGTCGGCTACTACGTGATCATCGGGATGCGCGGCATGGAGGACCGGTATACGCCGTGCAGTCAGCTATCGTGAGGCGGGATCAGTACGAACTTGCCGGCATGGCGCTTCTCGAGGAACGCGCGCTGGGCATCGGCGATGCGCTCGAGGGGGAAAGTGTCGGCGATGAGCGGCCGGATCTCACCGCGCTCGATGTAGCCGATGAGGTTCGGGAACACCGGCTCGTCCCAGGCGGTGCAGCCGAGCAGCGTGAGGTCCTTGAGGTACGCGCTTCGCATGTCGAGCTCGACGAGCGGCCCGCCGATCGCGCCCGACGAGGCATAGCGGCCGCCGCGCCGCAGCAGCTTCAACATCGCGCCGAAGTGCGGACCGGCGACGATGTCCACCACGAGGTCGACCGACTCCTCGCCGAGCAGAGCGACGGCATCGTGGTCGCGGTCGATCACCCGCTCGGCGCCGAGCGCGCGCACGGCCTCGGACTTCGATGCCGCTGCGATCGCGGTCACCCGCGCACCGCGGCGACGCGCGAGCTGCACCGCCGCAGACCCGACACCGCCCGAGGCGCCCGTCACCAGCACATGCTCACCGGCTGCGGCCCGCGAGCGGTGCAGCATGTTCTCGGCTGTGGCGTAGGCGCAGGGGATGCTCGCAAGCTCCGCATCGCTCCAGTCGCAGGCCACCTCGAAAAGTTCAGCGGCTGGCACCTTCACATACTCGGCGAAGGCCCCGTCGAAGTCCGAGCCCATCCAGAGAGTCTCCATCGAGCCGAAGCCCTGCGGACGCATGCAGGAGCGCACCAGCACACGGCGGCCGAGCAGCGCGCGGTCCACATCCTGCGCCGACTGCACCACGCGCCCGCAGCAGTCGGTGCCCTGGATGAACGGGAACGGCGTCGCGATGTTCCAGCCGCCGTCAGGTTTTTCCGGAGACGAGTACCAACCGAGCCGGGTGTTGATATCGGTGTTGTTGACGCCCGCCGCAAGCACGCGCAGCAGCACCTCTCCGGGTCCGATCTCGGGAACGGGCACCTCGCGCCACACGAGACGGTCGTAGCCGCCGTTGCCGGTGGTGACCACCGCTTTCATCGTCGCAGGCTTGATCGTCGCAGGGCGTTGCATGCGGCTCGCTCAACCGAGCCTGAAGCCCTCTTGGGTGACCGGCAGCGTGCGGATCCGATGGCCCGTGGCAGCGTAGATCGCGTTGCAGATCGCCGGGACCACCGGCGGGAACACCGGCTCGCCAAGACCGGTCGGTGAGTGCTCGCTCTGCACGAAGTGCACATCGACCTGCGGCGATATCGCCATACGCGGCAGTGGATACCGGTCGAAGTTCGTCTGCTGTGCGGCGCCGTCCTCGATCGTGACCTCGAGGGTCATGGTGCCGATCGCATCGACCACACTGCCCTCGCACTGGTTCTCGGCGGCCGAGAGGTTGATCACCGGACCCACATCGGCCGCGACGGTCACCCTGTGCACCGTCACCTTCTTGCTCGCGTCGACGCTGACCTCGGCGACCTCGGCGATATGCCCGAGATGGCTGAAGTAGAAGGCGACGCCGAGGTGGTGGCCCTTCAGCAAGGGTTTCCCCCAACCGGCCTTCTCTGCGGCCAGCTTGATCACGCCGATTGCACGAGCGGCATCGAGCCCCCCGGCGGGCGGTGTACCCTTGCCAGCCCCGCGGCCGAACAGCTCAAGCAGGAACTCGACATGGTCGCGTCCGGCGGCCACAGCGACCTCGTGCAGGAAGGACTGCTGCACCCACGCCATCGTGCATGCGCCCGGCGCACGCCACCAGACCGTCGGCGTCGACAGCGGCATCAGCGACTGCGAGGCACGGTAGTCGTCGACATAGTCCGCCGGGAACTCGTTCGGCGAGATGCCGCCGCCCTTCGAGACCTTGCCCGAGGCGGTGTCCTTGAACGAGACCATGTGCGCGTCGAACGCGGAAAGCTTGCCCTGCGTATCGAGACCTGCCCGGTATCCCATGAAACCGCCGACACGGTACGCGTCGTGGCGCATGTCGTCCTCGCGGGTCCACACGACCTGCACCGGGCCCTCGACACGCCTCGAAAGATAGGCGGCCTCACAGACGAAATCGTTCATCAGACGGCGACCGAAGCCGCCACCGACGCGCATCTGGTTGAGCTTGACCCGGTCTGCAGGGACATCGGCAGCCGCAGCGACCAGCGCCGGGTCGGGCAGCTGCATCGGCGCCCAAAGTTCGACCGAGCCGTCTTTGAACCACGCGACCGTGTTCTGCGGCTCGAGCTGCGCATGCGAGACGAAGCCGAACTGGTAGAACGCCTCGACGGTCTTGATCTTGGTATCGGTGTTGTCCGGGCTCAGCGCCTTGTCGACATCACCCTTCGTTTTGACGACCACTTCGCCCTGCGCGTTCGATGCCAGCGCCTTGGCCTGCTTCACGAAGTCCGTCCAGCTGTCCTTCGAGGCGGTGCGGGTATCCCACTCGATCTTCAGCGCCTTGCGCGCGGAGAACACCGCCCAAGTGCTCTTGCCGATGATCGCGACGCCGGGCAACACGCCCGTCTTCATCACGTCCGTGACAGGCGGCGTGCCCTCGACGATGAAGGCGTCGAGGATCCCCGGCAGCTTCTTGATCTCCTCGGCGTTGAAACTCTTGGCCTTGCCGCCGACCGAGGGGCATTTCGCGATGCTCGCGTACTTCATCCCCGGGAGCTGCACATCGAGCGCGAACAGCGGCTGACCCCGGACGAGCGCGGCGTTGTCGACGCCCGTGAAACGCTTGCCGATGAGCTTGTATTCTTTGCGCGTCTTGAGTCTGATCGATCCGATGTCCGGCACCGGCAGCGCAGCAGCGGCCGTGGCCAGCGATCCATAACTCGCCGTCCTGCCGCTTGCGGCGTGGATGACCCGGCTCTCGGAGGTGGTGAGGTCGGACGCCGGCACGCCCCACTGGTTCGCGGCGGCGGCGACGAGCATCGCGCGCGCACCGGCGCCGGCGTATCTCAGCTCATCCCAAGCCCGGGGGATCGACATCGAGCCTCCGGCGATCTGCGACCCGTATACGGCGCGATTGACCTCGGCCTGCTCGACTGTGACATCGGACCAACTCGCATCGAGCTCCTCGGCGAGGATGACGCCGAAGCCGGTCTTGATGCCCTGCCCGATCTCCGGGTTCTTGGAGATCAGCGTGATCTTGCCGTCCGGCGCGATGCGAACGAACGCGCCCGGTGCGAACGGGCGCGGCGGCGGACCCGCCGACTGCGCCTGCGCTTCGCCCGGCGCTCCCATCGAGAGACCGAGCACGAGACCGCCTGCAGCCCCGCTCGCCACTTTGATGAAGCCGCGACGGCTCAGATTGGGGAGTATCCCGGAGTCGGCACCCGCAACAGTGCCCGAGCCAGCGCCGAGCATCATCCGATTGAACTGCTCGCTGTTCATCACGCCCTCTCCTTGCCGGCCTGGCCCTTACCAGACTGAGCAGCGGCTTTGATCGCCTTCTTGATGCGACCGTAGGTGCCACAGCGACAGATGTTGCCGGCCATGGCGCTGTCGATCTGCGCGTCGGTCGGGTCGGGAGTGGCTGCAAGCAGCGCGGTGGCCGACATCAGCTGACCTGACTGGCAATACCCGCACTGCGCGACATCGTGGTCGATCCAGGCCTGCTGCAGCGTCGAGAGCTGCTCGCCCTTGGCGAGACCCTCGACTGTGGTGATCTTCAGACCAGAGACGGCACTTACCGGGATCTGACAGGAGCGGACGGGCTGGCCATCGAGGTGGACGGTGCAGGCACCGCACTGCGCGATGCCGCAGCCGAATTTCGTGCCGACGAGATTGAGTTCGTCTCGCAGTACCCAGAGCAGCGGCGTGTCGTCCGCCACGTCGTCGATCTGACGGTCCTTGCCGTTGACATGGAGTCGTAACATGGGCGTTCACCGCGCTTGAGGGGTCGACAGGGACCCGGTCCCCTGATTCTGCGGCACGGGCGCAGCCAACGCCAGACGGTGTGTACCGTGGCCATGCGGTCACGGCACGCCAGTCAGCGCATCTCGCGGCAGCCCCATTGCTGCCGCTACTGCCTGGCTCAGCACCGATCAGCATTTTGGTACCATTGCTGATGTACCGGCCTGTTACAGCGTCACCACACGAACCCGGCTCGGACGGATGATCCAGACCCACAACTTGAGCCGCACCTTCGGCGCGCGCCTCGGTCTGGCGCCACTGACCCTCGCCTTCGAGCGCCAGCGCGTGACCGTCCTGCTCGGGCCCAGCGGCTGCGGCAAGTCGACACTGCTGCGCCTGTTGATCGGACTGCTGCAGCCTGATTCGGGCTCAGTCGAGATCGATGGCGTACGGCTTGGCCCGGACACCGTCAGCGCGCTGCGCCATCGCACCGGCTATGTGATCCAGGACGGCGGGCTGTTCCCTCACCTGAGCGCGCGCGACAACATCACGCTGCTCGCCCGCCACCTGCACTGGGAGTCCGATCGCATCAGCGAACGGCTGGCCTCGGTGACAGCCCTGGCCGGCATCGATCCGCGCCTGCTCGACCAGTATCCGTCCACGCTCTCCGGCGGCGAGCGCCAGCGCGTCGGCATCGCGCGCGCACTGCTGTTGGATCCGCCGCTGTTGCTGTGCGACGAGCCGTTATCGGCACTGGATCCGATCACCCGCAGCGGACTGCAACAGGAGCTGCGCGACCTTTTCGATGCGCTAGGCAAGACGGTGATCTGGGTCACCCACGACCTGCACGAGGCGGCGATGCTGGCGCACGACATCGTGCTGATGCGAGACGGCGGGCTCGTCCAGCGCGGGTCCATTACGGACCTTCTGGACAGTCCGGCTGATCCATTCGTCACTCAATTCATCCGTGCACAGCGGGGCTGGCTGCCGGGCGGTGGACGATGATCGCACTTGCGCTGCTTGCGCTCAGCCTGTCGCCAGCCGCACCTGCGGCAGCCACCGACGAGGCCACAGTCGTCGTCGACCAAGCCGGAGCGGTTGCCCGCCGTCCGGTGCTGACCATCGGCAGCAAACGCTTCACCGAGTCGTACATCCTCGGCGAGATCCTGCGCCAGACCGCAGAAGCAGTCGGCGAAGCCGAGGTCCGGCATGAACAGGGTCTTGGAAATACCGGCATCGTGCAAGCAGCGTTGGCATCCGGATCGATCGACATCTACGTCGAATACACCGGTACGCTCGCGCGCGAGATCCTGCGCCTGGACGACCCGTCCGATGCCACGGCGCTCGCGCTTGCGCTGCAGAAACGGGGGCTCTCGACCTCACGGTCGCTGGGCTTCAACAACACCTATGCGCTGGCGATGGCGCAGGAACAGGCAACCCGCCTCGGGATCGACCGTATCTCGGACCTCGTGGCTCACCCCGGGCTGCGTTTCGGGCTCACCCAAGAATTCATCGGTCGCGCCGACGGCTGGCGCGGGCTGCGCGCGCACTACTCGCTGCCCTTCGACACACCACGCGGAGTCGACCACGGATTGAAGTTCGGTGCGGTCACGGCTGGGCAACTTGATGTGATCGATGTCTATTCGACCGATGCCGCGATCGAACGCCACCGGCTACGCGTGCTCGTCGACGACCGCACCTACTTTCCGCGCTATGACGCGGTGCTGCTCTACCGGGCCGGGCTCGAGCAGCGGCTGCCCCGCACCCATGCCGCACTGGTCGCGCTACAAGGCAGGCTGGACGAAGCCACGATGCGCAGGCTCAATGCACGCGCTGAGATCGGCGGCGAGCGTTTCGGTGCGATCGCGGCGGCGTTCGTCGCCGGCACCGGATCCGGCGATCTGCCGAGTGACGGCGCACAACAAGCTGTCACCGACGCGGCGAGCGAGCGAGCGGCGGGCGCGCAGCCCTCTGCGGGTGCAGCCACGCGTCGACTGTGGCACGCCCTCTTCGACGCCGATTTCTTGCGTCTGAGCAGCGAACATCTCGTGCTGGTGTTCGCCTCGCTCGCACTGTCAGCGCTCGTCGGCATCCCGCTCGGCATCTGGTGTGCGGGCAGTGCAGCCGCACGACGCTGGGTGCTACCGGTGGTCGGACTGGTGCAGACGATCCCCTCGCTCGCGCTGCTTGCCTTCCTGATCACGCTATATGCGCGTATCGGCATGCTGCCAGCGCTGACCGCCCTCTTTCTCTACGGGCTTTTACCGATCGTGCGCAACACCTGCGCCGGGCTGGAGGCGATCCCGCAGTCACTGCGTGATTCGGCGAAGGCCCTCGGGCTGCCGCGCTGGGCACGACTGCTGCGCATCGAACTGCCGCTGGCGCTCGGTGCGATCCTCGCAGGCATCCAGACTTCGGCGGTGATCAATGTCGGTACGGCCACCATCGCGGCGTTCATCGGTGCAGGCGGCTATGGGGAGCGTATCGTCACCGGGCTCGCACTGAACGATGGCACGCTGATGCTGGCGGGTGCGCTGCCCGCAGCCGTGCTCGCGCTGCTGGTACAACAGCTCTTCACCGTCCTGGAACACCGCTTGGTGGCACCCCCGCTGCGCGCCAGCGCGCGGACGCGGGATTCCGGAGCGGATGCCGCTCTTTGAGGTATGACGGCTGGGCGTCGGTGACCGACCCGCTCATCCAGCGGACCGAACCACTGGCTTGCGACAACGTCCGAGCACCCATGGTATAAGACGATCAAGCCATATCATTGAGGAGACGAATCCCGATGAGAACCCTCCGATTTGCAGCACTGATCCTCGTCTGCAGCGCCTCCCCGGTGTTTGGGCAAAGTGAATTGGCGATGAAGTTCGGCGCTCGAGAGAGCATCTCTGACATCAGCCTATCGCCCGATGGCAAGCGGATCGCTTTCCTCGCGCCACTCGAAGGTCGCGCTACCGGTCTTTACGTCGCGAACGCCGATGGCAGCACTCCGGCAAAAATGATCTTGACGAGCGACGCAGCGCCTTTACGCCTGACCGAATGCGACTGGGTGTCGAACACGCGGCTGATCTGTGATCTTTTTGGTCTGACCAGAGATGTCGGCATAATCCTAGGATTTACACGCCTCATCGCCATCAATGATGACGGTAAAGAGATCAAATCGCTCGCCAACCGCTCGACCACGAGATCGCTTGGGATAAATCAATTCTCCGGCTCAGTGCTCGGCTGGCCGCCAGGCGACACCGGCGATGTCCTCATGACACGCCAATACATACCGGAAAGCACCATCGACACGAGACTGGCATCTTCGAAGGAAGGGCTTGGCGTCGATCTCGTCAACACGCTGACCCTGAAATCAAAGCGGATGGCGGTTCCGAGGAAAAATGTATCCGAGTACCTTGCCGATACCAACGGCGATGTACGGATCATGGGGATCGCTGCCACCTTCGACGATGGAACCCTTAAAGGAACCACGAATTATCTGTATAGGCCGATCGATAGCGAACGGTGGAAAGTCTTTTCAACATCCGACGGAGAGGGGATGGTGCCCGTCGCGGTTGACGCGCAGCGGGACATCGCGTTCGCCTACGGCAAAAAAGACGGTCGACAGGCGCTTTTTACGGTCAAATTAGACGACAGTTTGGCATCCGAGCTGGTGCTGGCACACGACGAAGTCGATATCGGTCGATTGATCACCATTGGTCGATCTAGGCGCGTGATAGGTGTGGATATCGTCACCGACAAGCGAGAGACCGTCTTCATCGATCCCACCTACAAGGCCCTCGCGCAGCAGCTGAGCAAGGCTTTGCCCGGAGAGCCCTTGATCCGCTTCATCGATGCCAGCCGTGATGAAAATCAGCTTCTGGTCTTCACCGGCACCGATCTTGACCCAGGGTCCTATTATATTTTCGACAGGACCGCTAAACGGCTGAACAAGATCTTCGCCGAGCGCCTTCCGCTAGAGACGGTCAAACTCGCTCCCGTAAAACCGATCAGCTATCCAGCGAGCGATGGCACGATGATCCCAGGCTACCTGACCTTGCCGGTCGGTAGCGCAGGTAAAGGGTTGCCGACGATCATCATGCCGCACGGTGGTCCGGCGTCGCGCGATGAATGGGGATTCGACTGGATCGCACAGTATTTCGCGGCCCTGGGTTACGCGGTGCTGCAACCCAATTTTCGCGGCTCAGCCGGCTACGGCGATGACTGGTATGTCGACAATGGCTTCAAGTCATGGCGCATCGCCGTCGGCGATGTCAATGACGCAGCGAAATGGATGATCGCACAAGGCACCGCTGACCGATCCAAGATGGCGGTTTTCGGCTGGTCTTATGGCGGCTATGCAGCTTTGCAATCAAGCGTGTTGGACCCTGACCTGTTCAAGGCGATCGTGGCGGTGGCGCCGGTGACAGACCTCGCCAGGCTCAAAGAAGATTCGCGAAGATTCACGAATTTTGGCCTTGTTTCAGACTACATCGGCACGGGTGAGCATATCGTTTCGGGATCGCCGAGGCGGCAGGCCAAGTCGTTCAAAGCACCAGTCCTGATGTTCAGCGGCGACATCGACGCGACTGTCGACATCTCACAGGCGAAGGCCATGGATGCGGCGCTGAAGGAGAACGGCAAGGAATCGGAGCTCATCACCTACCAAGGCCTTGCTCACAGTCTGGTCGATTCCACCGCACGCGCCGACATGCTTCAAAGATCGAGCGATTTCTTCAAACGAATTCTCGGGGTACCCTGACGCAGACGATTCTGCGCAACGACGATATCCACTCAGCGATTGCGGGATCCGCGAAGCGCGTCAAGAGGAACCGCTTTATCGATGTCGGCGTAGGAGTCCTCCTAGCTCAGGCGAACGCGCAGTGGATCTTCCCAGCGCAAGCGCTCGCGCGACGGTTCGATGCTGGCCCGGGCCGCCGGGACCCACGCAGATCTCCATCACTGTGGGGGACGGCGTAAGCTTTCAGACGCCGTCGCGGGGCTGGATACTCCCCTTCAGCGGCGCTCGGTCGCGACACA
>CALGVD010000116.1 GCA_937920275.1 uncultured Pseudomonadota bacterium
CTGACGGTACAGCAGGTGGGCTAGGGCGGACGCGGCTCAAGGGCCGCGGGGGACCACGACCGGTCGCTCCGTCCCCCGGTCGAGCTGCGCCAGCACCCGCGCGAAACGCGCGCGATCGAAGGCGTTCTCGTCCCGCAGCGTCGCGAACAGCTGATCGATCTGCGCCTTTCGGGCGCGATCGAGCTCGAGCTCGGCGAGCATCATCACCATCCCCATCGCCGCCTGCTCGGCAGCCGCAGGGTCCGGGAACGCACCACCGCGGGCCGCGCGCATCAAGCCGTCGAACACCCGCTGTCGCTCGGCGGTCTGCCAACGCTGCGACCCGAGCGAAACGCCCAACCGGGCGAGCGCGCTGCGCACCGCCGCGACGGCGGCGGCGGACCGCGCCGGTTCCCGGTTCACCGCCGACTGCGCGCGCGTCCACGCCGCCGTGAAATCTTGGGTAGCGATGCCGAGCGACTGCGCCACGACGATCAACATGCGAGCGTTGCCGTCCTGCAGGCGGAGCTCACCGGGCGCGCCCGTCAAGGGATCTGCGGCGACCGTCCCACCGCCGAACGCGGCCACCCGCAGGTCGCGATGGCAGGAATGGCAGGCGTAGACGCCGAAGTCCGTCATACCGCCGCGTCCGGCGTGCTGGCCCACGAGGTCGAGCTGCCGACGGGTGGCGGTGACCAGGCCCGCCACCCAGATCTCCGGCGCAGGCGCGGCTTTGCCCGGCCCCTTGCGGTAGTGCTCACGCCCACCGCTGGTGCGCCACAGCTCACCGTAGGTCTCGAGGTCGAACACCAGGCGCGGATGGCCGGCGGCCATCATCGCGTGGCTGGCGTAGCGCGTCGCGTCACCGACATGGCAGGCGGTGCAGGTCTCGGCGCGTACCGCCGGACGCTCGAGCGCCACCAAGCCGCGCGCGAGATTATCGGCATGTGTCACAGCCGGCGACTGATGATGCGTCGGCAGCCACTTGCTCGACGGACCATGGCAGGACTCGCAGGCGACGCCGTCGGATAACTGATGCCGCGGGCTGCGCTGCGCGGCCGGTACCACCTCGGCGTGGCAGGCGAGGCACTGCGGCGCCTTCTCGGCAGGACCGATGCGCAGGCGCGCCGCCATCTGCCGGCTGCGCGCGTTCAGCAGCACGCGGTAGGCGCTCGAGTGCGGATCGAACTGCGACCAAGTGACGTACTCGTTCTGCAGCACGCCGTGCGCCTCGAGCGGGCGCGAAGAGCCGTGACAAAGCGAAGAGGCACAGGACGCGGCGCCTTCGTGCTTGGCGTCCTTCGGGACATCGGCGGCGGACGCCGCCATCGACAGGCATAGCAACAGCGACTGCGCCGTTCGTCGGACAAACCTCATCCGCCCACCCTCGCGCATCATCGCCCCCTCTCCGCCTGCGCCTGCGCCTGCCGCAACGGGATCGTCGGCGGCATCGACGGTACATCGTCGACGAACCAAGGCTTACCGTCCGTATCGAGGAACAGCCGCCGCATCTCCGCGAGATTGAACGGCCGCGAACCGCGACGCCCGAACACCGCGACCTGGCCGCCGCTCTCATCGACCGCCCGGTCGCGCTCCAGCGGCCGCGACAAGGACAGCGCCGGTGTGCGGGTGGCAAAAGAAGCGATGAGTTCCGGGCGCGGCTCCGGACTGAAGCCGTAGAAATTCGGCTGCGACGCCGGGCTCGTCAGCTGCACCACCTTGAGTCCGCCCTTGCCGTCGGCCACATAGGCGAACAGCGACGCATTGGTCGAGGCGACCATGACATCGCGCGCGTCGACGAGGCCGCCCTCCGCGTTCCACGACTGCACGAGCATGGGTCGCTCCGCTCGCTCGATGTCGATGATCGCGATCCCTCCTGCGCCGTCCGCCACATACGCGTAGGTGCGCGCCACGGTGAGCCCCGCTGCCTGCGCGAGCGGGACCACAGCGCCGGGGATGCGGCGCGGCGCGGCCGGCTGCGTCACATCCAGCACTTCGAGCCCGCGTGCGGTGGTGACGAAGAGATATCGGAACTGCAACGCCAGCGCGCGGGGGTCCTCGAGCGCCACCTCCGCAAGCACGCTCGGGCGCATCGGTGCCGTCATGTCGACCACCACCAGCGTACGCGTCGTGACGATGTAGACGAGGTTGCCCGCGATCACCAGCCGACGCGCGCCCGTGAGCCGCCCGTCGGGGTTCCAGGTCAGCGCCCGCTTGAGGAAATTGTTACGGAATTCGCCATCGGCCAGCGTGTTCACATCGACCACGATCAGCCCTTCGACCGAATCGGTGACCAGCGCATAGTTGTAGATCGGCAGGAAGGGCTGCTCGAGATTGACCTTGCGCATGAGCTCGCCCTCGTTGCGTGGCGGATGCACGGGCTGCGTGGTCGGCAGCGCGACACAGGTGGCGTCACGGCTGACGACCTGCGTGCGATGGCCGAGCGACGAGAACGGTGCGCTCACGATCTTCTGGCTGAATCCTTTGTTGGCGACGCTCGCCACATCGACCACGCGCAGCCCGCGCCGCCCCTCGGCCGAGAACAGGTATTCACCGCGTAGCTGCACACAGCCTGCGGCCTCGCCCGCGAGCGCGGCCGAGTGCTGCAACCGACGATCCCGGCCGAGATGCTCCCCATACCACTTGGGGTAGGCATAGCGGTGCAGATAGCTGCCGATCACCGCCTGCGGTTCGTCGTACTCGGTGACCTCGACCGCCATCACGCCCTTGCCGGTGCCGACATAGGCGTTGAGGCCCGTGAAGTTGATGAACTGCGTGCCGTAGCCGAGCGTCTGCGCGACGATGGCGTTGTTGTCGCCGCCGCTCGCCAGGTGGCAGTCGCTGCAACCTTTGGTCTCGGTCTTGCGCTCGGTGTGCGGATAGTGCGGGTTCATGGCCTGCGAGCTGAAGCCCGACGCCGCGATCGGCGGCTGTTGCACATAGATCCGCTCGCGGTTGGCGTTCTTGGACGACAGCACCAGCGCCGAGGACGAGCGCACCGGCGCGATCTTCCCGCCCTCGGACGGCCCGCGTAGCCCGAGCATGAAGATGTCCTCGCGCGCCACCTGCGGGTTGTAGGTGGCGTAGTTGCGGGTCTCGCCGCCCTCGTAGCGGTGCCGTGCGGTCTTCCAGTTGGCCTCGATCGGCAGATGGCAGCCGCCACAACTCGTGGTCCACGAGGTGTGGCAGGCATAGCACTCCATCTTGTCATCGTTGTGCGCCAGCATCTCCCAGGGGATGTCGGGGCCCCATCGCTGGGACTTGGTGTCGCGCGACATGGTGTGGGCGCGCGCTGCCTTGTCGTCATAGTGCTTGTTGCCGGGTGTCGCCGAATCCTTGACCTGCGACACCTCCCACTCGAGGCCAGGCGTGACCGCCGAGCGCTGCACCAACGTGTCGCCGCGCCACTCGAAGCGCCGCGAACCATCGGGGTTGCGGATCAGCGAGAGGTCGGTCGCGCTCGCCGCGGCCGCCGGGCCCGAGGTCCGCAGCGTGGTGTAGGCCCGTGTCGTGCCATGGCAATCCTTGCAGTCGATCTCGACCGCAGCGGCCACGGAACCGTAGAGATGGCCGTTGCCATGCGAGTCCTGCGCGAAGTGGCAATCGACGCAATGCATGCCGACATCGACATGGATCGACGACATCTGCACGGTCTTGCTCCATTTCTGCGGGTCGTCAGGCGCGATCGACCCGCCTTCCGCGTCGAGCAGGTTGCCCTTGCGGTCGCGCTTGTGGACGGCGCGGAAGTTCCATCCGTGACCATGGTAATCGGCGAACTGCGTATCTTTGAGCGTCGGGTTGAGCGTGCTCACCTTCGAGAGGAACGCGGGGTCGGCCCAATTGCCGCGAGGCGCAGCGCCCTCCGGGTTGCGGTCGAGAACCTTACGCATCTCCTCGGCGGTCGGGAAACGCTGTTCGGCGGGCCACATCGCCGGCGCATCGGACTCGTAGTCCCACATCGTGTAGCCGAGGAAGCTGTTCATGAACATGTTCGGCTGGTGCATGTGGCAGATCATGCACTGGCTGGTCGGTATCGCCCGCGAGAAGGCGTGCTTCAAAGGATGTCCACTGCGGTCCTTCGGGATCGTCGGGTCGACGGTCTGCGAGCGGCCGTCGTGGCCGAACGCGGCGTAGGGCCCGGAGTGCCGCGGATCGCGGTCGTTGGCGTACACCACATGACAGGCACTGCAGCCCGAAGAGCGGTAGTCGCCCGGGTTGTCGTTGGTGCCCATGAACCACATCAGCGGATCGTTGAGGCGCGTCTTGTGGATGTTGAGCACCGGCACGGCGATGCGGGCGCCGGTGCCCGGGCCGCGGTTCGATTGTTTGAGGTCGGGTCGCCCAGGTTCTTCGAGGCGCTGGATCTGGCCGAGCGCATTCGGCAGCCCCGTCTCCGGGAACAAGTTGGTGATGTTGCGGCCACCGCGCTCGAACACGCGGAAGATGTCGGCGGGGGGGAGGTTCTCCCAGTGCGGCAGCGGATACACGCGATCGATGATCTCGTGGCGTTCGCGTTCCTCGGGCGTCGACTTCGCCCCCTCGACGATGGCGGCCTTGCCATCACGCGTGTAGCCCTCGCCGAAGATGTAATTTTTGAACGGCAGCAGGCCGTTGTTGTAGGCGGCGCCGCCCCAGAACATGGTGGAGGTCGCCATCAGGCTGCGCTTGGCGTCGGCGATGGTCTTGGCATGGCAAGCGCCGCAGGCCTCGTCGGCCACGCGGTAGTCGCCCGGGTTCACGAAACGGATGAACTCGGGGGCCTCCCGGTTGAGCAGCGTGTAGGTGCGCTCAGGCGTGGCGCTCGACGGGAAGCGCCAAGCGTCCGGGAGGCGCGGCAGCACATGCGCATCGTCACGGACGCGGGCGTACGCCGGGTCGCTACGCGCAGCCGCTGTGGTCTCTGGGGTCTTCGCACCCCTCATGAAGCGCACGCCCGCATCGCCGCCATGACAATCCGTACAACCCAGGATCACGCCGGGGTTGGCATGCATGGTCGGCAGGTCGGTGGCGGTATGGCAATCGAGACAGCCCTCGCTCTTCGCCGCGGCCTCCGTCGGCGTCTGGCGCGCGGGTGCCGCCGGATACACCGGATAGCTGCGCTCCACCGCGTGGTACGCCTCGCTCGCCCAGACGGCGAGCGGCGACACGGCCAGCAGCAATGCGACCAGGCCGGCGGTCCGTACGGGGCGGAGAGAGCACATATCCATACTGTCGTCTCGATGGCCCATCAGTAGGTCAGCACCACATTACCGAGCACCGCCCAAGCAGTCTCGTCGCCGAACAGCGCCCGGTAGCCCGCGCCGGGCCGCAGCGCCGACGCCGACAGCCGCGCCACCACATTCTGGATCGCAAGCGGCCGCCACACCACCGCCACCGAGGCGTCGAGCCCGATATCGCGGTCGATACCGCCCTGGGCGCGCGCCACCTGCAACACAGCGGTGTCGTCGAAGGCCAGATGGTTGAGGTTGCCACTGACGCGTAGCGTCGGTGTCAGGTCGAGGTCGACGCCGACACCGACCAGCCGCAGGCCGGGATTGCTGAAGTTCGACTGTCCGAATTCTTTGGAAGAGCGCAGCGAGTTCAACAGGCCGTTCCGGCCGGACAGCGTGACGCGCCCGCCGGCGACCAACGGCACCGGCTCGCGGATCCAGAAGCTGGTGTCGGCGCCCGCGAACAACGGGTTCTCGAACACGGCGTCGAAACCCTCGCCACGCCCATCGAACGGATCCGGGTCGCCGGAGGCCCATGCGACGGACGCGCGTGGACGGATCCAGGAGAAGTCCTTCGAGACCTCGGCGGCGAAGAATCCCGCGCGGATGTCCTCCCGACGCTCGCTGAAGGTGCCGCGCGTCGAATCACCGAGCGCGAGGTAGGCGCTCGCCGAGAGGTTGACGCCGCCGAGATGTCCATCGCCCGACACGCCGAGATAGCTCACGTCGTAGTCGCGAGGCCGCTCGAGACCGATCGACGCCGGCCGCTGCAGGATGCCGTTGTCGTCGTACTGGATCCGCCCTCCCTCGCGGTTGCGGTTGTGCAGCACCGTGCCCTGCACGACGAACCCGAGCCGCGGCCAGTCCTGGAGGTAGGCGTTGGCGACGAAGATGTCGTCGTCGCGCAGCGCTGCCGCGCCGCGTTCGACGAGATTGTTGAGGCCGCTGTTGGTGTCCTTGTCGATGCGGCGGAACCAGGCGAGGTTGTACTGGATCCGGTTGTCGTTGCGGATGCCGAACAGGCGCACGCCGAACAGGCTGTCGTTGAGCAGGAAGCCGCGGAAATCCGCGGTGAAGGGCTGCACGCCCACGCGTAGGCTGTCGAAATCGTAGCGCGAGGAGACGTTGCGCAGATGCTTGTCGACGAAAGCCGCCTGGATGCCGAGCACCGCCTCGGTGCGTGTCCGGCGTGCATCGGCATCGGCCTTGAGCAGTCCGCGCTCCTCGACCACCACATGCGTGATGTTGAGCGCCGGCGTGAAACGGAACTCCCAGTCGGGCGGCTTGAACACCGTGTCGCCCTGGTACAGCACCGTCTCGAGGATGAAGGTCTGGGAATAGACCTCCTGATAGCCGTCGCCGTAGGTGTCGAGCGAGCCGGGGCGCTCGGTGACCGGGCCGCCCACCGGCACCGGGAACTCGCGCGGTTCGACGACGGTGTCGGAGATGCCGATCAGCGCCACGAACCAGTCCTCCCCGAACATGGGAACATCGCCCTTCAACCGGTTCTGGCCGTGATAGGGATCGAGCAGGTTCTCTTCGAGGCCGATCGCCTCGACGATGCGCCAACGGTCCGGCAAGCCCTGCATCTGACCGATCTCAGACAGTGCCGGCGTGCGCAGACGCGTCGGATCGCAGGGGTCCGGGCGGTATTCCAACACCGGTACGGCAGGGCTGCGACGGCGCGGGTCGACCGGCGCGGCGGGTGGACAGGGATCCTGTACGGTCCCGACGGGTCCGCCTTCATGCTCCGCCGTAGCGGGCGGCTCCGAGGGCGGCGCCGCTTCCTGCGCGCGCAGCGGCAGCGCGACCGCGATGCCGAGCACGGTCAACATACACCGCGCCGATGTGCTGCGCCGCTCAGAGACCACGGCACGGCTCCTGCTCGTCGGAGCCGATGAACGGCGCCTGCGGACAGTTCACATAGCGCAGGCGTGCCCCGTTCGGGGCCAACTGGTCGGAACGGCGCGCCGCCGCGGGGTGCTGCGGGCCGCCGGCCGTGAAGCCGGCGCGTGCGACACCCAAGAAGGCCACCATGTCGTCCTGGTCGATCCCATCGCCCGACACACCGATCGCCCCCACCAGCGTTTCGCCGCGGTACACCGGTACCGCGCCCGGGAAGATCTGGATGCCGTTGGCGAGCAGTGTGGCCGGCGCCCGCTGCTGGAAGCCGCTGTCGAAGCCACTGATGCCGCTGCAGTTACGCGGCACATCCGGCGCGAGCCCTGCGACGAAGGCGACATGTTGGATGATCGCGTTGTGCACGATGTCGAGCTGTAGACCGGTGCTGAACGGACTCCAGCGGCCGGCGGGTTTCGAGAGCGGCCCGTGCGGGTTGCCGTCCACGCCGTCGGGGAAGTTCGGCCGAGCGAGGTTGCCCACCGCACGCGCGCTGAAGGCGACCTGTCCGTCCGCCAGCGCGGTCGGCAGCCCGAGCAACGCGCGCACGGCCGGCACATAATCGCCGGGCGCATCGGCGCGCAGGACCGTGAGCCCCCGGTCGAGGTAGACCGCCGGCGGCAGCGCCTGCAGCGCTGCGGCGGCCTGCCGGGACGACAAGAACGCGGCGGTACGCGCCTTCTGCAGCGAGACATCGATGCCGAACACCGGCGCATCGCGGCTGCGCGCGATGCCCAGGATGGTGCCCTCGGAGTCGACCATCGAGATCGTGGCGCGCGCCGCCGACCCGAGCGGCCGACGGATCTGCGCGCGGCTGCGGTTCGCCACCTCGAGTGCGGTGCGCAGGATGGTCTGCACCTCGACCGCGCTGAGCGCACCCGCAGGCTCGGTGCCCGCACGCGGCCGGAAGCGCTCGACACCGGCCGCATCGACCAGCACGAACGCATCGAGTCCCGGATAGTCGAGCGCATCGGCGCGGATGCCCGAAGCCGCCTGTCCGAACGCCGTACCGGCACGCAACTCGGCGCCGACATAGCCCGGCACCGCGACCGGTACGCCGATGGCCGCCAAAGAACCGAACGACGGGGCGGCGGCGGGGTCGGTACGCAGATCGGCCGTGCCGAGGTCACTGAAGCGGAGGGTCTTGCCCTCCACGGTGATGCGGTCGGCCCGACGGTCCTCGGGCGCCGCGAGGCCGACCGTACCGGCGAACGCGATCGCCTCATCGAGGTCGTCGTCGAGGTCCATCGCGTCCGCATCGAGCCCGTAGAGACCGTCGGCGATGACGCCGACGCCGCCCACCGGCGTGCCCGCGAGATACAACGGAAAACCGCCCGGGTCGGCGGCGAGGCCGAGCGGCGAGCGCTTCGGGCCGGCGTCGGGCGCAGCGCCGGCGAAACGCGCCGCGAGATCCGAGCAGGGCAACTGCGAGAACTGCACGCCGAACAGCGGTCCGCCGGGCGCGAGCACCTCCCCGGGATTGAAGTGCGACTGGACGATCTGGCTGGCGGTGCGTGTGCTGAAGGCGTTGCCCTCGCTCGAGAGGTAGGCGCCGGTGACGGCCTTGGCGATCGCCGCAAGGGTGGCCGGAACGATCTCCACGCCTTCCAGTCCGCCCTCGATACGCGCCGTGCCGCGGGTGCTGCGCACCGTCACCGAGGCGGACGCACCGGCCATGACGAACACGCCGAGCACATTACCGACGCGATCCACCACCGCGATCGTGGCGCGCGCGTTGCGCGCCTGCGCCTCAGCGACTGCGCGCGAGATGACCCCTTGGACCTGCGCGACGCTGAGCGCCGTGGCAGCGTTCGCGCAGCTGCCATCGCAGCCCGCGACGACACCGACCGCTGCGCCGGCGACCGCTGTCGTCGCCGGAGCATCGCCGCCGCCGCCGCAGGCGCCGAGCGCGGCCGCCAGGACGAGCACAGCCGTGCGGCGCATCAGCGCGGCGCCCGCAACTGGGTGAGCGCGCTCTGGATGGCCGGTGAACGCCACAGCGGCTGCTCGGGCGCATGGAAGCCGTGACAATCGATGCAGGTGCTCGGCACGCGCGCCGTGGACGAGGCACCACCCGCGACCGTGATGCCGGCGGACCGCGCCGCGCGCGTATCCGCGGTGATCGGTGCCGCCCCGCCCGTCTCACCGCCATGACAATCGCGGCAGGTCTCGATGGTCGGCATCAGCAGATCGTCCGCCCGCTCCGATCGCTCGGCCGCATGGCAGGTGCTGCAGGGCGTGAGCGATGTGCCGTGCGACTTGTGGTCGAAGCGTGCGTGCGGCATCCAGCTGTCCGGCAGCGTCACGCGCGTCACCTTCCACACCGGCTCCGCGACCGTTCCCTCGCGGCGCACCTCGTGGCAATCGGCGCAGGCACGGCGCCCGAAGAGATCATCGGCCACGCGCAGCGCGCGCTCACGCGCCTGGCCGAGCAGCTGCGCGCGCGCGGCGGGCGCGATGTCGACGCCCGGTGGCAGGGCGCCCGCACTGCGTGCCGCCTTCGGGTCGGCGTAGCCGGCGAGATAACGCGCGCTGTAATGGCCGACGATGACGCGCAGCGCCTCGGCGGGATCGCCGTGCGGCACGCTCCGCTCGGGCTCGGCCGGATCGAAGTCGAGGCGATGGCAGGACGCGCAATGCGCCTCCATCTTGATCGGTGCGAAGCCCGCGGCGGACGCATCGGGCGTGTGGCAATCGGCGCACTGCATCACCACCGTGCCGTCGGGCGCCTTGATGCCTTTCGGGTCGAGGTGCGCGGCGTGGGTGAACTTCAGACCGGAGGACGGCCGCTCCACGGTCGATGCGTTGATGCGGAACGGCGGGTGCTGCAGCGCGAAGTCCGTCACCGGCTGTGCGCCCTCGAGCGCACCGTGACGCATCGGGTCAGCATGGCAGTCGGTGCAGGTGCGCGAGTCACGCTGTACGAGGTGCGAGGGCTCGTCATGTTCGACATGGCAATCGGTACAACGCTGCGCCTCGAAGGTCGCAGCGGCCGGATGGGCCGCCGGCAGATGGCGATGCAGGTTCGCAGCGTGACAGTCGAGACAGGACTCGTTGCGCACGCGCTGGAAAGGCTTCACATGGCAGGCCTTGCAGTCCTGTTCGAGCGAGGCGTGCGCGCTGTGCAGCGGTCCCGATGTCCAGTGCTCATCCGATGGCCAACCCACGGTCCACGGCAGCACCAGACAGCCGAGCAGCGTGACGAGGAACAGCGACCAAGCCCATGGCCGCTTGCGCCACCCGGCGGCCGCCAGCGTCAGCGACGGCGCCGCAAGCTCCACCGCCGGCGGCGGCTCCGCGGCGGTCTGCTCCACCGTCAGCAGGAGTTCACCGGGCGCGGCCGGCTCGCCCACCGTGATCCGCAACGCTCCGAGCAGCACGACATCGCCCGGCACGAGCCGCGCGTTGCGCGTGACCTCGTCGTTGACGACGGCCTGCGCCGGCGCCAAGCAGGTGAGCATGAACCCGTTTCCGCTCGCCCGGACCTGTGCATGCTGCAGCTGCATGCGCGGGTCGTTGACCTGCAGCGACTGGTCGGATGCGCGACCGATGCTCAGGGAGCCGTCATCGAAGGCCCGCTCGCGCACCGCGACCGCATCGCCTGCGCTCCGGGTGAGTTGTCGGACCAGGATGCGCATCAGCAGCTCACCAGTAGAGGAACACGCTGACCACATGCGCGATCAGCGTGCCGAGCAGCCCGAAGGTGACGGGGACATGCAGGTACAGCCAAGCCTCGAGCCAGCCGCGCATCCGCGCGTCCCGTTGCAGCCGGCGCAGCAACATACGCCGCGCACCGACGATCGACAGCAGGTCGTTGATGAGCCGCGACCGCTCGGGGTCTGTGCTGCGCGACAGATGACCGCTGAGCCAGTCGAGCATGCGCTCCTGCCCAGCATTGCCGGCGAGCGGCGTACCGGGCAGCCTCACCTCGGAACGGTCGCGCGCGGAGAGGATCGCGAGCGCGCCGCCGCCGATCCGCGTGCCTGCGATGTTGGCACGCAGCGCGGCGTCGAACTCGGGCGGCAGCTGCTTGGCGATGCGCAGCGCGCGCACATCGAGTTCCGCGATCTCCTCCAGCATGCCGTCCTGCGTCTGCTGCGCCCGGTTGCGTGACATCTGTTCGGGATAGCGTCGGTAGAGCACCACGCCGACCAGGCCCGAGACGATGACCACCACCATCAATGCGTAGCAGAGGGTGTGGATGTTCCAGCCGAACTGGAAGCCCGTGTGCAGCGTGACGACGACGACCAGCGACAGCCCGAGATAGACATGCGCGCTCACCCAACCCTGCACCGTGCCTAACGACGATGAATAGCTGCGCTTGCGGATGCCGAGCGCCGTCAGCCAGAGGACGAGTGCTGCGCCGAGGCCGCCGAGCGTGTAACCGAGCCAAGTGCCGCCGTTGGGGGGCGATCGAGGATCGTGCCAAAGATAAAGTGCGATCGACGCCGCACACAGCGCGAGCGCCATCTTCAGGTAGCGGCGGCCGGCGTGGTCTAGGAAGGACTGGTGCACGCTCAGCGCTCCGCTGCGGAGGCGTTGACGAAGTCGATGAACTCCGCGGGGCTCACGCGCAGCGCAGCGCCGGTCGGGCAGGCGCGCACGCAGGCCGGGCCGCCCGACTGGTCCTTGCACATGTCGCACTTGACCGCCTTCTTCGGTGCCTTCGGTTTGCCGACTGCGCCATGGTCCGCCTCGCCCTTTCCATCCGGGCCGCCGCCGAACATCAGCCAAGAGAGCAGGTTCGGTTGCGGCGGAGCAGGCCCGGCCATGTGTATCACGCCGTAGGGACAATTGCGCTCGCAGTTGCCGCAGCCGATGCAGTTGTCGCGGATGTAGACCTCGCCGGTCGGTGTGCGCCGGATCGCATCCGGCGGACAGTCCTTCATGCAATGCGGGTTCTCGCAGTGCCGGCAGGAGGTGGGCACATGCACGTTGGCGAAGGTCGGCCCCGCGGCGCGGTCCAACCGTGAGGTGCCGCCGTGGGTCGCCGCACAGGCCCTCTCGCAGTTGTCGCAGCCGACGCACAGCGACTCGTCGATCAGCAACACATCGGTCGCCTCGCCGAGGCCTTGGCGCATCAGGAACGAGATGAGATCGCCGGACTCGCCGGCCTGCACCGCCTGGTTGGCCACCAGACGCTTGCGCATCACCGTCTCCACCTCGCCGCGCAACGCCGGGTTGTGCGCCATGAGCTCGCCGAAGGATTCCGCATCGAGGCTGACGGTCTCGGTGGGCACTGTAGCGCGCACCGTGGCGTTGCGGCGTGTCCTGCCGAGCAGGCCCATCTCTCCCACATAATTACCGGCGGCGACATAGGAGATGACGATCTCGCGTCCACCGATCTGCCGCGACACCGACACCGAGCCGCGCCGGATGAGGTGCAGTGTGTCGCCCTCGTCGCCCTCCGCGAACAGCCGCTCGTCGCTCTTGTAGCGGTTGAGCTTGGCGCGCGCGGCGATCGGCTCCAGCGCCGCCAGCGGCAATCCAGGCGCGAATCCGCTCTGGATGGCGCGCATCACGAACAGCCGGTCGACCACCACGCGCACCGCCTCGACGGAGTTCATGAGCTTCATGATGTCGCGGCGCGGCGATTCGATGAGCGAGCAGCCGCGGCCTGCGTACACGGTCGCGGAGCGGCGGCGACCCGACAGCAGGCTGCCCTCGCCGAAGAACTGTCCGGCCTCGAGGGTGATGCGTCGCGTCGCATCGTCTTCGCCGACCTCGATCTCCACGCTGCCGTCGAGGATGGTGTAGAACGAGTTCGTGTAGTCGTTGCGGCGGAACACCACCTCACCGGCCTTCGGCTGGTGCACGGCGCTGCCGAGCATCAGCTCGCGGAACATCAGCGGGTTCACATCGGCGAAGAGTGGGATGCGCTGCTGCATCCACGCGAGATGGTCGGCCGCGCTCGGCCGCGGCGGCAGGTCCTTGAACTTGGCGAGCAACAAGGGCTCATCGGCGGGTTTGACCGCGTGACCCTCGATGTAGCCGACCACCTCCCAGCCCTGGTTCATCGCCTGCTTGATGAGCGGATAACCGCCGAGCGCACCGATCACATAGAGGCCGGGCACACTCGACTCGTACTGCGGCGAGAGCTCGGGCAGCGCCGCTGCGTCGGCACCCGCGAAGCGGATGCCGCAAGCCTCGACGAACTTCCGCGGCGGGATCGCACCGATACGCGCGATGATGCGATGGCAGGGTACGACGGTCTCGCCCTGCGCCGTCTGCAGCGTCAGCGCATAGGGCTTGTCGCCGTCGGGCGTCGTCACCAGCGACGCACACTGCGACTCGTAGAAGCAGCCCATCGTGCCGTCGTCGATCGCCTTGAGGATGGCCGACAGGTTGCCTTCCTTCACGCGCACGAACTCGTCGGCGCGGTTGATGATGAACACCTTGTTGCGGCGCGCGAGTCCGAGCGCGTTCTCGATCGCGGCATCGCCCGCGCCGACCACCACGATGGTCTCATCGCGGTACTCGTCAGGGTCGTCGAGGGTGTACTGCACGCAGGGCAGGTCGTCGCCCGGCACACCGAGACGCCGCGGGTTTCCCTGCAGACCTATCGCGAACACCACATTCTCAGCCGACACCTCGCCGCCGTCCTTGAGCGCGATCCGGAAATCCCCGAGTCCACCGCTGATGGCCGTGACCTCGGCGCCGCAGCGCAACTGCACGCCGAGCCGCTCGAGCCCCGCCTCCCACTCGCCGAGGATGTGCTCGCGCACGCCCGCAGCGAACGGCAGCGGACTGCGCAACGGGAGCACGTTGGGCTCGGCCATCACATGCTTGCCCTTCTGGTAGCGCTGGATCGTGTTGGCGTGCGCCGGACTCTGCTCGAGCAGCACATGCGACAGCCCGAGTTCAGCGGCACGCGCGGCGGCGCTCAGGCCTCCGGGGCCTGCGCCCACGACGGCGATGCGCACTCTCGAAGACATCGGCGGCGGTCCGGCCTCAGGGTTCGGTGGCAGGTGCGTCGGGCGCGACGACGGCCGCCTGATCGACATACGCCTCGAGCGCCGCCTGCGAGATGCTGGCGCAGCCCTTCTCGCCCGACGCGGCGAGGATCTGTTCGAGCGTTTTCAGAGCGGCGACGCTCGGGCACTTCTCGCTGCCGCGCATGGCGCCGAAGCTGCGCCGCGGCGGCGGCTTGATGACCAACGCCGCCAAGGCGGTCGCGGAGGCGCTGTCGCCGGGTTTGGCGACACCCGGCACCTGCGCGCCGGCAGATGAACCCTTCAGCGTGACCACCTCGCCTCCGGGCGACACCAGCGTCACCGTGGCACCCGCCGGCAGCGCAACGCGGGTGCCGGCGACGAGCGCCGTCCCCTTGGCGATCGCGGCCTCGGTGGATCGCACGACGATATAGTCGGCGGCACCCGCGAGACCGGACGCGATGCCAAGCGCCAGCACAGCGCAGATCGTATGTAGAGTTTTCATGATGTCGTCACCTCGGCGAAAAGTATGTCTAGCCCGGACCCGAATGATGCCCCTCGACTGATGGCCCCTCAACGCGCCTGCGGCGCACCCACCACCGTCAACGCGGCCCACTGCAGCGGATCGTCCGCCCCGCGGCCGATCTGGGCAAGCTGCGCCGCACGCAGCGCCTCCGGCCCGGCGGCACCGTCCTGGAGGCGCTCGAAGAACATCGTCATCAGCGCCACCGTATCCTCGTCCGGCAGCACCCAGTGCGAGACCATCACGCTGCGGGCGCCTGCATAGAAGAACGAGCGCGCGAGTCCGGACAGCGCATCACCGCCGGAAGGGAGCCCGGACTCGCCGGGTGCCACCGGCTGCGGATTACCCGTGTCGCAGGCCGACAGCACCACGAGATCGGCGTCGAGCTCGAGGTCGAGCACCTGCGCGGAGTCGAGGAACAGCCCCGCACCGTCGGCCACGGCAGAGGTGAGCAACGCCGCATCGGGCAGACAGCCCGCGGCCTCCGGGAAGTCCGTGGCGAACAACCCGTGGGTCGAGAACATGAGCACGCGCGCCTCGCCGATGCGCGCCGCATCGAGCACGCTGCGGTCGGTGAACTGCTCGCGCAGCAGCACGCTGTCGGTACCTGCGCCGATGATCCGTTGCACCGCGACCAGTTCCGCAGCCGTGCCGGGCAGGCGTGGCAGCCGTGCGAGCGCCGCGCTGAGGGGCGCCTCGCAGCCGGGCGGCAAGCGCTTCGCCCGCAGCACCGCACGCGTGATGGCCGACGGCTCCGATGCGGCATCGAGCGGCAGGAAGTCGCCGAAACCGACGAACGGTACCGCGCCGCGCGATGCACCGGCGCTGCGCGTGGTGACGAAGGCGCGCATGCTCGGCACCGACATCACGGCGAAACGCCGCACCAGCCAGGGCTCGCCCGCGGCGGTGCGGTCGCCGGTGACCAGCACCGAGAACGGCAGGCTGGAGAGCGCGCCGTTGGCATCGACGATGAGCCGTTCGGGGGCGTCGGCCGCGAGCAGCGCATCGCGCCCCTCGGCGAACAGGCTGTCGAACAGGTCGCGCGCAGCGGCGCGATCGAATTCGGATTCGGTGTCGCGCACCGAATCTTTGATCCGCGCCACGAGCGCGGCAGCCTGCGATTCACCGATGCCGATGCGGAACACCTGCACCGCATCACGGTCGATCAGCAGGCCGACGCCGGAGTCGGCGCCCAGAGCGATCCGCAGCAACCGCTCTTTTGCGCCCAACGATGCACGCAACGCCTCGAGGGTCACCGGCGCCAAGGTCAACAGCCCGAACTTGGGGAAGCGTTGCTCGACCTGCTGTCCGAGCGCAGCGGCGCGAGCACGGGCGGCGGCGGTCTCGACCTCGGCGGACCGGCGCTGATCGGGCGGCACATCGGCCGGCAGGTTCGAGAGTCGGGTCAGCGCCCGACGCAGCGCGCGATCGGCGTCCTGCCACGAACGGATCACCGCGCCGTCAGGACCGGCGAGCAGCCGCGCCGCGGTCGCGGCGGCGGTCTGCGCCACGGCAGGGGTCGCCAAGGTCTCGAAGGCATCGAACAACGGCGCCGCTTCGGCGTGCGTGGCGGTCCGGGGCGAGGCACGCTCCAAGGTCTGCAGATAGGGCATCGCACGGATCGGCGCCACGCCGCGGTTCTCGGTCTGGTCCCGGTACAGAGCGAACGCCTCGGCGTAACGCGTCAAGGCCTCCGGCTCGCGCCGACCGGCCTGCAACGCCGAACCGAGGTCCATCAGAAGATTGGCCTCGACCCGCGTCCCGGAGTAGTTGCGGCGGTAGGCGACGAGGGCTTCCTCCAGGATGCGCACCGCCGTATCCGGTCGGCCATCGGCGAGTTCCAACGCGGCGCGGTCCTGGGCGAGACCCGAGCGCAGCCAGCCGCCGGCGCGTGCATCGAGAGTCGTCGCCGATTCTGCAGCCGCCGCGAGACCGGGACGGCCGGCATCGATCCCCTTGTCCCGCGAATCAGCCAGGGCCTGCGTACGCAGCATCTGCGACTCGAGGATCGTGACGCGCGCAGCGATCGGCAAGCGTGCGCTCGACGGGTCGGCCTGCACACGCTCGGCCTGCCCGGAACGGCGCCACTCCGCGAACAGCACGCGCGCCTGTGTCGCACCACTGCGGGCAGCAGCGGTCTTACCGTTGTTGAGGGCGTTGAGGGCGGCGTAGGCCGCGATCTTGCCGCGCAGGTAGAGATCGCCCGCCTTCTCGGCGTTCTGCCCGGCCTCGGTCAACGCACGCTCCGCCTCCGCGAAGCGTCGCTGATTTGAGAGGTTGAGCGCGCGCTCAGATTGCAGGTCGGCGCGGCCCGCATGGTCCTCGGGCCAGAGCCCCGCGTGGATGCGGATGGCGTCGGAGAACTGCAGTTCGGCCGAGCCGAACTGCCACATCGAGTTGTTCTCGAAGCCGGCGGCGCGCAAGCTCGCGAAGTCGCCGAAGCCACCGCCTGCGAGATCGGCCCCCAGCACCGTCTCAAGATCATCCAGCAGCGCGCTGCGCGGACCGCGAGAACTGGCTTTGGCGGGCTCGGGTTCGGCGCCCGCCAGGATGCGGATCGCGCGCTCCACCACCGGCGCCGAAGCCGGCGGCGCATCGCCTACGAGCACACCACGCGTCGTCGATGCAGCCAACAAAACGATGGCCGGCCTTGCGTCGACCGTGGTCCCGCCGGCGCAGAACAGCCCGAACTCAGCGGTCACGCCTGCGGGCTCCCACGGCTGCGGCCGCGGAGCGATGCAGATGGGCGCGACCGCATCGCGCCAACCCGCGAGCGCTTGGGTCCGCGGCGCGCTACCGAGCAGGTACACACGCCCGACGCCGCCGGCGCGAGCACAATTGATGTCGTAGGCGAAATCGCGCCGGTCGTCGCGCAGTAACGGATCGCCGTAGAGCCGCCGCGCGGTACAGACACGGCCGGTCGGATCGGCACCGAGATTGAAGCGGGCCTTACCGACCACCGAGCCGCCGGTGACGGCGGCTCGCGGCTCGATCGGCGGCTCGATCACCGGTGCCGCCAACGCACCGACCATCTGTACCGCGCATAGCGCACCAGCCGCCCAGACCGGCGTCCAGCGCGCCCGCCGACCCATCTTCGGAGAACGACGCAACATCACTGCGGCAGCGCTCCCTGTGGCCATAGATCTTCGTTGGCCGATCCGACACCGGGCTCGCGCACCGCACCGTCGTCGGCCGGTCGCAGCAGGTCGCGTGAACCTGGATCCACTTCGAGCGGCGAGATCCGCTGCTCTTCAGCGCTCGAGCCTGCGTCGGCGAGCTGAGGTACGGGCCGCGTGTCGTCCGCATCGTCGTCATCGTCCGTCGACCCGCCGCCCCCTCCGGCCGTACCCGGATCGCCGTCATCCCCACCGTTCTCCGGCACCGGCGGCTGCGGCACCGGCGGCAGTGGCAGCGGCGACTGCAGCAACGTCGACGGTGGCGGCAACAGGTCGCCGCCCGCGCAACCCGCACCGCTGCCGATGACGCAGGTGTTGAGACGCCATACCGCGTTCGATGCGGTGCCCCCGGGCAGCAGCCCCGCGACCAGCGATGCCTGCTGCGCGCTCGTGACGTTGCCCTGCGCATCGACCACGCGCCCGAACAGCTCGATGCGCTGCGGCGGCGTATCGGTGGCGAAGGTCGCGGTGATGTCCCCGGCGGGAGCACCGATGCGGATGCCATCGCCATCGCGCAGCGATGGACCGGTGTTCTGCTGCAGGATCGCCCGTGGCGTGTCGAACGATGTCGCAGCGCTCACCAAGAACAGACGCCCCGGCGTGGCGCCCTGCGACGCCGCGGCCACATCAAAAGCGAGGATGTCCTGCGCCGCGTTCGCCGCATCGATGAAGGTCTGCGGACCGAACAGGATGTGGCCAGCAGAGCGAAGTTGCAGTGCACCGATCGGCGCCGCCAGCGTACCCAAGGCGCCGCTGACCTCGATGGTGTCGGGGCGCATGCCCGTCTCGCCGATCCGCATCGCCGGTGCGCCCGTCCCGCGCACGGTACCGGTGACGCGCACCTTGCCGCCCTGCCGCGTCGCGAGCAGCAGCTCGCCGATGCGCGCGCGGTCGAGCGTGATATCACCGACCAGGATGTCGCGGCCGGCGGTCGAGCTGACTGCCGATCGCAATGCTGCGGTCGGCGCATCGATGGACTGGAATTCGGCGTCCGAGATCCGCATCGCACCGCTCGGCGCCGTGATGCCATCGCCGAGCGCGATGCCGCCGCCGCCGGTCGCGAGCAGGTTCACGCCGGCGCCGCGCGCCTGCAGCGGCGCGCCGATCTCCGCGTCGGCTGCACGGATGTCGATGCCACCGTATCCCGCCGCACCGCTCCCATCCGCCGCCGTACCAGCAGTGACGCGGATGGCGCCGGAGTTCGCGAAGTTGCGACCGGCGCTGAACGCGACATTGCGTTCCGAGGTCACCGCGCCGGCGACCGTGATATCGCGCGCGGCCTGCACCCGCAGCGCAGGCGTCGCACCCGCTGGCGTACCGGCCGCAGGCGCGAGCGTGACCGCACCGCCGAGGCGCACATCGCCCGCACCGGCCTGACCCGCCGCGGCGTTCACCGTCAACGTGCGAGCCGTAGCACCGCCTAGGCTGATATCGCCGCCCGTCGCCGTCACCGTGATATCGGTCGCGCCAAGGTCGCCCGTGCTCACACCATCACGCGCCGTGAGCGTCACCGCCGCGTCGCTCGAACTCACCGCGCCACCGATGAAGCTGCTGCCCGAGTCGCTGCCGACGCTGACACGACCGCTCGTCGCGAGCAGATCGACGGCGCCACGACCGGCCACACTGGCGGCGGTCACCGCACCTGCGATGCTCTCGAGCCGGACCCCGCGATCTGTCGAGCGCACCGCGCCCGCCGACAACGCATCCTGCGCCGTCACCTGCACATCCTGCGTCGCGGTGATGTCACCGACCCGCAGCGCAGCGCCGGAGTCCAGCCGCGCGCCACCCGATGCGACGATGTTGCCGCGTGTCGTACCGCCCGCGGTCACCCCTAGATCGCCCTTCGAGCGCAGAGCCACGCGCGACAGCGCCGTCGATGTGCCGGCCGTCACCGACCTCACCGTCAACGCACCGTCAGCCGAGCTCATCACCACATCGCCCGCGACGCCGGTCGCGCCCACCACATCGCCCGCGCTCAGCGCATCACGCGCCGTCACCGTCACCGCACCCGAACCGCGCACCGCACCGAGCGTCACGCCGCCCGCCGCTGCACCGATGTCAAGCACACCACCCTCCGCGCTCACATCGCCCGCGGTCACACCAGAACGGCCGCGCACGAACAAAGCGCCCGTGCTCGCCATCAGCGCACCCGCCGTGAGCGACCCCTCCGCCGTGAGCGTCGCGGCAGCGGCGGCGTTGACCGCACCCACCGCCACATCGCCGCCCGTCGCCGTCACCGTGATATCGGTCGCGCCAAGGTCGCCCGTGCTCACACCATCACGCGCCGTGAGCGTCACCGCCGCGTCGCTCGAACTCACCGCGCCACCGATGAAGCTGCTGCCCGAGTCGCTGCCGACGCTGACACGACCGCTCGTCGCGAGCAGATCGACGGCGCCACGACCGGCCACACTGGCGGCGGTCACCGCACCTGCGATGCTCTCGAGCCGGACCCCGCGATCTGTCGAGCGCACCGCGCCCGCCGACAACGCATCCTGCGCCGTCACCTGCACATCCTGCGTCGCGGTGATGTCACCGACCCGCAGCGCAGCGCCGGAGTCCAGCCGCGCGCCACCCGATGCGACGATGTTGCCGCGTGTCGTACCGCCCGCGGTCACCCCTAGATCGCCCTTCGAGCGCAGAGCCACGCGCGACAGCGCCGTCGATGTGCCGGCCGTCACCGACCTCACCGTCAACGCACCGTCAGCCGAGCTCATCACCACATCGCCCGCGACGCCGGTCGCGCCCACCACATCGCCCGCGCTCAGCGCATCACGCGCCGTCACCGTCACCGCACCCGAACCGCGCACCGCACCGAGCGTCACGCCGCCCGCCGCTGCACCGATGTCAAGCACACCACCCTCCGCGCTCACATCGCCCGCGGTCACACCAGAACGGCCGCGCACGAACAAAGCGCCCGTGCTCGCGGTGAGCTGGCCGGCGGTCAAGGTCTGCGTCCCGGTGCCCGCGCCGTCGCCGGCGCGCACACAGATCGCCTTGCCGACGCAGGGGTCCGTGCTGCCGCCCTGCTTGGCCGCGCCCGCCGTCACAGCCTGCACCACCATGCTGCCGGTGTCGCTGCGCAGCTCGACGAAGCCGCGCGAGGTGATCGCGCCGGAGGCGGTCAGCGCCTTGCCTGCGCTGAGGTCGACCGCATCGACGCCGGTGACCGCACCCACCGACAGGTCGTCGAGCGCTCGGCCGCGCAGGCTGCCCGAGCCGCTCACGGCGCCCACCGCGATCGACCCGCCGTCGGCGATGAGGTCGATGTCCGGCACCTGCAGCGGCGATCCGATGCGCGCCTGCGTGAGCGTCCCGGCGGTGATGCCGGTGCGACCCTGCAACAGCATCGTGCCGTCGCTCGCCGTCACATCGCCGACTGCGACCGTGCCCGAGGAGGCGACCAGGCTTACCGTGGTCGCAGCCGTCACATCGCCCGCGACGACGCCGTCGCGCGCGGCCACCGATGCCCCGCCCGCGCTCGTCACATCGCCGAAGGTCGCGGTGCCTTCGCTGACGGTCGCCTGCAGAGACTTCGCGCCGAGGGCGCCGGCCGTGACGCCGGTGCGCGCGCTGAGCGCGATGTCGGTGGAATCTTTGATGAGCGTCTGGCCCGTGCACACGCCGCCGGCCGAGGCGCCGATGCAGACGCTGCCCGAAGAGGACGACAGGTCGATGGACTCGGGCGCACCGCCGATCTTGGACGCCTCGATGGCGAGGTCCGCGACACTCTCCATCTTCAGGGAACGGCGCGCCTCTAGCACGCCTGTGGTCAGCACGCCGGTGGCACTCGTCGCGGCGAGCGCGAGGTCGCCGCTCGCGCGTACGCCCTGCAACGCCAACCCAGCGCCCTCGACGACGATGTCATGGTCGGCATCGGTGGAGGCACCGGTGCCGGCCGTCAACGCACCCGTCGCGGTCACAGCACCGCTGCCGCCCTTCGCCGTGATACCGCCCGCCGTGGCCGCGACCCCGGCCAGCGTCAAGCCGTTACGCGCCGCGAGCAGCACCGCTCCTGCGGTGGCGTTGACCGTACCGACCGTCGCCGACTGCGCACCGCCCGGCGTCGCCGCCCCGGCCTGCACGCACACCGAAGTGCCGTCGCAGGGATCGTCTCCGGAGGATGCCTGTGCGGCTGCTGCGGTCAAGGCGCCGACCGAGACCGAGCCCGAGGAGGACTCGATGTCGATGTAGCGCCCGGCGGTGACCGCACCGGCGGTCAGCATGCCCTCGAACGCGCGCAGCACGACCGCACCCGTGGCCGCTTCCGCGCTGTCGACCGTGACGGCAGAACGGCCACGGACCAAGATATCGCCCGCGGTCGCGGCCAGCGCGCCCGTATCGATGTCCTGCACGCCGCTGGTCGCGCCCTCGCCAGCCCGCAGACAGATCGCCGAGCCCTTGCAGGGATCGGTGTCCGGTGCGTCCTTGGCCGCGCCCGCGGTGATGCCCTGCAGGTCGAGCGAGCCGTCGACACTCTGCAGCTGTACGAAGCCGCCAGCGGCGATCGCGCCGGAAGTAAGCGTTCCGCCGGCCTGCAGATCGATATCTTTGACCCCGCCGACCGTCCCGATCGACATGAGTCCGGACGATCGACCGTACAGCAGCCCAGTGCCGGTGATGTCGCCCACCGTGACCGCACCGGCGATCGAGAGCAGATCGATGTTCGGCGCGGTGGGCGGCGTCCCGCTACGCGACTGCGTGAGGTTGCCGGCGGTCACGCCCGTCCGGCCGTACAGCGCGAGCTGGCCGTCGGTCACCGTGACATCGCCGAGCGCGAGCGCGCCCTGCGACGAATCCACCAACGCGCTGCGCACCGCGAGCGCACCGCTCTGCACGCCGGTCTTGCCCTGCAGCGTGAGGTCGGTGTCCTTGGTCAGTGCTTGGCCGGTGCAGGTCCCGTTGACGAGCGCACCGAGGCACACGCTGCCCTCGGTGGAGGACAGCTGCACGGACTGCGGCGTCCCGCCGATCTGGGCGGCACCGATGCCGACGCTCGCGACGCCGGTCACCTTCAAAGCGCGCCCGGCGGTCAGGACCCCCGTCGCGAGGCCGCCGTCCGCGCCGGTCGCCGTCAGAGCGACATCGCGTTGCGCGGTCACATCGCCCAGTGCCAACCCGTTGCCGACCAGCACCGCGTCGTGGGCACCGGAGGCGTTGCCGGCGGTCACCGTCCCCGCCCTCGTGTCGACGATGCCCGAGGCGGAGCGGATCTCGACGCGTCCCGCGGCAGCGGTGACCGCACCGCCCGTGGTGACGCCATCGCGGCCGTCCATCAGCACTTCGCCGACGGTAGCCGACACCGCGCCCGTGGTCAGCGTGCGACCGCTGCCGTCGACGCCGTCGAACCCGGCGCCGAGACAGACCGCCTTGCCATCGCAGGGGCCTGCGGCGCTCACCGAGCCGCCGGCGCTGATGTCGCCGAGCGCGACGCTGCCGCGGCTGGCGCTGACAAGGACCTGGGTCGTCGCGGTGAGCGCACCGGCCTCGACGCCCTCGCGGCCTTCGAGCGAGACGCGCCCGGACCGCGCGGTGACCGCACCAGCCGCGAAGCCGTCGTCTTCGACACCGATCCTGACCTTGCCGGCCTCGGCGCGGACATCGACATCGCCGGCGGTGACCGCAGCCAAAGAAATCAACGCGCCCTGCGCAGTCTCGACCTTCAGCTTGCCGCCGACCGCCGGGTCGTCGCCCAGCGATTCCAGCGTGCCGGCCACGATCGAGCCCGACTTCGAGCGCAGCTCCAGCTCGGCGACCTGCGGTGTCGGCGCATCGACCCGCGCCTGCGAGACATCACCGGCCTCGACGCCGTCGCGACCGAGCAGCAGCACCGTACCGTCACGGGCCGTGATGTCGCCGATGCGGGCGGTGAACACGCCCTCGCCCTCGGTCCAGGGGTCCGAGCCGGCGGGCGGTGCGGATTTCGTACCCGCCTGGATGTCGACGCGCGCGCCCTCCACATCCCGGGCAGCCACGCTGCCCGCTGCGGCGCGCAAAAGCGCCTCGCCGCCAGCCGTCACGGCACCGACCTCGATACCGAGCTGGCCGCGCAGTTCGATCGATCCGGCCAGATCGAGGTCTGCGACGCTGCAGCCG
>CALGVD010000117.1 GCA_937920275.1 uncultured Pseudomonadota bacterium
TCTCGACACCGAGATCGGCACCTTCTTCTCGGAGGACGCCGCCAACCCTGCGCAAAGCCTGACCGCGACGACCCCGACCGTCCAGGTCAACCTGGCGGGCAACGAGCTGCCGCATTCCCCGTCGGCCAAAGCCAAGGTGGGCGTGCAGTTCACCACCACGCCCTCGGCCGGGGGATGGACATCGACCTGGCGCCTCGATGCCCTGTGGCAGGACAAGTACTTCGCGCGCGAGTACAACACGCCGACCGATGTGATCGATTCGTGGGGCACCTTCGACCTGCAGGCCCGCTTCGACCGGGCCGACCAGGGCGTCAGCGTCCGCTTCTTCGTCAAGAACGTCAGCGATGAGGACAACATCACCAACATCATCATCGAGGACGCACTGATCGGACGCTATCGGAACGTCCGTCTGCTCGAACCCCGGACCTTCGGCGTCATCTTCGAGAAGGCCTTCTGAGCATGACGGCGGACATGCCGGACGGCCCGCGGCCGCTCCTGCGGCTTCTCGCTTCGATGCTGCTGGTCGTCGCGCCGATGGCCGGCGCGGCGCCGCGATCGGCCGAGATGCCGGCGCTGTCCGGCCCCGGGCCGCAGGCGATCGGCACGGACTACCGCGAACTGACGGCGGGCGACCGCAGGATCGGCGTCCGCGTCTGGTTCCCCGCTGCGAAGCCCGCCTCGACCGACGCGGCGGCGCCCAAGGCCGTGTACCGGCACCGCCGCGCCCTGCCGGGCCAGCAGGTGCTCGATGTCGAGGAGAACGGGCTCGCGCTGTCGGAGGCGCGTCCCCTCGCCGGTATGCGCTTCCCGCTGGTGCTGATGTCGCACGGTTACGGCGGTTGGTCCGAGCACATGAGCCGGCTCGGCGAGACGCTGGCCTCGCGCGGCTATGTCGTCGCCTCGGTCGACCACCGCGACCAACCCTTCACCGACGCGCGGAGCTTCGCGCTCTCCTTCGGCGCGGTGCTCATCCACCGCGCCCGCGACCAGCAGCGCGTGCTCACGGCCCTGCTCGAGCGCAGCCTGTTCGATCCCGCGGTGACGGCGCAGATCGAACCGGATGCCATCGGTCTGCTCGGCTTCTCCATGGGCGGATACGGGACCTTGGTCACCGCGGGCGTGGCGCTCGACCGTGACGCGCCGGCCTACGCCCAGTTCCCCGCCCCCGCCCGCGCGCTGCTGCCGGACCCGGATCCCGCGCTCGCAAAACGCATCAAGGCCGTGGTGGCGCTCGCGCCCTGGGGCGCACAGCCGGGCGCGATGGCCTGGAACGATGCCGCCCTCGCCGGGCTGCGCGCGCCGCTGCTGCTGATCGACGGCGACCGCGACGACGTGGTGGACTTCGAACGCGGCGTGAAACGCCTGTTCGGCGCCACCACCGGCACGGAGCGCCATCTGCTGGTGTACCGCGGTGCGGCCCACAACATCGCGGGCAATCCGGTGCCGCTGCCTGCGGACGCCGACTTCCAGACCATCGAGTTCCTCACCGATCCGGTGTGGCGCAAGGATCGGATGGAAGCCATCAACGAACACTTCATCAGCGCGTTCCTCGACCTCCACCTGAAGGGCGATGCGGACAAGCGCAGGTATCTCGACGTACCGACCCCGATCGCCGACGACGGCCAGTGGCCGAGCGCGTTCGGCCAGCAATGGGGCGACACCCGCGCGGGCGACGCGCAACCCGGCTATTGGCGTGGGTTCCAGCGCCGTTGGGCCCGCGGACTCGAATTGCATCACAAGGCGGCAGGACGATGACCAGAGCGCACGATCTCTTCGATCTCACGGGCCATGTCGCCCTCGTCACCGGCGGCAACGGTGGCCTCGGCCTCGCCATGGCCAAAGGTCTCGTCAAGGCCGGCGCGCAGGTCGCGGTCTGGGGACGCAACACGGACAAGAACGCCGCGGCGGTCGCCGAACTGCAGGCGCTCGGCGGCATCGCCCGCAGCTTCGTCGCCGATGTGACCGACCCGGCGTCCTCCAGCGCAGCCTTCACGCAGACGCTCGACGCGTTCGGCCGTCTCGACAGCTGCTTCGCCAACGCAGGCGGCCCCGGCATCCGCGGCCGCTTCGTCGACCTCGGCCCCGCCGACTGGACGGCGACGCACGACCTGAACGTGCAGAGCGTCATCGACTCCTTCCAGCTCGCCAGCCGTCACTGGCTCGCGCAGAAGTCCCGCGGCAAACTCATCGTGACCTCGTCGGTCGCGGCGCTGCTCGGCCTGCCCAACTCCGCCGGCTACTGCATGACCAAGGCGGCCGTCACCGGTCTCGTGCGCTCGCTCGCGATCGAGCTCGGCCCGAACGGCATCCAGGTCAACGCCATCCTGCCGGGCTTCATCGAGACCGAGATGTCGCTCAACACGCCCAAGGCCTTCCAGGAAGGCTGTCGGCGCCGGGTCGCCTCGGGCACCATCGGCAGGCTGGAGGACATGGAGGGCATCGCGGTCTATCTCGCCTCGCGGCGGAGCGACTTCATGACCGGCCAGACGCTGGTCCTCGACGGCGGGCACACCATCTTCCCGCTCTAGTCCACCACGCCCTCGGGCGTGCCACACAGACATCAGGGGGTGTTCCATGGCGACAGACTCCGCATCGGATGACCAGCCGCTCGGGTTCTGGCGGATCCTCGCCTTCGGCGCGGTGCAGCTGCCGCTCGGCATGATCGGCCTGCCGATCGCCATCTACCTCGCGCCGCTCTACTCGGGGCAGATGCAGCTCAGCCTGCAGCTCATCGGCATCACGCTGATCCTCGCGCGGCTCTCGGACTTCGTCACCGATCCGATCGTCGGCGTCCTCTCGGACCGCTGGCGGCCGAAGATCGGCCGCCGGCGCATCTGGCTGATCTTCGGTGCCGTGGCGATGATGGCGGGCGTCCACATGCTGTTCCGTCCGGAGCCGGGCGTGGGCATCGTCTACTTCGGCCTCGCGGTGGCGCTGGTGTACCTCGGCTACACGCTCATCCTGCTGCCTTACCAGGCCTGGGCCGCCGAACTGTCGCCGGACTACCACGTGCGCACCCGCATCAGCTCGGTGTCGCAGACCTTCAGCATCATCGGGCTGATCGCCTCCACCGTGATCCCGGCCTATGTCCTGACGCGCCCTGGTGCGACCAGCGCCGATGTGATGGCGGCGCTCAGCATCGTCATCATCGCCCTGCTGCCGGTCTGCGCCGCGCTCGCCTTCATCTTCGTACCCGAGCCTCAGGCACCGATCCGCAAGGCGCCGTTCGACATCCGGGGCGCGCTGCGCATGCTCGCCGCCAACCGCGCGTTCTTGAACGTGACGCTGCTGGTGCTGATCGCCACGGTGGGCGAGGTGTTTCGCCAGACCATCACCGTGTTCTTCGCGCGCGATGTCGTGGGCGTGACCAACATCGGCATCGTCTACTTCATGTATTTCGTGGCTGCGCTCATCGTCATGCCGGGCTGGGTCTGGCTGGCCAAGCGCATCGAGAAGCACCGCGCACTCACCGTCGCGCTGACCATCGTCGCCCTGACCAACGCCGCGATGTTCCTCGTGCCGCAGGGCGGCGTGGCGGTGTTCACGGCGCTGTTCGTGCTCAAGGGCGCCTGCTACGGCGCCGTGCTGATGCTGCCGCATGCGATGGTGGCGGACACCGCCGACATCGACACCGCCGAGACCCTCGACCGTCAGCAAGGCCTGTTCTACGCTGCGCTGGCGATGGTGCAGAAGCTCGGCTACGCGATCGGCTCGGGTCTGCCGCTGCTGCTGCTCGGCGCGGTCGGCTACATGTCGGCGGGCGAGCAGCGCGCCGAGCCGCTGTTCGCGCTGACGATCAGCTACAGCCTCATCCCCTGCGCGCTGGTGCTCGTCGCCGCGCTGATGGCCTGGCGGTATTCGTTGACGGCGGACCGCCACAGCGCCATCCGTGCGAAGATCGATGCACGCATCGCCGCCGAGACCGCCACGGATACCCGACCGGACGCCGCGGTCGACGCGACACCGCTCCGCCCATGATCATCCGCCCATGATCACCGGTCTGCACCACACCGGCCTCGCGGTGCGCGATCTCGACGCCGCCCTCGCCTTCTACACCCGTGAGCAGGCCTTCCGGCCGGTGCACCGCTTCGCGGTGGCCGACACGCCCGACAACCGCGTCCTGCTGCAGCTGCCCGACGCATCCAGCGAGGTCGCGTTCCTGCAGGGCACTCTGGGTTGCCTCGAGCTGCTCCGCTTCGATGCGGGCCGCGATGCGGTCCGGGCCGAGCGCGGCGTCCATTCGGCCGGCATCCGGCACATCTGCCTGCAGACCGCCATCTCCGACCGTCTGTATGATTCTTTGACGGGCGCGGGTGCCCGCGCGCACGCACGCCCCGCCGGACTCGGCACGGGCCACAGCTATGTCTACCTGCGCGACCCCGAGGACAACCTGCTCGAGCTCGAGGGCACGCCCTGGGCGCCCGCCGATACCACCCGCCCCTGGTTCGCGCACACCGCCGTGGTGACGCCCGACATCGCGCGGTTGACGCGCTTCTACGCGGCGCTGACGGGCATCGAGATCCACGGCCAGGGCGGCTTCGGCCCCCACCCCAAGTTCGATCTCGTCGCCGGCATCGCCGATGTACGGTTCAAGGGCGCATGGCTGCGCCTCGCCAACGCGGAACTGGAGTTCTGGCAGTACGAGCACCCCGCCACGACCGCGGTGGCGCCCGTCGACGCCGCCGCACCCGGCTGGAGCCACCTCTGCTTCGAGAGCGACGACATCGATGCCGACTTCGCGCGCCTCGTCGCGCAGGGCGTGGTCACCCACGGTCCGCCGCGCGACTTCGGCAACGCCGCGGTTTTCTTCGGCCGCGACCCGGACGGAAACATCTTCGAGATCCTGCAGCCCGGTGCTACGGCGCGGGTTACGGTGCGTGCGCTGCTCGACGAAGCCGAAGGCCGCTCGGTCGACGACGCCCGCACCGCGCACCGCCGAGCGGCGGCACCGCAGGCGTGAGCGGGGCCGACCGTCCCGGCTCCGGCGCTGCACCGCTCCTGCGGTCACGGTCGCTGCACATCGACGGGCTCGAGTTCCATCATCTGGAGCAGGGGGAAGGCCCACCGCTGCTGTTGCTGCACGGCTTCCCCGACCACGCCGCGGCATGGCGGCCCCTGCTCGAGCGGCTGCAAGGTTCCTCGCTGCGGGCCCTCGCGCCCGACCTGCGCGGGTATCGCGCCACCAGCGCCCCGACGGCGGTCGAGGACTACCGCATCGAGCGTCTGGTGGGCGACCTCGTCGCGCTGCTCGATGCCTGGGGGCTGCCGCAGGCCCATGTCTGCGGCCACGATTGGGGCGGCGTGCTCGCCTTCGAGCTCGCACGGCGCTTCCCGCAGCGCGTGGCCAGCCTCGTCGCCTTGAACGCCCCGCCGCCCGCCGTGCTGCAGCAGATGATCTGGCACCACCCGGGACAACGCGCGGCATCGCAATACATCACGCTGCTGCGATCGCCGGCCGCCGACCAGCTGTTCCATGAGTCCGCCGTCGATGCGCTGATCGAACGCTTCCTCGGCGAGCCGCGCCGACGCGGCCTGCTCGACGACGACGATATCGCCGCCTACCGCGACGCCTGGAGCCGTCCAGGCGCTTGGCGGTCCATGCTCGCCTGGTACCGCGCGGCGCCGTTCGTGGTCCCGGCCGTCGACACGCCCGCGCCCGCGCCGATATCGCCGGTCGATGCTGCCCCGCCCGAGCCCATCGACTGTCCGGTGCTGCTCATCTGGGGCGAGCGGGATGCGGTGTTCGTGCCCGCGATGGCCGACGCCATCGCAGCCGCCTGCCGCGACTGCCGGGTCGTGCGCTTGGCCGAGGCGGGACATGTGCCGCATCGCGACGAGCCGGACCGCTGCGCATCGCTGATCCGCGACTTCGTCCACCGGCATCCCATCGCCCGCACCATGGAGACATGACCCCCATGCCCGACCCAGCGCTCAAAGATCGCGTCGCCATCGTCACGGGCGCCGCCCGCGGCATCGGCCTCGCGGCAGTCAGACGCCTGTGCCAGGACGGCGCCCGCGTTGTGGCCTTCGACCGGCCCGAAGCCGATTTCAGCGCCGCGCTCGCCGGCGGTCAGGTGGTCGCGTACCGCGGCGATGTGGTCGAGGCCGCCGACTGGGACGCGGCGATCGCGCTCGGCGTGTCGCTCGGCGGCCGGATCGACATCCTGTTCAACAACGCCGGGATCGGCGGAGCCATCGCCGATGTGCTGGATTACCCGGAGGACGACTTCGACCGCGTCATGGCGGTCAACGTCAAAGGCGTCTATCTCGGCCTGAAGCATGTCGGCCGGCACATGCAGGCGAACGGCTCCGGCGTGATCGTCAACACCTCGTCGGTCTCCGGTTTCGGCGGCAGCGGCAACATCTTCGGCTACGCCGCCAGCAAGTCCGCGGTGAACGGCATGACGAAGTCCGCAGCGGTCGCGCTGGCCTCGCAGGGCGTCCGGGTGCTCGCGCTGTGCCCGAGCCCGACCGCGACCGAGATGATGTTCCAGCTGGAGCGCCGGATCTCGCCCGACGATCCCGAGGCCGCGC
>CALGVD010000118.1 GCA_937920275.1 uncultured Pseudomonadota bacterium
CCCGCGCAGACACCGGCGGAGCCCCCGCCGTGACCACGGGTGGCGCCCCAGCCGGGTCGCCCCGACTGCCGCTCGCTTTCGCACGCCGCCAAGGCGTGCTGCTCGCCGGTTGGGACGGCGACACCGCGCGGCTCGCCGTGCGCGAGGGTGCGGGTGCGACCGCCATCGCCGAAGCACGGCGGCACCTCGGCACCGCCGTGCGGCTCGAACAGGTCCCAAGCGATGCCTTCGACCGCCTGCTGCAACAAGCCTATGAATCCGGTGCCGACGCGCGCAGCGCCGCAGGGGGTCTAGAGGAGCGCATCGATCTCGATTTCCTTGCCCAAGACCTGCCCGAGCAGGCTGACCTGCTCGAGAGCGAAGATGCCGCGCCGATCATCCGCCTCATCAACGCCCTGCTGACCCAGGCGGTGCGCGACAACGCCTCCGACATCCATATCGAACCGTTCGAGAACCGTCTCGTGGTGCGCATGCGGGTCGATGGCGTGATGCGCGAAGCGCTGCAGACCAAGCGTGCGGTCGCCGCCGCCGTCGTGTCGCGGATCAAGGTCATGTCGAAGCTCGACATCGCCGAGAAGCGGCTGCCGCAGGACGGTCGCATCGGTCTGCGGGTCGCCGGGCGAGCGATCGACGTCCGCGTCTCGACCATCCCCGCGGGCCATGGCGAACGCGTGGTGCTGCGCCTGCTCGACAAGCAGGCCGGCCGGCTCGATCTCGGCGGGCTCGGCATGGATGCGACCTCGACACGACTGATCGACACGCTGATCCACCGACCGAACGGCATCCTGCTCGTCACCGGCCCGACCGGCTCGGGCAAGACCACCACGCTCTACGCCGCGCTCGGTCGGCTCAACGACGCCACGCGCAACATCATGACCGTCGAGGATCCGATCGAGTACTACATCGATGGCATCGGGCAGACCCAGGTCAATACGCGCGTGGACATGAGCTTCGCACGCGGGTTGCGCGCCATCCTGCGTCAAGATCCCGATATCGTCATGGTCGGGGAGATCCGCGACCTCGAGACCGCACAGATCGCGGTGCAAGCCTCGCTCACCGGACACCTCGTGCTCTCGACGCTGCACACCAACACCGCGGTCGGCGCCGTCACGCGGCTGCGCGACATGGGCGTCGAGCCGTTCCTGCTCGCCTCGAGCCTCATCGGCGTGGTGGCACAGCGCCTGGTGCGCACCCTCGATCCCGCGCTGCGTGAACCCTTCACCGCCGGCGAACTCGAGCGGCGGCAGCTCGGTCTCGAGCCCGAGGACGCACCGGTGACGCTCTGGCACGCGGGCGCGGACGGCAAGGGCTACCGCGGCCGCACCGGCATCTACGAACTCGTGCCGGTCGACGACGCGATGCGTACCCTGATCCACGACGGCGCATCGGAGGCGCAGCTCGAACGGCATGCGCGCGGGCTCACACCGTCCATCCGTGATGACGGCCTTGAGAAGGTACGCCGTGGCATGACCACGCTCGAGGAAGTGCTGCGCGTGACGCGCGAGGACTGACGCAGGATGCCCGCCTTCGAGTTCCAAGCGCTCGATCCTGCCGGCCGCGAGCAGCGCGGTGTGCTCGAGGCGGACAGTCCGCGGCAGGTCCGCCAGCTGTTGCGCGACCGTCAGTGGCTGCCGGTCTCGGTGCTCGAGGTCGGCGAGCGTCGGGGGACGGCGGCACAGCCCGCGATGAAGCCGCCCATCACCTCAACGCTCGAGCGCTTGCGGCGCGGACTGCGTGAGCCACCGGCGCGCATCAGCGGACGGGACCTCGCACTGGTCACACGGCAGTTGGCGACCTTGGTACGGGCGGCGCTGCCGCTGGAGGAAGCCCTGCAGGCCGTCGCCCAACAGACCGACCGGCCTGCGACCCAGCGGATCCTCACCGGGGTCCGCGCGCGGGTCATGGAGGGCGATACGCTCGCCACGGCGCTCGGCGGCTTCCCACGGGTGTTCCCGGAGATCTATCGCGCCACGGTCGGGGCGGGAGAACAATCCGGCCGCCTCGACACCGTGCTCGAGCGCTTGGCCGACTACACCGAACGCCGAGATCAACTGCAACAACGCGTGCTCGGCGCACTGCTCTATCCCATCGTGCTCACCGCGATGTGCGTGGTGGTGGTCGCCGGCCTGCTCACTTATGTGGTGCCGCAGGTCGTCGCAGTGTTCGAATCCGGCGGTAACAGCCTGCCCTGGCTCACCCGCGCGCTGCTGGCGGTGAGCGCATTCCTGCGCGAGTGGGGGCTGCTGCTGCTCTTGCTGACCGCGCTCGGCGGCTTCGCCTTCATGCGCTGGTTGCGGGCGAAAGCGGCGCGCAGGCGTTTCGAGGGTCTGCTGCTGCGCCTGCCGTTGCTCGGTCGTCTGCTGCGCAGCCTCGGCGCGGCGCGCTTCACCCGCACCTTCAGCATCCTCACCGGCAGCGCCGTGCCCGCACTCGAGGGACTGCGCATCGCCGGCGCCACGGTCGGCAACCTGCCGATGAGCGAGGCCATCGAGACGGCCGCGGAACGCGTGCGCGAGGGCGCGCCGATCGGCCGTTCGCTGGCGGCGAGCGGACTGTTCCCGCCGCTCACGGTGCATCTGATCTCGAGCGGTGAGAGCAGTGGACGACTCGAGGAGATGCTCGGACGCGCAGCCGATGCCGAGGAACGCGAACTCGACCGCTTGCTCACCGCGTTGGTGGGACTGCTCGGCCCCCTGCTGATCGTCGCCATGGGCGTCCTCGTGCTGCTCATCGTGTTCGCCATGCTGCAGCCGATCTTCGAGATGAACACGCTGGTCCGCTGACCCTCTTGCCAACCGGCCTGCTGTCGCCCTACATTCCGCGCGACAGGGGTTAGCACGGCGATCGGGCCATGAACGAGAGACCTGAACAGGAAGATTTCGACGAAGAAGAGGACCTCGCTTCAGGCGAGGATGTCGACTCGGCGATGCGCGAGTTCGACCAAGGGCGCCGTCGTCCGCCCAAGAATGTGGGCGATCCGGCTTGGCGCCGCCTCGAACGGTTGCGCGACGACCGGCGCACCGCCGAGTTGACCAGCGACTTCGAGGACTACGACATCGGTCCGCTGCCCAGCGCAAGTAAAGCGTCCGGCAAAGGCGCCAAGCGCCGCTAGCAGACGGCCGCGCACGCGGATGTCAGCGGAAATCCCGCGACTGCACCCGTAGAGCGCCGAGCAAGCGCGAGCGGTCGGTGAGCCGCTCGGCGATGACATGGGTCACCTCGCCCTCACGCTGCAGGCGACCGTCCACTTCGAGCAACCGTGAACGCAGCAGTGCAGCACGCTGGGCCTCGCCGACACGCTTCCAGACGATGAGGTTGATGTTGCCGGTATCGTCCTCGAGCGTGACGAAGGTGACGCCGCTCGCGGTGGCAGGCTTCTGGCGCGTGACCACAAGCCCCGCCACCCGCACCCGTGCACCGTCGGGCAACCCGGCGAGCGTCCCCGCCGTCACCATCGGTGGCATGCCCGCTCGCCCCGGCGGCCAATGTGGTCGCAGCAGCGCGAGCGGATGACGCCCGAGCGTGAGGCCGAGGCTGCGATAGTCGGCGATCACGCCCTCCCCTTCGGTCGGCTGCAACAGCAAGGGCAGTGTCCTGTCCATGCCGGGCGGTGCAAGCGGCAGTGCCACCTCGGTACCGGCCACCTGCCAGAACGCCTGATGGCGGTTGCCGGCGAGCGCTGCACAGGCGCCGGCGGCGGCGAGCGCTTCGAGATCGCCGCGATGGAGCGCCGCCGCCTCGGCGAGATCCTGCAGGTCTGCGAACGGCGTGCGCGCACCGGCGGTCGCGGCGTCGCGGGCGGCACGCGCGGCGACCACCCGCGCCGCGCCCGCCGCCGTCAGACCGCGCACGAGGCGCAGCCCGAGCCGCAGTGCCGGACGATCCGCGACAGCGCCGCCTGCGGCCGCGCCGCTCATCGGGTGGACTGCGGTGGGCTCCAGGCTGCAGTCCTGATCGCTCACGCAGACATCGACCGGCCGCACCTCGACGCCATGTTCGCGCGCATCGCGCACCAGCTGCGAGGGTGAATAGAAGCCCATCGGCTGGCTGTTGAGCAGCGCAGCCGTGAAGGCGGCAGGCTCGTGACACTTGAGCCAAGCGGAGACATAGACCAACAACGCGAAGCTCGCCGCATGCGACTCGGGAAAACCGTACTCGCCGAAGCCTTGGATCTGGCCGAAGATCCGCGCCGAGAAGGCCTCGTCGTAGCCACGCGCGCGCATGCCCGACAGCAACCGCTCCTCGAAGTGACCGAGCCCGCCATGGCGTTTCCAGGCCGCCATGGCGCGGCGCAACTGGTCGGCCTCACCGGGCGTGAAGCCGGCTGCGACGATGGCGACCTGCATCACCTGTTCCTGGAAGATCGGTACGCCGAGCGTGCGCTGCAGCACCGCCTTCACCGCCTCGCTCGGATAGTCGACCGGTTCTTCGCCCCGGCGCCGGCGCAGGTAAGGATGGACCATATCGCCCTGGATGGGTCCCGGCCGTACGATCGCCACCTCGATCACGAGGTCATAGAAATTGCGCGGCCGCAGCCGCGGCAACATCGCCTGCTGCGCGCGCGACTCGATCTGGAACACCCCGACGGTGTCGGCGCGGCAGATCATGTCGTAGACCGCAGGGTCCTCAGGGGGGATGGTGGCGAGCGTGAGCGGTGCGCCGCCCCGCGCCGTGCGCCACTGCGACACCAGATCGAGCGTGCGGCGGATGGCGCTCAGCATGCCGAGCGCGAGCACATCGACCTTGAGGAGCCCGAGCGCGTCGAGATCGTCTTTGTCCCACTGGATAACGGTGCGATCCGCCATCGACGCGTTCTCCACCGGCACCAGCTCCTCGAGGCAGTCGCGCGCGATCACGAAGCCGCCGACATGCTGCGACAGGTGGCGCGGGAACCCGAGCAACTGCTGCGAGAGCTCGAGCAGCTGCGCGAAGCGACGTACGGCACCGGCGTCGCTGGGCTTGTGAGCGTCGCCCGACACGCCGGCCTCGCGTAAACGCACCGTGTCGATGCCATGATCCCAGCGGCCCGCAGCGGTGGCGATCGCCTCCACTTCATCTGCGCCGAAGCCGAGCGCTTTGCCGAGATCGCGCAGCACGCTGCGCGGACGGTAGCTGATGACCGTGGCGGCGAGCGCAGCACGGTGACGGCCGTACTTCGTATAAAGGTATTGGATGACCTCCTCACGCCGCTCGTGCTCGAAATCGACATCGATGTCGGGCGGCTCGTTGCGCTCGCGCGAGATGAAGCGCTCGAACAGCATCGACATGCGCGAGGGATCGACCTCGGTGATGCCGAGGCAATAACACACCGCGGAGTTCGCCGCCGAGCCGCGCCCCTGACAGAGGATGCCGCGACCGCGCGCGAACGCGACCAGATCGTGCACGGTGAGGAAATAGGGTTCGTAACCGAGCTCGGCGATGAGCGCGAGTTCGTGCTCGACCAGCGTGCGCACATAGGCCGGCATGTGATCGCGCAGCGGCGGCGCCCCGCCCCAGCGCTGCGCGGCGCCGCGATCGACGAGTTCACGCAGCCACTCGGCGGGCGTACGCCCTTCGGGCACGATCTCGCGCGGATATTCATAGCGCAGCTCATCGAGCGAGAATCGGCAACGCGCCGCGATGACCCGCGTCGCGGCGAGCAGCGCGGGCGGATAGAGGCGTGCGAGACGCTCGCGTTCGCGCAGATGCCGCTCGCCGGAGGGCTGCAGCGCGAGCCCGGCCGCATCGACCGTGGTGCCGAGGCGGATCGCCGTCAGCGCATCGTGCAACCGACGCCGCGTCCGCAGATGCATGCAGACCGCACCGGCCGCCACGAGCGGCAGGTCGTGCGCCGCACCGAGCGTCGTGAGCGCCGCCAGATGCGCCCGCTCTGTGCCATCGCGCAGCAGTTCGGCAGCGATCCAGGCCGCACCGGGAAAATGCGTGCGTAGCCAGATCGCCGTCGCGTCGGATGAGGGGTCTGCCGAGGGGTCTGCCGAGGGATCGGCGGCGACCGCGGCAGAACGGCTCGCCACCGCAAGATCCGCCGGGCGCGGCGTCCAGAGCGCGAGACAATGACCGGGTTCGATGATCTGCACGACATCGGCGCGCGTGAGCCGGTAGCTGCCTTTGGGCGCTGCGCGCCGACCCCGGGTGATGAGGCGGCAGAGCTGCCCGTAGCCGCGCCGGTCGGCGGCGAGCAGCACCAGCGGCAGCCCGCAGCCGAGACGGAACTCCGCGCCGATGATCAGGCGTGTGCGCCGCCCCTTGAGCGCGGTATGGGCGCGCACCACCCCCGCCACCGAACACTCGTCGGTGAGGGCAAGCGCGTCATAACCGAGCGCATCGGCACGCTCGGCGAGTTCCTGCGGCTGCGAGGCGCTGCGCAGGAAACTGAAACTGCTGAGGCAGTGCAGCTCGGCGTATCCGGGGGCGGATGTCGGATGCGAGGATGGCTGCGTCATACTGTTTATTTATACAGTATCGAGGGTGTATCGTCCTAGCCGAACACCCCATGCAGCCACCAGGCGTGCGGCGCCAGCCGTTCGCGGTATACCCAAACCTCGGCGCCGGAGGGCTCGCAGGCGATGTAGTAATCGCGCGCGATGTCGAGGCCGTCCCACCACCCCGTCTCCAGTCGCTCGGGCCCCTCGAGCCGTTGCAACGCCGTGAACGGCCACGGCAATGGCGCGGGTTCGCGCAACAACCACAACGGTCGCCGCACGCTACCGGGATGTGCGGGCGTCGCCGTGACGCGCGATGCCGACGGCAACGCGGGTTCAGCGACTCGCCAAGCCGCCTCGGGACGATGTTGCGGCACGAGACACAGGCCATAGACGGCGTCGTGGCCCAGACGCGCACGCAGGCGTTCGATGAGCGCAGGCGACTCGCGGGCGAGACCGCCACCGTGTTCACCGGGCCGCCAGAGCGCCGCGGAACCCGCGACCACGGGCCGCAGGCGTCCGGAACGCAGTTCGAGGCGGATCACCGGTGCGGGCAAGACCGTGCGCGCAAGATGCTCGGTGAGCAGCGCAGCGAACGCGGCGGCACGATGTTCGGAGGCGGCAAGCCGCAGGTCCAGTTGGGTGTGCGGCGGGATCGCGGCGCGACCGTGCTGGGCGTCGCGTGCCCGGTGCGAGAGCCGCAGCATCAGCAGGTCGACCCCGCATTGCCGGCTGCGCAAAAATTCTTCGAACTCGACGAGCAAGGGCTCGACCTCGCGCAGCACCACCGCTGCAGTGTCGGCTTCGAAGGCGGGATCACAGCGGGCACGGAAGCGCTCGCGCGGCACATGGGCACGACGTGGCTCAGGGCAGAGACCGGTGAGCCGGTCGAGATCCGCCATCGCCGCAGGCCCGAACCGGCGCGCAAAACCGGCGCGTGGCAGACGCTGCGCAGCACCGAGCGTGCGCACCCCGATCGACTCGAGGCGCGCGAGGGCTGCGGGCGGCCAACCGAGCACCGCGATCGGCAGCGGCGCCAACGCACCGACCAGTCGGTCGCGCGCCAACACAGCGACACCCCGCCCCGCCCGCGACAACGCCAGTGCGGCAAGCGGCGTCGGCGCGAGCGACCACCGCGGCGCGAGCCCCGCCTCGCGACAGCGTGCCAACACTTGCGCACAAAGCGCTCGCGCACCGCCGAACAAACGGAAGCTGCCACGCACCTCGAGCAACACGGCGTCCGGCTCGAGGCTCACGCGTGGACTGAAGCCGATGGCGAGCTGCGCAAGGCGCTCGAGATCGGCCACCGCGACACCTTGCAACGCGAGCCAAGATTCGGGTGCCGTGTCGAACAACGACTCGAGCGGTGGCGGCAAGTCCGGTGGCGGCGCGCCAGGCGGCGACGGACCGCGCACCCCCGGAACGCCGACCGGCAGCGCCAACGGCTGCGCAGTGCCCAGCGCAGTGCCGCGTGCAGTGAACGCACGCCGCGTCGATGCGACCCGCTCACGGCGCGCCATGTGTGGGCTCCTGACGCATATCATCGCCGCGTGATCCACTGCGAGGCCATTCGTCCCAGCGCAACTCGAAGGGCTCACGACGACCACCGCGACTTTTGAGCAACTGCAGCCTGGCGCCTGAGGGCTGCGGCTCGAACGACATGCGCAGTTCGGCGGGCGATGCCTCGCCGGCTGCTTCGAGGGGACGGAACAGGAAAGCGGGCGCACGATGGCGCTGGGTGATGAGCTGCAGCCGTCGCAGATCACGCGGGCGTACCCGCGATCGTCCTTGCGGCGCACCCGCATCAGGCCAAGCCAGCGCGAGGCAGCAAGCCCCTGAATCGAGCGTCTGCTCGAGCGCCCACAACGGTCGATCGGTACGGATGACGAGTTGACGCTCAGCCGGCACCCCCTCGGCGACGAGCGCAGGTGCGTAAGGTTCGAACGGGGGAGAGATCCAACTCACCCAGCGCGGCGGCTGGGTGCGACCGAGCGCGACGAGCCACGGCACCAGCAGCCGCAATTCGCCGAGACCGGGCCGACGGGTGAGGATCTCGGTGAGCCCGGTGGCAGGCCAGCCTCGCCCAGGCAGCGCCTCATCGAGGCGCGCACAACCCGTGGCATGCGTATCGATGGGAGCAAGGCTGCGACCGCGCCAGATCGCCGGATGCATGAGCAGCCCGTCGAGGCCGGTAGGCGGCGTACCCTGGGGGATACCGTCTGCGGAGTTCATGCGCATTGCAGCGACGCCTGACGGTGCGACACCGTCGCATCAAGTGGGGCTCGGCCCACGCACACTGCGCGCCTGCGAGAACCATCGCGTACTGCCACACCCGCAAGGGCAGGTGTAACGACGCAGGCTGGCGCGCGCCGCATTGCGCACGGGCGCGGACCGAAGCTTGCGCGGCGACGATGCCGGCTGAGGAAGCGCGCCCCGACGTTTCTTCGGGACGAGAGTATCTATCGCTCCCGGCGGCGGGCGCAGTTCGAAATCGATCATGGGGGACCTCTGCGGCTAACCCGATAGCCGCTGCAGCGCCGTTACATCAGACCGGTAGCCGCCTTGCCCGCTCCGATCGCGCCGCGCCGCAGCACGCCGACCACCACGCCCTCGATGATGAGCGGCTCTTCGCGCAGGTTGACGCGGATGGGCTCGAAATCCACGTTCTCGGGCAACAACCAAACGGTGCTGCCTTCTTGTTTGTAGCGTTTGACGGTGACCTCGTTTTCGAGGCGTGCGACGATGATCTGGCGGTTGCGTACCTCGGGGGTGCGGTGCACGGCCACGAGGTCGCCATCGAGGATGCCGGCGTCTTTCATGGACATGCCGGTGACCTTGAGGAGGTAGTGCGGCCTGGGGGAGAAGATGTCCGGATCGATGTTGAATCGCGCTTCGATGTTCTCTTCTGCGAGAATAGGCTTGCCAGCGGCCACACGGCCGATGAGCGGCAGCCCGAGCTGCTCGCGCAGGATGTCCTTCAGCTGGATGCCGCGCGAGGTGCCCGGCACGAGCGCGATGACGCCCTTGCGGGCGAGGGCGCGCAGGTGTTCCTCGGCGGCATTGGCCGAACGGAAACCCAGCTCCTGCGCGATCTCCGCGCGGGTGGGGGGCATACCGGTCTCGGCGATGGCACGCTGGATGAGACGGAGGATTTCGGATTGGCGGGGGGTCAGGTCTGACATGTGGCACCTCTACCTCTGTTGATCCATACAGTAACTGTGAATTCATCCAGTCGCAAGCCCCCTGCTGCAGATTTCGACGCCCTGATCATCGGCGGCGGTCATAACGGCCTGACCTGTGCCTGTTACCTCGCCCGGGCGGGATTGCGCGTGGCCGTGTTCGAGCGTCGGGGGATGGTCGGCGGTGCGGCCGTCACCGAGGAGTTCCACCCGGGCTTCCGCAACTCGGCCGCCAGCTACACCGTGAGCCTGCTCGATGCCGGGGTGATCGCCGAACTCGGGCTCGCCGGCCATGGGCTGCGCGTGGTCGAGCGACCGATGCAGAACTTCCTGCCGCTGCCGGACGGCGATTCGTTCAGCGCCGGCCCGACCGCCGCGGACACGATCGAGGAGGTGCGCCGCTTCAGCGTCCGCGACGCCGCGCGCCTGCCCGCCTTCAACGAGATGTTGGGCCGCGCCGTCGCGCTGCTGCGCGACCTGCTGCATCGCACCCCGCCCACCGACCTGCGGCGCGGTCGTGACCTGTGGGAAGCGCTGCGCTTCGGGCACGGCTTGCGCGCGTTACCGCTCACCGCACAACGCGAACTGCACGAACTGTTCACGCGCAGCGCAGGCGAGATCCTCGATCACTGGTTCGAGAGCGATGCGCTCAAGGCGCTCTACGGCTTCGATGCCATCGTCGGCAACTACGCGAGTCCCTACACACCGGGCAGCGCCTATGTGCTGCTGCACCACGCCTTCGGCGAGGTCAACGGCAAGAGCGGCATCTGGGGCCACGCCATCGGCGGCATGGGCGCGATCACGCAGGCGATGGCCGCCGAAGCGCGTCGGCTCGGCGTCCACATCGAGTGCGACGCGCCGGTCGAGCACATCATCACGAGCCGAGCCGCGAGCCGCCTCGTCGGCAGCGCGGGCGGCCGCGTGCGCGCGAGCGGCATCCGGCTCGCCGACGGACGCGTGTTCGGCGCACCGAACATCATCGGCAACCTGGGGCCCAAGCCGCTCTTCCTCGGCCTGCTCCAACCCGACGATCTGCCCGAGGACTTCCGCGCGCACATCGAGCGCTGGCGGGTCGGGTCGGCCTCGTTCCGCATGAATGTGGCGCTCTCGGAGTTGCCGCGTTTCAGCGCGCGGCGCTCGCGCACGGGCGATACGCACCTCAGTTCCGGCATCATCATCGCGCCCTCGCTCGGCTACATGGACCGCGCCTTCGCCGAAGCGCGCCTGCACGGCGTGTCGGGCGCACCGGTGGTCGAGATGATGATCTCCTCGACGCTCGATGACACGCTCGCACCGCAAGGTGCGCATGTGGCGAGCCTCTTCTGCCAGCATTTCGATTACGATCTCGCGCGTCCCGAGGCGCCGGGGCGCAGCTGGGCGGACCCGGCGATGCGCGAGGCCGCAGCGCAGCTCATCATCGACACCGTCGATGTACACGCCCCCAACTTCCGCGCGAGCCTGCTCGGGCATTCGGCGCTCTCGCCGCTCGATCTCGAACAGCGTTTCGGCCTCGCGGGCGGAGACATCTTCCACGGCGCGCTCGGCCTCGACCAATTGTGGGCAGCCCGACCCGCGCTCGGCTACGGTGACTACCGCACGCCGCTCGAGGGGCTTTATCTTTGTGGCTCGGGCGCGCACCCGGGCGGCGGCGTGACCGGTGTGCCGGGACGCAACGCAGCGCGGGAGATCCTGCGCGACAAGCGCAAGGGCTGAACACACGCCATGCGCATCCTGCACACGCTCTTCTCGAGCGGCTTCGCCGGCACCGAACGCGCCACCGCCGAGATGTGCAACGCCTGCGCAGCGCAAGGCCACGAGGTGATGTTGGCGCTGCGGCGCGATCACCGCGGCGCGGGCGGCGCCTCGATCCGCGACCACCTCGACCCGCGCGTGCAGGTCATGGAGTGCGGCCGCTGGTTCCCGGGCCCCGGCCTCGCGCGCGCCGTGCGGGAGTTCCGGCCCGAGGTCATCCATACCCACCTACGCAAGAGCACGCGCCTCGTCGCGCGGCTCAAGCCGCCCTGCCCCACCATCGCCACGCTGCACATGTGGGTCAACGGCCCGCATTTCCTGCAGATGGACGGTCTCATCGTCATCGCGCAGTGGCAGAAGCGCGACCTCACCGGCTACCGCGGCCGGGTGTTCGACATCCATGAATCGCTCATGCCGCAGCCCAAGCTCGCGCCCGATCGCATCGCGGCGCTGCGTACGCTCGCCGGCGCGGCACCGGAGGAGTTCTTGGTGGGCGGCGTCGGCCGGCTTGCGGAGTCCAAAGGATTCGATACGCTGATCCGTGCGTTCGGTGCGGCGGCGCTGCCGCAGGCGCGGCTCGTGATCGCCGGTGAGGGTCGCGAACGCGCCTCGCTCGAGCGCCTCGCGAGCGAGGTCTGCCCCGACGGACGCATCAAGTTCCTCGGCTTCCGCAGCGATGCCAAAGATCTCTACCAGGCCTTCGATCTCTTCGTGAGCCCCTCGCGCAGCGAGCCGCTCGGGCGGGTGCTGTTCGAGGCGCTCGATGCCGGCACCCCGGTGCTCGCGACGCGTACGCAGGGACCGTCGGAGATCCTGTCGCGTTTCCCGGGACGGCTCGTCGCCATCGACGATGTGCAGGCGATGGCCGAGGCGATCCGGGAGATCGCCGCATCGCGGCCACCACGGCTGCAGCACGACCTGTCACCTTGGCATCTCGACACCGTGGTGCGCGAGACGCTCGCGGCCTATCGTGGATTGATCGACGCGCACGACGGCGGGGACCGCACGCGGGGCTGAAATCCGCGCGCGCTATGCGAGCTCGAGGTGCTCGCCGATACGGGCCACCATGCCGGGCAGCGCGTCGGTGAACCCCGCGCTGCGCGCCGCATCCGCGAGCGCTGTGAGCGACGCGCCTGAAGACCCCTCGCCGAGCAGTGCGGCGCAGCGTGCGACCACCGCATCCGGCGCCGGCGCCTCGACGCCCCCCGCCGCGACGCAACGCGCGATGCGCGCGGCCTGATCGCCGGCGATCGGCACCGCGACGCAGGGACGACCGAGCGCGAGCGCCTGCAACAGCGTGTCGCCGCCGTTCACCAGCACCAGACGACTGCGGCGCAGCAAGGCCATCAGCGCGCCGCCGCCGACGCCGCGCAGCAGTTGCAATCGCTCGGACACCGCGACCTCGCCGGTGAACGAAGGCCCGGCGACGAAGACGACCCGATGACCGTGCGCGGCGAGCGCCTCGCCCCAGCGCGCGAACTGCGCCGGCGTCATCGCCGAGTCGTGGAACGCGCTGCCCCCGCCCGGCACGATCACCAGGTCGGGGGCGGGCATCGTCGGCAGCAAGGCGGTCGCCGCGGCCTCATCCGGCGGTGCGACCACTGCATCGAGGAAACGCAGTTGCGGCCGTCCCGCGACCCGCAGCTTCAGTCGTTCGAACCCGCTCAGCGCACCGGCGATCGACGGCGGGTAGGAGATCCAGTGATCATCGAGCAGCCGCATCCAGCGTAGGCGGAAGGCCTTGTATCTCTGGCGACCGCGCGAGCTCACGTAGATCACCTTGGCACCCGCAGCCCGTGCCGCCTTCAGCGCCGCAGTGCGCCCTGCGTTGTCGAACACGACGACGCCCGGCTTGAACGCGTGGATGGCGTCGATGACCTCGGTGTCGCAGAGGGTCGGCGAGGCCGGGAGCAAGGTGGTGGGGAAGCGGCAAGCGGCGGCGTAGGGCGCATCGCGGTGCAGCAGGAAATGCAGCTCGACCTGCGGCCATCGCGCCGCCACCGCTTCGGCAAGGCCCCGTGCACGGGCGAACTCGCCCATGCCCGAGGGGCCGCTCACCGGCACGAACAGCACTCGCGGCGGCACATCGTCTCTTCGGGCGGCCATGCCGGCCGCCCCAATCCCGGTATCCATGGGCTATGATGTTGCCATGTATCGCCCCGCCCCGGGACTGCCCGGCAGACACTGGTACCAACGGCTTCTCTCCAAAAAAGCCCGCCGCGCCGCGAGCCGAGACTTCATGTTCGACACCCTGCCCAAGGGCGGCAAGGTCATCGAAGTCGGTGTCTTCGACGGGGATTTCTCGGAACGCATCCTCGCCATGAACGAGCCGCAGGAGCTGCATCTCGTCGACCCGTGGTTCCCCAAAGATGACGGGACGCTCTACGACGGCCCCACCCAAGACTTCAAGGACGGCAAGGCGGCGAGCGAAGCCCTGCAGGCGCAATATGTACAGGTCACGACGCGGTTCGCGCGCGAGATCGCCTCGGGACGCGTGATACTGCATCGCACGCTCTCGCACGACGCCGCGCCGCTGTTCCCCGACGCGCACTTCGATTGGATGTACGTCGACGCCAGCCACTTCTACGACGACGTCAAGCGCGACATCGCCGCCTTTTTCCCGAAGCTCAAGCCGGGCGGCTACATCGCCGGCGACGACTATGACCGGCGCGGGATCTGGGACCACGGCGTCACCCGCGCGGTGGACGAGTTCCGCGCCTCCGGGGCTGCCGAGACGATTCGTTTGCACAATCACCAGTTCCTGCTGCGAAAGCCGCTATGACGGATGTAACTTTCGCCCAGTTGATTTTCGCCCCGGAATTTGGTGCCATACTGCGCGGCGTAATGGGGGATTCGTCACACGATCCCCTCTGCGCTCCAGATCCGTCCGAAACCTCAGAGGAACTCGAACAATGAAGACCCCCGTCATCGTCAAGATCGCCGCCCTGGCCGCCCTCACCGGCCTCGCCGGTTGCACCGACCTCAAGCCGCTGCAGGCCCAGGTCGACACCCTGAAGTCGCAGGTCTCGAGCATCGGCTCGCAGGTCGCGGCTGCCAAGAGCGCTGCTGACAGCGCGGGTAGCGCTGCCGCTGCGGCCGCCTCGGCTGCCAACAGCGCCCAGTCGACCGCCAACCAGGCGCTCGCCGCTGCGCAGGCCAGCCAGAGCTGCTGCGATGCGACGAACGAGAAGATCGATCGCATGTTCAAGCGCACGATCTCGAAGTAAGACCGCAAGGTCCCGCTCCGGGAAAAAAGACGCCGCGTGAGAACGCGGCGTTTTTTTTTGCCTGACCGCTGCGCTACGGGGTCAGTAGCGGATCAGGGCGGATCCCCAGGTCAGGCCGCCGCCGAAGGCCTCGAGCAAGATGAGATCGCCGCGCTTGATGCGGCCATCACGCACACCCACATCGAGGGCCAAGGGCACCGAGGCCGCCGAGGTGTTGCCGTGGTCCTGCACTGTCACGATCACTTTCTCCATCGGCATACCGAGCTTCTTGGCGGTCGCTTGGATGATGCGGATGTTGGCCTGGTGGGGCACCAACCAATCGAGCGCAGATTGATCGAGCCCGTTGGCGGCCAAGGTCTCATCGACCAAGGCGCCGAGGGACTTCACGGCGACCTTGAAGATCTCGTTCCCGGTCATGCGGATGAACATCTCGAGCCGACCCTGTGCATCGTAGGTGAACCCCTTGGAAGGGCCTACCGGGCAATGCAGCAGATCGACATAGGATCCGTCGGCGTGCAGGTGCGTGGAGAGGATCCCCGGCTCGTCCGCCGGTTTCAACACCACGGCACCGGCGCCATCGCCGAAGATGATCGCCGTGCTGCGATCGGTCCAATCGACGATGCGGCTGAGGGTCTCCGCACCGACCACCAACGCGCACTTCGCCTCGCCGAGCCGCACGAACTTGTCGGCGACCGACAAGGCGTAGATGAAGCCGCTGCAGGCCGCCTCGAGCCCGAGCGCCGGACAGCCGTGCAATCCGAGACGCGCTTGCAGCAAGGCGCCGCAGTTGGGGAACACGAGATCAGGCGAGGTGGTGCCGAACACGATCAGATCGACCTCGCTCGCCTCGACGCCGGCCGCCTCGAGTGCCCGACGCGCAGCACGCTCGCCGAGATCGACCGTGGTCTGACCTTCAGCGGCGATATGCCGCTGGCGGATACCGGTCCGCTCTTGGATCCACTCGTCCGAGGTCTCCACCATCTTCTCGAGATCGGCGTTGGTCAACACCTTCTCGGGAAGGTAGCTGCCCGTGCCGGCGATGCGCGAATGACGGAGTGTGAAGGTCATGCTGGAGGGTCTCCCTGTCCTTGAGGCGTGGCGCCGTTGTCCAATGCGACGGTGACATGTTCGATGAGTCGGCGGCGCACAGCGGTGGCAGCGATGGCAACGGCACGGGCCATCGCGACTCGATCGGCGCTGCCGTGGCTTTTTACCACGATATGCTTGAGACCGACCATGACCGCGCCGTTGAAGGCGCGAGGATCGAGCGATGCGGAGACCCGGCTGAGCACCGGCCGCGCCAAGAGCGCGGTGAGTTTGCTCAGGAGGCTCGCCGTGAATTCCCGGCGCAGGCGGCGGCTGATGAGTCCTGCGACCCCTTCCATGGTCTTGAGCGCGACATTGCCGGTGAAGCCGTCGGTGACCACGACATCGACCTCACCACCAAAGATATCACCGCCCTCGACGAAGCCGACATAGTCGAACTCGACGCCATCGCCCGCACGCGCACGCAGCAGCGCATGGGCTTCCTGCACCAGATCATGCCCCTTGGTCTCTTCGACGCCGATGTTGAGCAGGCCGACCCGTGGCCGTGCGATGTCGTGTACATCACGCGCGACGATCGCGCCCATCAGGGCGAACTGCAGGAGCTGCACAGGGGTGGCTCGGACATTGGCGCCGAGATCGAGCAGGTGGGTATGACCCCGCTCGTTGGGGACCGCCGACATGATCGGCGCACGCTCCACCTGCGGCAGGCACTTGAGGACGAAGTGGGCGATGGCGGTGAGGGCGCCGGTGTTGCCGGCGCTGACCATCGCCGCCGCGCGCCCTGCGTGCACGAGATCGATGGCGACGCGCATCGAGGAGTGCTTCTTACGGCGGATCGCCTCGCGCGGCGAGTCCTCCATCGTGATGATCTCGGCGGCAGGGACGATCTCGCATCGATTTCTCGCCGATATGCCGGCCGATGTGCCGGCCGATGTGCGGGCGAGGCCCGCCTCGATCGCGGCGGGATCCCCGACCAGCAACAGCCGCAGATCCGGATCGGAGGCCAAAGCCAATAGCGCCGCCGGCACGCACTCCTGCGCGCCGAGATCGCCGCTCATGACATCGAGCGCGATGACGGTCATGGGATGCTCCGCAGGGGGAGCGGGCGCGCCCCGCGACGCGCCAGAGGGCTCAACCGGCCGCTTCGTCGTCGACGGGCTTCTCGATCACGCGCTTGCCGCGATAGAAACCATCGGGGGTGATGCGGTGGCGGAAATGGGTCTCGCCGGACTGCGGGTCGATCGACAGCGCAGGGGTCGGGGCTCGGTCGTGCGAGCGGTGCATGCCGCGCTTGGACGGGGTCTTGCGGCTTTTCTGGACTGGCATGTCGGTCTCCTCGGTGGGCGAGCGGGCTATCGGCCCCGTTTCAGGAGCTCGCCCAGCCCTGCAAACGGCGTGATCGTGTCGTCCTTTGTGACTTCCGGCTCATCGCCGAAAGCGAAATCGCCGGGACCACAGTCGGCGACTCCCTCGTGCCGCGGCACCAACGGCACCGCGAGCAGGATCTCTTCTTCGACCAGGTCGCGCAGCACGACCCGCCCCTCCGGGGCGAGCGTCGGCTCGATGCCCGGATCGAGGTCATCGGCACGCGCCGGGTCGGTCACGAGCCAGACTTTGGAGTCCGCCTCGACCGGAAGCCACACGGGCCGCATGCACCGTTGACAGCGCAGCGGAAGACGCGCGCTGACCCGGACCTCCGCGACCGGCTGGCCGCGTTCGCGTGACAGCATCACGCGACACTCGACCGTCCCCTCCACCGACGACAGCTCTTGAGCGAGTCGCGGCAGCTGCGTCAGCGGCAGTTTGAACTCCCACGAGTCGCCGGCGTCAGCGTGACGATCGACATCGAGGGGGCGCAACCAATCCGCCTGCATGGGGCGCGTATAATAGGCGGCACCCCCCCGCGAGTCAAAACGAATTGGTGGTGTAAACCCTTGTTTCTGCTAAAAAGGCCCCTCTGGCTCGCTTCGGGCTCCCGCTATCGACGTGAATTGCTCGCTCGGTTGGGTCACCCGTTCTCTTGGCGGTCCCCCGATGTCGACGAAGGCCACCACGCCGGCGAGCCCCCGGCGATGCTGGCGGCCCGACTCGCCCGCAGCAAAGCCCTCGCGGTCGCGCAAGCCTTGCGGGCAGAGAGCCCTTCGACCGCCGACCAGCCGGGCGCCCTCGTGATCGGCTCGGACCAGGTCTGCGCGCTCGGCGAGGAGTGCCTCGGCAAGCCGGGCAGCGCGATCGCCCAGACCGCGCAACTCACCCGTCTCGCCGGACAACGCGTGGTCTTCCACACCGCCGTCTGCATCCTCTCGTTGCAGGACGACTTCGAGACCGCGTTCATCGATGAGACCGTGTGCCTCTTCCGCGCCCTCGACGCCGAAGAGATCGCGGCCTATGTGGCCGCCGAACCGGCCTACGATTGCGCCGGTGGGTTCAAGTGCGAAGGCCTCGGCATCAGCTTGCTCGATCGGCTGTACACCGAAGATCCGACCGCGCTGATCGGGCTACCGCTTGTATCGGTATCGCGTGCGCTTCGGGCGTGGGCGCGATAGGACATCGATCACCCGCGCGAGCGCCGGCGGCAAGGGCGCGTTCACGCTGAAGTCGGTACCGCGGTCGGGCCACACGAACGACAGGCTCGAGGCATGGAGGAACATCCGCTCGAGCTCCAAGTCCCGCATCTCTTCATTGAACTCGGCATCGCCATATTTTGGATCGCCCGCCACCGGATGACCGGCATAGGCCGCGTGCACGCGGATCTGGTGGGTCCGACCGGTGAGGATCGACACTTCCATGAGCGTCGCCACCTTGCCGAAGGACTGCACGACGCGGAAATCGCTGGCCGCGCTCTTGCCCATGGGCGCGACCTTCACGGTGCGCTCGCCGCCGACGCGCAGGTCGGTGCGCAAGGGCGCATCGATGCGCTTCTTGCCGAGCTGCCAACTGCCTTTGAGCAACGTCAGATAGCGCTTCTCGAAGCCCTCGCCTTCACGCAAGCTGGCGTGCAGCATGCGGAGCACCGCGGGCTTGCGGGCCACCAACAGCACGCCGCTGGTGTCGCGGTCGAGACGGTGGACGAGCTCCAGAAAATCGCTCTCGTGCGGACGCGCAGCGCGCAACGCCTCGATGATCCCGAAACTCACTCCGCTGCCGCCATGGACGGCGATGCCCGCCGGTTTGTCGATCACGAGCAGGCGCTCATCCTCGTGGATGATCGCACCGGTCACCGTTTGTATGAGCGTATCGGGCACACGGCGTCGACCCGCAGCGGGCGCGAAGGCTCCCGCGGTGCGCGGGGCGGCGGGCGCAGCAGGGGCGGCAGCGGCCTCGCGGGGGGCGGCCGGGCTGGCAGGGGCGGCACCTGCCTCGCGAGGGGCCGCAGCGGCCGTGGCGGTGACGCCAGGCTCGCCCTGCCCGGTTTCGCCCCGTCCAGGCTCGCCCTGCCCAGGCTCGGGGGCGGTCGCACGCACCGGCGGCAGCCGCACCGAATCACCGAGCATGAGCCGGGTGTCGATCTCGGCACGCTTGCCGTTCACCCGGACCTCACCCTTGCGGACGATGCGGTACAGACGGGTCCGCGGCAGCCCGGGGTACTGGCGGGTCAGGAACCGGTCGAGGCGACTGCCGGCATGGTCTTCTCCGACCACGGCGTGGGTTACGGCGGTTTTATCAGTCATTTCCGTAACATCTTGTTTTTCAAAAGCCTTTGTCATAAACTCCCACGGTCGCCTAGCTTACCGCCTCACGCGGTCTATCCAGGCGCCAATCGCCGCGAGGTCCGCCGATGGCGGGCGTCGCATGTTAGTTGGTCCTCGGCGACGAGGCCATCGAATCCGGCCGATAGTGGCCGCGTCCGGCGTCGAGTCCTCAAGACTCCCCGGCGCGCTGTCGGCGCACAGACCAAAGCAGGTTCCGTCCCGCGGTTCGCAAGTTCCCGGGCAGGCCGAACGAACAAGAACAGCAACAACAAGATGACCGCTATCCACTCGTTCGCGCCCTTCTCCGCCGCATTGGCTCTGACCGCCCTGTCACCGTCGGCCCCTTCCCGTATAGGGGCCCCCCATGAAAAGAATGCTCGTGAACGCGACGCAGCAGGAAGAACTGCGCGTCGCTCTGGTTGACGGACAGAAGCTCTACGACCTTTCGATCGAACTTCCGTCCCGCGAACAGAAAAAAGCCAACATCTACAAGGCGCGCATCGCGCGCATCGAGCCGTCGCTCGAAGCCTGCTTCATCGACTATGGCGCCGAGCGCCACGGCTTCCTGCCGCTGAAGGAGATCTCCAGGGAGTACTTCCTGAAGAACCCTTCGAGCGGGCGCATCAACATGCGCGAGATCCTGCAGGAAGGTCAGGACATCGTCGTGCAGGTGGACAAGGAAGAGCGCGGCAACAAAGGCGCCGCCCTCACCACCTTCATCTCGCTCGCCGGGCGTTTTTTGGTGCTGATGCCCAATAACCCGCGCGCAGGCGGCGTCAGCCGTCGCATCGAGGGCGAGGACCGCGACCAGATCAAGAGCATCATGGATGCCTTGGTGGTGCCGCAGGGCATGGGCGCCATCGTGCGGACGGCCGGCGTCGGTCGGGCCATCGAGGAACTCCAGTGGGACCTCGACAACCTCCGCATCCAGTGGGAAGAGATCATCAAGGCGGTGCTCGAGCGTCCAGCACCTTTCCTGGTCTATCGCGAGAGCGACCCCGTCACGCGCTCCCTGCGGGATTACTTCTCGGATGACATCGGCGAAGTGCTGGTCGACGAACCGGGTGCCCATGCCATCGCCGCCGAGTACATGCAGCGTTTCATGCCGGCGGAAGGCGGTCGACGCCTGAAGATGTACTCGGATGACATCCCGCTCTTCAACCGCTACCAGATCGAGAGCCAGATCGAATCGGCCTATGCACACAAAGTGCAGTTGCCCTCGGGCGGCTCGATCGTCATCGACTACACCGAGGCGCTGGTCTCGATCGACATCAACTCCGCCCGTGCCACGCGCGGCGGCGATATCGAGACCACGGCCACCAACACGAACCTCGAGGCGGCCGACGAGATCGCCCGCCAGCTGCGCATCCGCGACATCGGCGGTCTGATCGTCATCGACTTCATCGACATGGACGAATCGCGCAACCAGCGCGCCGTCGAAGATCGCCTGCGCGATGCGATGAAGATGGACCGTGCGCGCATCCAGATCGGCCGCTTGTCGCGCTTCGGCATGCTCGAGATGTCGCGCCAGCGCCTGCGCCCCTCGCTCAGCGATTCGAGCCACGAGATGTGCCCGCGCTGCACCGGCATCGGCAGCATCCGCACCGTCGAGTCGATGGCGCTCGCACTGCTGCGACTGATCGGCGAGGAGGTCCGCAAGGACCGCACCGCCAAGGTCATCGCCGAGGTGCCGGTGGAGGTCGCCACCTACCTCATCAACGAGAAGCGCGAGTGGCTGCGTACGCTCGAGGACAAGAGCGACGTCGAACTTTTGATCGTGCCGAACCGCAACATCCAGACCCCGGAGTACTCGATCCGACGCGTCCGTGACGACGAGATCGAGCAGCCGGAGTTCAAGCGGACCAGCTACCAGATGCCGACGCCCGCCAAGGTCGTCGATCCTGCCGGCAGCCGCGATAAGCAACCGCATCAAGAACCCGCAGCCGTACCGACTTTCCTGCCGACCACGCCGGCACCGATCGTCGAGGCACCACCCGTCCGAGTGGCCGCGCCCGTCGCCGTCGCCGCAGCAGCCGCAACGCTTCCCGCCGGGCGGCGTCTCGGCGTGTTCGTACGCCTCTGGCGTTGGTTGTTCGGCGACCCGGTCCCGACCCAGGAGATCAAGCTCCCTGTTGCACCGTCGTCCACGGGTCAAAACGAGCGCGATCGCGACCATGATCGCGGTCGCAGCCGTGACCGCGGTCGAGACCGCGACCGCTCGCGTGACCGCGGTGATCGCGAATCGCGCGGCGGCCGTGACCGCGGCCGCAGTGGTGAACGAGGTGGCGAACGCGGCGGCGATCGGGACCGCCCGCGCGACGCGGAGCGCGAAACGGCGCGCGAAACGCCCGCGAACGGCGCCACGCCAGACTCTTCCCCACGCAAGGAACGCGACGCTCCGCGCGATGCTTCGCGCGATGCTTCGCGCGGCGATCGTGACGGCCAGCGGGGCCGGGGTCGAGGCCGGGGTCGGGGTCGCGGCGAGGATCGCGCATCCGAAAGTGCCGCCCTACCCGCCAGCGCGGCGACGGCTGCGCTCATTGCGGCGTCGGCGTCAGGGTCCGATGATGCAACGGTCGCAGCATCGATGCAGAACCTGCCTGCGACCTCCTCCGAAGCGATGCTCGTGACACCACCGTCCGAGGGTGTCCTCACCCAGGGTGAAGCCGTCACCAACACGGAGAGCACTGAGGCGGGTGACCCGGGAGAGGGTCGTGGTCGTCGCCGACGCCGCGGCCGCCGGGGCCGTCGAGGCGGTCAAAACCGCGACAATGCCACCGACGACACGGGTACGACAGGCGAGGATTCCGGCGACGCTGGCGTCGATGACGAGGGCGGTGACCCGGCACAGGACTCCGCACCGGCGACCCCGCTCGAGTCGATGCCGCCCCTGCCTCGCGAATTCACGCCGATCAGTTGGACCGGCCTCGCAGCCGCCGAGCCGGCACCGGCGCTAGCGCCCGTCGTCGAGACGAGCGTGGAGCCAGTCGTGACTGCGGTGGTCGAGACGATCGTCGAACCGGTCGTCGAGCCAATCGTCGAACCGCTCGTCGAACCGATCGTCGAGCCAGTCGCGGCTGCAGTGGTCGAACCGCTTGTGGAGGCGCCGATCTCAGAGCCTGCTGCAGCCTCTGACCCGGCTCCCAGCCTCGCTGCGGGGTCGGTATCGCCTGTGACGGAACCGTCCCGCGTGGTCTGGTCTTCGTCCCCGTCGAACCTCAACCCACCGCGACGCGACGACTACTGACCGTCGCCCGGATCGCGCGGCGGCACGGCGCTTGCGCCGTCGCCGCGGCGCGGCCAAGCGCGCGCGCCCGCGAAGCCGATCGCGATCGCCGGGGCTGCAATACCGACCAACGGCAGCACCCCGTCCTTGGGACCGCCGAGCAACACCGTATCCACCACCGCGCCGAGTGCGACGCCGCCCCACATCACGGGCACCCACGACCAAGTCGCTTGCGGTGATCGCCGGGCAACGAACCACGCGGCTGAGATGAACGCCAGTTCGAACATCACGAACCAGAGGATCGGCGACGGCGACGCCAATCGCCCCACCTGCTGCAAGACGAGCACGACGACAGCCGGCGCACTGAGCGCCACACGCAACGGGAAAGTCTTCTTGTCGATCATCTCAATCGCAGGCCGTGCGGCGGGTCGAGGCCAACACCGCTGCAGCGCGGAGGAGATCGTCGGCCGTGTTCACATCGGGTCCGGGTCGCCGTGACGCCTCGCCCACGACGATGCACAGCCCGTAGGCGAGCGCACGCAGCTGCTCCAACTGCTCGGCACGCTCCAAGGGCGATGGCTCGAACGCCGCCAGACGACGCAACGCCGACACGCGATAGGCGTAGAGACCGAGGTGCCGACGGGCACCGATCACGGGGCCGTCGAGACCTGCCGGATCGCGGTACCAAGGGATCGGGGCACGGCTGAAATAGAGCGCCCGCCCATCGTGGTCCGTGACCACCTTCACCGCGTTGGGGTCGAAATACTCGTCGCGATCACGCACCGGCACTGCGAGCGTGGCAAGGTCGGCGTGCGGCTGCTCGAGCAACAATCCCGCCACTTGCTCGATGAGCTCGGCAGGCATCCCGGGCTCATCGCCCTGCAGATTGACCACCACCATCTCGTCGGTCCAGCCGCGCAGCGCAGCGACCTCGGCGATGCGATCGGTCCCGCTCGCATGGTCCCGGGATGTGAGCACCGCTGAAGCGCCGAATCCCGAAGCAAGCTGCATGATGCGCTCGTCGTCGGTGGCGATGACGACCTCCTCGGCCAGGCACTCTGCCGCGTGTTCGTACACCCACTGCAACATCGGCTTGCCGGCGATCTCGAGCAGCGGCTTGCCCGGTAAGCGTGTCGAACCAAAGCGCGCAGGGATGACGATGCGATACATACGCCGGCGCTCAACGGGCGAGCAGCGGGTCGTCTGCGGCCAGTGTGCGCGCCTCCTCTTCGAGCATCACCGGCACGCCATCGCGCAGCGGAAACGCAAGCCGATCCGCACGGCAGACCAGCACGGCGGGTTCGGGATGCAACACCAGCGGACCCTTGCAGATCGGGCAGGCAAGGATTTCGAGCAAGCGGCGGTCGAGGCCTGCTGCAGCGATCGTCGAGTTATCTTCGGTCATGCGTTCCTCTGCGCCGCAACCAGCGCGGCGATCTGGTCGATGAGCGCCGCCCCGTCTGCGGGTGAAAGCCGAGCGACGACCGGCACTTCCCACAGCCGCGGATCCACGAACCGCCGACATTTTACGGCATCCTTCGCGGTCATCAGCACCGGCGCATCATCGCCGAAATCGAGGTCCTGCGGCGCATAGGCGTGGTGGTCGGGGAAGGGGTGCTCGTGGGGTGCGAGTCCCGCCGCCCGCAGCATCGCAAAAAAACGCCCCGGATCACCGATGCCTGCCACCGCATGGACCGGCTTACCGGCGAACGAGGCAAGACTGCGCGGCGCGGCAGCACCGACGATCGGTCGCGCAGCGCCTGGCTCGAGCTGCATCGCCAGGCTGCCCGCCGTCCCCCGCCATCGCGGCGGGCTCGGCGGCTCACCATGCCATATCACCCAATCGACACGGGTCAGCCGGGACGGCGCCTCACGCAGCGGACCAGCCGGCAACAGCCGACCGTTGCCGATCCCGCGAACGGCATCGACCACGGCGATCTCGAGGTCGCGCGCCAACGCAGGGTGCTGCAGGCCATCGTCACACAGCACCAATCGCGCCCCGGCAGCCACGAGCAAGGCCGCGCCGCGCGCACGATCGACGCCCGCGACGACGGGGACGCCCGTGACATCGGCCAACATCACAGCTTCGTCACCCACCTCGAGCGGATCGTCGCCCGCGACGACCCGCGCCGGATCCTTGCGGCGTGCGCCATAGCCGCGCAACAGCACACCCACCGGGATGCCGCGCGCCGTCAGCGCCGCGGCGAGCGCGGCGACCAAGGGGCTTTTGCCGGTACCGCCGGCTGTGATGTTGCCGACCACCACGACGGGCACGGCGGCTCGACGGACGCGCGCCCACCCGGACCGATAGGCGATGCGATGCAAGGCGCTGACCGCGCCGTAGAGCCACGACAGCGGCAACAACCACGCGCCACCGCCCCGGCCGCCATACCAGACCTGCTGCAGCCAAGCCTCGAGGTGCCGCGCCACCGCCCGCTCCGCTTCAGCGCGCGAACTGCAGGCGATGCAGCTGCGCGTAAAGGCCATCGCGGGTGATGAGCTCCGCATGCGTCCCCGTCTCGGCGACCCGGCCCTCGTGCAACACCACGATCCGGTCCGCCTGCTCGATGGTCGAGAGGCGGTGCGCGATCACCAGAGTCGTGCGGTCGCTCTTCAAGCGCTCGAGCGCCGATTGGATACGCCGCTCAGATTCGCTGTCGAGCGCGCTCGTCGCCTCATCGAGCACCAGCACCGGGGAATCTTTGAGCAATGCGCGGGCGATCGAGATGCGTTGACGCTGCCCGCCCGAGAGCGAACCGCCACGCTCACCGACCGGTGAGTCGAGCCCCTGCGGCATCTCGGCGGCGAACTCCAGCACATACGCTGCGCGCGCCGCCTCCTCCACCGCCGGATCGGCGGGATCGCAGAGCCCGAAGGCGATGTTGCTGCGGATGCTGTCGTCGAAGAGGACCACATCCTGCGACACCACGCTGACCTGCGAACGCAGATCGGCGCGGCGATAATCCCGCAGGTCGCGGCCATCGAGCAACACCGAGCCCGCATCCGGGTCGTAGAACCGGGGCAACAGGCTCACGAGCGTGCTCTTGCCGCTGCCCGAGCGACCGACCAAGGCCACCGTCTGACCGGCTGCCGCGATGAAGCTCACGCCCTCGAGCACCTTGCCCGCTGAAGCAGCGTAGGCGAAATCCACGCTGCGGAACTCCACTTCGCCCCGCGCGCGGGTGATCCGTACGGGACCGCCCGCATCCTCCACCGGCGCATCGAGCACATCGAACACGCTGGCACCGGCTGCGATGCCTTCCTGAAGCGGTCCGGAGACCTGCACCAATCGGCGCAATGGCGCAGTGATCATCAGCAACGCGGTCAGGAAGGCCATGAATTCATCGACCTGCATCTCGCGGGTGAAGACCTGTCGGATGGAGAAAAACAGCACGCCGGCCAAGCCGACTGCGGCGATCATCTGCACCACCGGATTGGCGAGCGCGCGTGCGGCGATCAGCCGCATGTTGCTGTGGCGATTGCGCTCGTTGGCGACCTCGAAGACGGCCTCCTCGTGGCGTTCAGCGTTGAAGGCCTTGATGACGCGCTGCGCATCGAGCGCTTCTTTGGCGACGCGCGTGACATCGCCCATCGACGCTTGGATACGTGCGCTGTAGCGACGGAACGCGCGGTTGATGAACTGGATCAACCACGAGATCGGCGGCGCCAACGCCAGCACGAAGGCCGCCAGCTGCCAGTTGTAATAGAAGAGCATGCCGATCAGGCCGAGTATGGTCAGGGTGTCGCGGATCATCACCGTCACGGCGTTCGTGGTGGCTTCGGCGACCCGCTCGATGTTCAGGGTGAGGCGTGACAGCAGATCGCCGGTCGCGGCGGATTCGTAGTAGCGCACGGGCAGCCGGAGATAGTGTCCGAAGAGCTCGGCGCGCATCGATTTGATGATCTGCCGTCCGACCCAACCGGGGAAAAAATTGGAGACGTAATCGCCGATCCCGCGGAGCACGAACAACAGCACGGCACCGAGCGGGATGGCCCAGACGATGCGCGGATCCGGCGCCACGAACGCGCCGCCGAGAAATTTCTGCACCAACACCACCAACAAGGCATCGGTCGCCGCGAACAACACCATGCCCACCACGCCGATCAGGAACATGCGCAGATGCGGGCGTGCATACCCGAGCAAACGCCGGTACACCTTGCCGGCGTCGACCACCTGGATGGGTGCCGTGCTCACTGCGGCGCCGCACCTGTCCGCGCCGCAGCCGCCCCTGCGCCGCCGCTGCCCGAGCCTTCCTGCAGCGTCGCGATGTCGACCTCACGGAATCCGAGCCGTGCGATCACATCCATGGCGGTGACCACCGCTTGGTGCGTGGCCTGCGCATCGGCACGCACGGTGATCCGCGCATCGCGGGCCTCACCCGCCACGGCCACCAAAGCTGCGCGCAGCGCGGTGCTGTCGGTGCCATCGACCATGGTGCCGTTGAGCTGATAGACCCCGTCAGCGCTGACGGCGAGGATGATCGGTGGCGTCGCCGTACGCGGCACCGCCGCGATGCCAGCCTCCGGTAGGCGGATCTTGAGGCGCCCCTCCTGCGAGAAGGTGGAGGACAGCATGAAGAAGATCACGATCATCAGGACCACGTCGATGAACGAGATCAGGTTGACCTCGGGCTCCTCGACCCGGCGCGCCCGGAACTTCATGCGGCGGACTTGCCCCGACCGCGCACCGGCGGCCGCGGACCGGCGGTCTCCACCGCATCGGCGAGTGCGATGGCCTGTTTCTCCATCTCGACCACCAGACCGTCGACCCTGCCGCGCAAGTAGCGGTAGGCGACCAATGCCGGGATCGCGACCAACAACCCCGCGGCGGTCGTGATCAGGGCTTCGCTGATGCCGCCGGAGAGCATCTTGGGATCACCGATCGCGCCTTCGTTGATCGCGCTGAACGCGCTCATGATGCCGGTGACGGTACCGAGCAGACCGAGCAGCGGTGCGACCGCAGCGACGGTGCCCAGCGTGTTCAGGAAACGCTCGAGCTCGTGCACCACATGCCGCCCGGCGTCCTCGAGACGCTCCATCATCCGATCGCGCGACTGATGGCGGCTTTTGAGACCCGCGGCGAGCACGCGACCGAGCGGGGAGTTGCGCTGCAGGGTCTCGATGACCTCGCCCGTCACCTGATTGGCCTGCACCATCTGCCAGACCTTGTCGAGCAAGCCCGCAGGCAGCACGCGATCGGTCTGCAGCGACCACAGCCGCTCGACGGTGACCGCCACGGCGATCACGGAGCAGAGCAGGATCGGCCACATCACCGGGCCGCCAGCCCGCACTATTTCCCACATCGTCGCGTCATCTCCCATCAAAAAGCCTGACGATGATAACCGAGCGGAGACCCCGGCGGGGGTTCGGCCCTCCAGCCGCCCGAGTGGCGCAGCAGCCGCGGCGGCAACCCGGGCTGCAGCTGTAACGCCAAGGCGCCCTGTCCGGCCGTGGCGTGCACACGCGCCTCAGGCACACGCCAGGTCTGCGCGATCAACGCGCGTTTGGCGGGTGTGATCTCTCGCGCGGCGACCAACACCCATCCCGCCCCGACCGACTGTGCGAAGCCCGGTGCGATCGCCGCCGGCGAACCCCGTCGCGGCGCGATCACGACCTCTGCGGCGAGCGTCGCACCCGCCGTCAGCAGCGCGGCGCCCTCCTCGGCATCGAGTCGTTCTGCGACGAGCAACGCCGGTCCCCCGCGGATCGCGATGCGTAGCACGCAGGAACCTTCCTGCGGCGCGGCCTGCCGCAGTTCGAAGTCGACATCGTCCCAACTCCAACGCTCCACGGCGCCGCACGGCAGGATCGGCGACGGTGCGCCTGGCCAACCGCCACCCACACGCGCGGCACGCACCTCGACCGCGGCCAAGACCTGTGCGGCACCCGCCGCCCGCACACCGTGGGCGAGGCTCAACACCAACATGTCGAGCCGTTTGACGCCGTTCGCACGCAGCCCGGTCACCATCGGGGACTGTCCAGCAGCGCCGCGTGCGGCCTGGGAAGATGCGGTGTCCACCAACAATGCGTGGTGTCGGGTGCGCACCAACAACGCGAAACCATCGCCGGCATCGAACACGATGACCTGCGCCGTACCCTGCGTCGGCAGATCGGATCGCGGCAGCCAACCGGCGACCGACATCGCCCACGGCAGCAGCGCACCGAGACCGGCCACCCGCCAACGCACCGGTACCGGCAACAACCAGAGCGGCAGCAAGCCAGCGAGCAAGATGATCCACCAAGGGTCCGGGTCCAAGGCCAACATCGCCCAAGGCCATTCGGCCGAGGCCTGCAGCAGCGGCCAACCGAGCGCATGCAGCCACTCGGCACCGCGCCACGCGATCGGCAGTGCCATGCCGGCGAGCACCAACGGCACCAGCAGGAACGAGATCACCGGGATCGCGAACAGATTCACGACGAAGCCGGCCAAAGATACGCTGCCGAACCACGCCAGCGTCAAAGGTGCGAGCGCGATCCCCACCCGCCATTGGGTGACCAGCAAGGCGCGTACGGCACCTGGCGTCACCCCGCCCTTTTCGAGGTCGCCGGCCAGCAATACCGCCATAGCCCCGAACGACAGCCAAAAACCCGATGACAGCGGCGCCAAAGGATCGAGGGCGAGCACCGCCAAGAGCGCCCAGCCGAGCACTTCGAACCCGGACCGCTCACGCCCGCTGAGACGCATCAGCCACCAGACGGCGAGCATCACCACCGTGCGTTGGGTCGGGATGCCGAAGCCAGCGAGCAATGCGTAGCCGAGCGCTGCTGCCGTACCGATGACGGCGGCGAAAGGCTCGCGACCGATCGGCGGTGCCCGTCGTCTTGCCTGCGCCGCACCAAAACTCCAGAGGCGCCGGGCCGCGCCGGCTGCGAGCCACGCGAACAAGGTCACATGCATGCCGGAGATCGCGACCAGATGGGTGGTGCCGGTCGCAGCGAACACCTGCCACTGCTCGCGGGTCATCGTGCCGGTCGCGCCCACCGCCAGACCGGCGAACAAAGCCGCCGCATCGCGATCCTCGACGGTATCGCGGATGGCGCGCTCGATGCGCTCGCGCAGCGGATCGAGGCCGCGCCCGGCTGCGGCGAGCCGACGGTTGGAGCCGCTGTTCACCACCGTCGCACGGCCATCGATGTCGTTGCGCAGTGCAGCGCGGGAAGCATCGAACCCACCGGGATTGCGGACCACCGGCAACGCGTCGACGCGCAGGACCAACCACCAGCGCTCACCGACCCGGGGCGTCGGACGGGGCGCATCGCGCCAGGTCACCTGCAGTCGCAGACCGCGCTGCAAAGATTGCGGCGCCACGATCTGCACCTCGGCCTCGAAGCCGAGCGCCCCGCCTTGCGTCGCCGGCAAGGAATCGATCGTCACCTCGGCGATCACCCGCTCGCCGCTCAAGCGCGGCGGCCAACGCTGGGCGAGGCGATCCCAGGCCACCGCAGCCGTGACCGCTGCCGAACACAACAAGATCCCGGCCGCCGGCCACCCGGCGCTGCGGCGATGGTCCATCCCTGTCAGGAAAGCGCCCGTCCACAGCACCGCCCAGAGCAGCAGCAACAACGGCAAGGCCACGACCAGCGGCGCAGCGCCTGCCCAGGGCTCCGCGAGCACGGCTGTCGACCCGATCAGCGCGGCGAAACCTGCCGTCCGTGGGACGCTCAGCCGGCTGTCGGTCCTGTGCTGCGATGCACCCTGATCAGACATGCGACGCACGCCCTCCGGCCGGCCGCGCCGACGCCTGCGGGCGTCGCCGCCCATGGCGCACCTCGCCGCACAGTACTAACGGAGGGTCCACCCGGGCTCAAGGCGCCCTCGTGGCGTGTTCGCGCAGAAACGCGCGAAGTCAGTGATCGGCAGCGCGGGCGGCCGATGTGACGACCGGCGGGGCCCCTGCTACAGGCGGCCGTCTTGCAGCACGACCACCCGATCGAGCCGTGCGGCGAGCCGTTCATCATGGGTCACGATGACAAGGCTGGTGCCGCGTTCCCGGTTGAGTTCGAGCATCAGCTCGAAGACCTGCGCCGCATTGCGACCATCGAGGTTGCCGGTCGGTTCGTCGGCGAACACCAAGAGCGGCTCGGTCACGAGCGCACGCGCCACTGCCGCACGCTGCCGCTCGCCGCCCGACAGTTCATGTGGACGGTGCCCGAGTCGCGCCTCGAGCCCGACCCGTCCGAGCACCGCAGCCGCGCGGGCGCGCGCTTCGGCTGCGGCCATGCGTCGGACCAACAGCGGCATCGCCACGTTCTCGAGGGCGGAGAACTCCGGCAGCAGGTGGTGGAACTGATAGATGAAGCCGAGCGTACGGTTGCGCAACGCGCAGCGCGCCGTCTCGTCGAGCGCATGGATGTCACGGCCGTCGATGCGCACTGTACCCTCGGTCGGTCGGTCGAGACCGCCCAGGATCTGCAGCAGCGTGGTCTTGCCGGAACCCGATGCACCGACGATCGCGACGCTCTCACCGCGCTCGATGCGCATGGAGAGTCCGTCGAGCACACGCAAGGTCGACGCGCCCTCGCGGAACTCCCTGACGAGGCCCTCGGCCTCGAGTACGGCGATCGCTGCCGGTGACGGCACCGCGCCGTGATGGGTCTCAGTCATGCCGCAAGGCCTCCGCCGGTTGGGTACGCGCCGCACGCCAGCTCGGATAGAGCGTGGCCAAGGCACAGAGCACGAAGGCTACGCCGCAGACACGCGCCACGTCGAGCCACTCCACCGCTGCGGGCAGGTCGCTCATGAAATACACCTGAGGATCGAGGAAACGCACCCCGATCAGTCGCTCGAGCCCGGCGACCAAGGACTGGATGTTATACGACACCAAGACACCGAGCGCGGCACCCGCGAGCGTACCGACCAACCCGATCAACACCCCCTGCAACACGAACGCCGCAAGGATGCTGCGCGGCGCCGCGCCGAGTGTCCGCAGCAGGGCGATGTCCGGCTGTTTATCCTTGACGATCATCACCAGCGTGGCGACCAGGTTGAACGCCGCCACCGCCACGATCATCGACAGGATCACGAACATCAGTCCCTTGGTCAGTTCGATGGACTCGAAGAAGGCCGCGTGTTGACGCGTCCAGTCGCTGACGAAGAAGCCGCCGCCGAGCGCAAGCGCAAGCTCACGCACCGCGCGCGGCGCATCCAAGGGATCGGCGAGCGTGAGCCGCACACCCGACACCTCATCGCCGAACCGGTAGAGCCGCGCCGCATCGGCGATGTGCAGCAAGGCAAGCCCGCGATCGAATTCGTACATCCCGGAATCGAGCGTGCCGGCGACCGTCACGCGCCGCATCCGCGGCACCATGCCCTCGGGCGTCGCGCTGCCCTCCGGTGCGATGAGCACCACCGTATCTCCAGTCGAGACACCCAACTCCACGGCGAGCGTCTTGCCGAGCACGATCCGCCACGCGCCGGGCTGCAGGTCGGTCAATCGTCCGCCGCTGATGTGTTCGGCAAGGCCGGACGCGCCGATCTCGAGCGCCGGATCGACACCGCGCACGGCGGCACCGAGCACTCGTGCACCGTTCGCCACCATCGCCTGCGACTCGACGAACGGCACTGCGTGGGTGACGCCGGACAGGCCCAAGGCCCGACGCTGGACGGCGCGCCAGTCAGGCAGCGCACCCTCGAGGCCCGTGAGGGTCGCATGCGAGGTCACCGCCAACATGCGTGAACGCAGCTCGCGCTCGAACCCGTTCATCACCGACAGCACCACCACCAGCACGGCCACACCCAGCATCAGACCGAGCGCCGAGATCACCGCCACGAAGGAGACGAAGCCGCGACGATGTGCGGAGCGCAGGTAGCGCGTGCCCACCATCCATTCCCAAGCCAGGTTCACGGCAGCCGCTCCGTCCGGTCATTCATAGCGCAGCGCCTCGGCGGGCGCGACGCGCGAGGCACGCCAGGCGGGATAGAGCGTGGCGATCGTCGTCAGGATCAGCGCCACTCCAGCCACCAGACCCACGTTCGTCCAGCGCAGTTCTGAAGGGATACGCGAGATGACGAACACCTCGGGGTTCATGATGCGGAAGCCGAACAAGCGCTCGAGCAGCGCCACAGCCTCCGTGGCGTTGATCGCCAACAGCACGCCGAGCAGCACGCCGAGCAGCACGCCCGACCAACCGATGACGAGCCCTTGCACGAGGAACACGCCCATCACCCGTCGCGGCGAGGCGCCGAGCGTGCGCAGGATCGCGATGTCGGTGCGCTTGTCGGTGACCACCATCACCAACATGGCGACGATGTTGAACGCCGCCACGCCCACGATGAGCAGCAGGATGAGCGTCATCATGGTCTTCTCGATGCGCACGGCGCGGAAGAAACTCGCGTGGTCCTGCGTCCAATCGCGCATGGTGAGCCCCGCTGGCAGTCTTGCGGCCGCGGCGGCGGCGCCGGCCGGCGCCTGCAGCGCATCGGCGTAGCGTAGAACGAGACCGAAGGCGCGCGGCTCGGCACCCGCAAGCGCGAAGACCTCCTCGATGTGCCCGAGTGCGAGCTGGCTGTCGGTCTCCGGGTGCCCGACCTCGAAGATGCCCGCCACCCGGAACTCGCGCAGCCGCGGTACGGGCGTGCCGCCCGCATCCACCCCGGGCACCAGCAAGGTGATCGGATCGCCCACCCCGACGCCGAGCCAAGCCGCAACACCGCGACCGAGCAGCAGCCGGGCTGCCCCGGGCTGCAGGTCCGTGAGCGACCCTTCGCGCAAGGCCCGCGCGATCTCCGAGACCTTCGGTTCCAAGGCGGGGTCGACCCCGCGCAACTGCAGCGGCCGACTCTCGGCGCCACGCAGCGCAAGCACCTGCAATTCCGCGTAGGGCGCGACCCCGGTGACACCCGGCAACCCCGCCATCGCTGCCAACGCCGACTGCCAGGTCGACGCTTGGGCGGCGGCCGCACGGCCCTCAACGCCCGGCCCGGCGATCACACGGGCATGGGCGGACAATGCGAGCAGACGCTCCCGGGATATCCCCTCGAAACCGTTCATCACCGACAGGATCACGATCAGGGCTGCCACGCCCACGCAGACCCCGGCGAGCGACACCCAGGTGATGAAGGAGACGAAGAACTTGCGGTTCCGGGCCCGCACATAGCGCAAGCCCACGAACAGCGGCAGCGGCTGGAACATGGCGCGGGGGATTAAACCACATCGGCTCCGCCACCCGAACGGCGTCCACCCCCTTGCCCGACCGCTCCGTCGCTGTAAGCTTGCGCGCCCATGCCCGCACCCCGCCCTGCCCTCTTCCAACCCCTGCTCCCCGACGCCCGACGCCCGCTCGTGCGCTGGACGGGCCTGCACGGCAGTGCCGCCGCGCTCGCACTGGCCGAGGCCGCCCGCCAGGACGATCGTCCGTGGTTGGTCATCGAACCGGACAGCCGCAGTCTGGAACGACGACGCGCGGAACTCGGTTTCTTCGTGCGCGAAGGTCTCCCGGTGTTGACGCTGCCCGATTGGGAAGTGCTGCCCTGGGACCTGTTCTCGCCGCTGCCGGATATCGTCTCCGAACGACTGCGGACCCTCGCCGAACTGCCGGGACTGCGTCGGGGACTGGTCCTCGTCACCCTCGACACGCTGCTGCAACGGCTCGCGCCCAGCGGGTGGGTCGCCGCGCGCAGTTTCGACCTCGCGGTCGGTGACACCCTCGCGCTGGAAGCGTTCCGTATGCGGCTCATCGAGGCGGGTTACGCCTCGGTCGCACAGGTCGGTGCACCGGGCGAGTTCGCGGTGCGCGGCTCGCTGCTCGATGTGTTCCCGATGGGCACCGAACATCCGCTGCGCATCGATCTGTTCGATGACCGCATCGATGCCATCCGTCGGTTCGATCCTGAAACCCAGCGCTCGCTCGATGCCCTGCCCGCCCTGCGCCTGCTGCCCGCCCGCGAGTTCCCGCTCGACCCCGATGCGATCCGTGCGTTCCGGCGTCGCTGGCGCAGCCGTTTCGAGGGTGACCCGACCCGCAGCCCGCTCTACACCGGCGTGAGCGACGGCTATGCACCGGCGGGCATCGAGTTCTGGTCGCCTCTTTTCTTTGACGATACCGGCACGCTGTTCGACTACCTCCCCGCGCGCACGGTGATCGCCGATCTCACCCAAGACCGTGAGGGTGGACTCGCGCGGGCTTGGCGGTCGCTGCAGGACCGTCATGCCGAACGCAGCGGCGACATCGAACGGCCCTTGCTCGAGCCGCGCGAGATCTTTCTGACGCCTGAAGAGATCGAGTCGGGCCTTGCTGCGTACTCCCGCGTCGAAAGCCAGCCTTTCCGCGATCCGCAGCCGACCGATATCGACTTCGATTTCGGCACGCAGCTACCGAAACCACTGCTGCTCGATGCGCGCGCGGAGCGCCCGCTCGCACCGCTGCAGGACTTCCTCGATGGTTTCCCGGGACGCGTCTTGCTGGCCGCCGACTCACCGGGCCGGCGCGAGGTGCTCGGCGAACTGCTGCGCGGGGCCCGCTTGCAGGCGACGGCCTGCGACGGTTGGGAGGGTTTCCTTGCCTCCGGCGATCGCGTCGGCCTGACCGTCGCGCCGGAGCTGCAAGGACTCAGCCTGCCGGGTGGATCTTTGGCGCTGCTCTCGGAATCCCAGCTCTTCGGCACCCGTGCACGACAGGAACGTCGACGGCGGAAGTCGGCCGCCTCCGACCCGAACGCGATACTGCGCGATCTGCAGTCGCTCACCGCCGGTGCGCCGGTGGTGCACGAGGAGTACGGGGTCGGCCGCTATGTCGGGCTGCAAGCGATGGAGGTCGGTGGCCAGCCCGGGGAGTTCCTGGTCCTCGAGTACCAAGGCGGCGATCGGCTCTATGTCCCGGTCCACGCGCTGCACTATGTCTCGCGCTATTCCGGCGGTGCGCCCGAGTCCGCGCCGCTGCACAAGCTCGGCTCCGATCAATGGAGCCGCGCCCGACGTCGGGCGGCCGAGAAGGTGCGCGATGTGGCCGCGGAACTGCTCGATCTCTACGCGCAGCGCAAGGCGCGGCGTGGCCTGCAGCTCGCGCCGAACGAACTCGAGTACCAGGCCTTCGCCAACGGCTTCCCGTTCGAGGAGACCGCGGACCAGGCCGATGCCATCGTCCAAGTGATCGCCGATCTCGGTCGCGAGCAGCCGATGGACCGCGTGGTCTGCGGCGATGTCGGCTTCGGCAAGACGGAGGTCGCGATGCGCGCGGCGTTCGTCGCCGTGCAGGCCGGCAAACAGGTCGTCGTGCTGGTGCCGACCACCCTGCTCGCGCAGCAGCACCAGAACAGCTTCGCCGACCGCTTCGCGGACTGGCCGGTGCGGATCGAATCGTTGTCGCGCTTCCGCTCCGGCAAGGAGACCACGGCCGCACTCGAGGGTGTCGAGAACGGCACCGTCGACATCTTGATCGCGACCCACCGTCTGCTGCACGCCCAACCGCGGTTCAAAGACCTCGGACTCGTCGTCATCGACGAAGAGCATCGTTTCGGCGTCCGCGACAAGGAGCGGCTCAAGGCCCTGCGCGCCGAGGTGCATGTCTTGACCCTCACCGCGACGCCGATCCCGCGCACGCTCAACATGGCGCTCGGCGGGTTGCGTGAACTGTCCATCATCGCCACGCCGCCGGCGGAGCGGCTGCCGATCAAGACCTTCGTCACCGAATGGCACGACGCCACCGTACGCGAAGCCATCCTGCGTGAACTGCGCCGCGGCGGGCAGATCTATTACGTGCACAACGAGGTCCGGGACATCGCCCGGGTCGCCGAATCGCTCGGCAAGCTCGTACCGGAGGCGAAGATCCGCATCGGACACGGTCAGATGCGAGAACGCGAGCTTGAGCAGATGATGGTCGATTTCTATCACCGGCGCTTCGACATCCTGGTCGCGACGACCATCATCGAAAGCGGCATCGACGTGCCGAGCGCGAACACCATCATCATCGATCGTGCAGACCGCTTCGGCCTCGCCCAACTGCACCAGATGCGCGGTCGCGTGGGCCGCTCGCACCACCGCGCCTATGCCTACCTGCTGGTGCCATCACGCAAGGCGCTGACAGGTGATGCGCTCAAGAGACTCGAGGCCTTGGAATCTTTGGAGGAATTGGGCGCCGGCTTCGTGCTCGCCACCCACGACCTCGAGATCCGCGGCGCCGGTGAACTGCTCGGCGAGCAGCAGAGCGGCGAGATGGCAGAGGTCGGTCTTACGATGTACCTCGACATGCTCGACCGCGCGGTGAAGGCGCTGCGCGCCGGCCGCCGCGTCGATCTCGATGCGCCGCTCGCCGCGCAGAGCGAAGTCGAACTGCGGGTACCCAGCCTGCTTCCGGAGGACTATGTCGGCGATGTGCAGGTGCGCCTCGCGCTCTATAAACGCATCGCCGCTGCGGCGGACGAGGATGCGCTCGACGGCATGCTCGTCGAGTTGACCGACCGCTTCGGAGAGCCGCCGACGCCCGCCCGCAACCTGCTGCGGACCGCGCGGCTGCGCTTGGTCGCCCGGCGCCTCGGTCTGCGCAGGGTGGACTTCGGCACACACGGCGGGCAACTGCAGTTCGAGCCACAGAACTCGATCGACCCGAAGAAGGTCGTCGCACTGCTGCAGTCGAACCCCCGGGAGTACCGGTTGGAGGGGCCGTTGAAGCTGCGGGTCTCCCACCCGCTCGTCGATGAGACCGAGCGCTTCGAGTTCGTCACCGCACTGTTGCAGCGCCTCGGCGGCGGTGCGGCTATCATGGGCAGATGAGGATACAGATCCGATCCCGCTCGGCGTGGTGGCCCACGCTCGCAGTGCTGTCGCTGCTCATCACCGTCCCTGCCGCTGGGCAGGCGGTCAAACCCGCCGCGGCGACGACGCCACCGCCGGCTGCCGCGTCCGGCAGTGGCACCTATTCGGTCGAGGTGATCGTGTTCCGGGCGCCCGGCGGCGGCAACGATGCTGCGCTTTCGGCGGCCCCCTCGCGTGGCGCCAGCGACACCGCAGGCACGCAGGTCGCCCGCTACATCGGCCCGCTCCCCGGCAGCCGCATGCAGTTAGGGGGCACCCGCGAGAAGCTCACCCGCGGCGGCTACCGCATCTTGGTGCACACCGGCTGGGTGCAGACCGCAGCATCGTGGGGCGCCCCCCGCAGCGGATTACCGCTCGAGCGTTTGGGGATCGATGTACCCGGCCTATCGGGTAGTTTCCAGTTGGAGCGCGGTTCCCTGCTGCATTTCGGCATGACCTTGCGGCATGCGAGCAATGGCAACCCCGCCGCGCAGCTCAACGAGATCCGCCGCATCCGCTTCAACGAGCGCAACTATTACGATCATCCCGCGATCGGCGTGATCGCGGTGGTGACGCCGGGCGGCTGAGCCGCCAGTCAGG